>JAYUIF010000257.1:0-8846 GCA_043766295.1 Spartobacteria bacterium | reverse complement strand
GCATTCAGTGAAAATGCTGCTTGATCAGGCGCTGAGGGCCTTTCTCCTTTTTTAAGCGTCGTTCTTGATCAATTCCTGGCCCACCATGGAGGCGTATTGCTCGTAGGTGTAGGCGCGTTTGTCGCTGAGGGAGCGGTTGAGCCGCCTTGTTTCGCCGCTTCAGGACTCGCCTTGTTTTGGGATGCGTGACCCAGGGCGGCGTCGCTGCGCTCTTTGCCCTGGGCTGGTTTGTTTCGCCCCGTTGGGGCTGCGGTGTCGGGGTTTGCACTCATGCCGCGAGGACCTCGTTGAGTTCATCGAGCAGCTTGGGCAGTTGCTCGCCGAAGAGTTGATGCGCTTTGCCCAAGCCGCCGCGCTGGTTGAATGGTGAGAGTTCCAAATCCTCCGGATCAATGCTGATGGCCGTGGCGATGTGGTCGTGCCAATTCATTTCTTCCCCTCCGATTTGCGCGCCGCCAGCCATGCCCGGCCTTTGTCGGTGAGGCAGTATTTCTGGTTCGGGCTGGTGGGTTTGTCCGGGATAGTGCGTTCCAGCCAGCCAGCGGCAATCAGCGGTTCGAGGTAGGCTTTTCGGAAATGTTCGCGGTGAGTGATATCGGCAGCCGCCTGAAGTTCTTCGCGAGTCTGCCCCGCTTCGGAATCAGCAGTGGTCAGGACTTTACCGACTTGCGCGGTAGCTTGCGCGGTAGCTTGCGCGGTGGATATGCCGAGAGCTTCGGCCAGTTGCTGCAACACAGCGGAAGACAGGGTTTTATCTTGCGCGGTAGCTTGCGCGGTAGCTTGCGGGGTGACTTCGGGGGCGACTTGCGGGGCGGGCCGCCAGAGGGTCTGGACGAAGCCGTCGCGGATAGAATATTGCGGCTCGCGCAGGCCGGCTTCGCGGCAGAGGCGGATCATGTCGCGGGTGCCGGTGCCCATGCGCTCGATGTATTTGGCGAGATAGAGCGGTTCGGCGAGCAAGGGGTTGGCGGGAAAAGAGCCGTGCGGCTCGCGCAATTGCTGGAGCGTGAGCGAGGGCGAGAGCGTGCCGGGATTCCACACTTCCAGCCGGTCGGCAAAGAGCATCACCTGCACGCTGCCGGTGCTGGTGTAATCGCGGTGCGCGACGGCGTTGACGATGGCTTCGCGCACGGCATCGGGCGGCAACTCGTAGCTGACCGGCACTTGCGTGCCCGCCGCGCGGGTGCCGACGGCGAGGCTGATCTTGGAAAGCACAAAGTCCACCGCCTGGTCCACCAGTTGAAAGGCGGTGCCCTTGTAAACTTGGTAGGAGGGAATGGGCTTGGCGACGTCGGTGCCGTGGAAGTGGGCGCACTTGATCTCGGACGAGATGAGAAAGCGTTGGGGCTGACGGCCAAAGAGCAGCACGGCGGCGTGCGTGGGGATATCGGCGTGGAGCAGATTCAAATGCACGAGCAGTTCCTTCGGCTCCGCGTTCTCGGACAACGGAAAACTGCGGGCGCGCTTGGCTTCGCGAAGAAACCACGCCATGCGTTCGGGATCGAGATCGGCCAGGGCGGCGCCGCGACAGGGCGCGGCGTCGAACGGACCTTCGCGGATGAGTTCGTGCTCCAGCAGGTAACGCACGAGCGAAGCGTAGATGCCGGCAATCAACTCAGCCACCGTGGCAAACCGGCGGCGGATCAATTCATTGCCGGCTTGCCGGATGAGCGCCCGCATCTTGGGATGCTTGGCTGCATCGTCAGCGCCTTTGACGAAGATCAGCCGTTGCTTGCGATGCTGGGTGGCGTGCGTGAATTCGCGTTGGGTCGAGGATATGCCCTCAACATCCTCGAAACCGTATTCGTCGCCGAAGAGGCCCACGTAAATGTCGCACCGCGTGACTTCGTCGAGATACACCGCATCCGCCCGCTTGTCTGACGCCGGCAGATCTTCAAATAGAAAGACCTCGAAGAAGCGGCGCAGCAGCGGATCGCCATGGATGTAATCTTTGAGCGCCCGCCGTTCGGCGGCGAATTCCTTCTGCACACTGCTGATGAAGATGCGATGCATGTGTCGGCGTCAGGCTACAAGTTGCTGGTTCAACTCGTCGAGAATCTTGGACAAGTTTTCGCCGAAGAGTTGATGGGCCTTACCCAAGCCGCCGTGTTGATTGAACGGCACCGAATCAAAATCCTCCGGCTCGATGCTGATAGCGGTGGCGATGTGGTCCCGAATCAAATTCAGCCACGCGAGTTGTTCGACGTTGAACGCGACTCCGGCCTTGGCTTTGTCCATGAGCCATTCGTTGAAGCGTTCGGACACGGAATCGGCAAAGGGCGCGAGCACGGATTGTTGTTCAAGCGCGAAGCGGACGAGGGCGACGAGGTCGGAAAAACGGCAGGCCGGATTCTTTTTTACCGCAGATTTCGCGGATTTCACGGATGGGGAACGGGATTTATCCGCGCCATCCGCGCTATCCGCAGTTACTTCATAGGCGTGCCAGAGGTTCGCGACGGGTTGAGTGCCGAACGGCTCTTTCAATTTTTCTTCCAGTTCCTTGAGCATCTTTTCCGTGAGCCGTTGTTTGTAGGGACGGCTATACAGAATTTGCAGCGCGGTGATCTCGGCCTGGTGCTGTTCGATGTAGTCGCGGAAGGATTTTAAAAGCGCGGACGCTTTTTCCTTCGCCGCAGCGTCGAAGCCCTGGCTGAGGACGGTGTCCACGGTGACGGTGTCTATGGTCTGCTCGGCGTCCTGCTTCGCCTTGGCGAGAGCGTCGCGCAGAGCGGGCAAGTCGAACGGGGCGCAGGCTGCGTCGGCTAGTTCTTTCTTTGCGACTTCAAATTGATCGGGCGCGACTTCGGCGGGGGATGCGCCGGGCCTCCCTGTCGCACGTTCTGCGATGGCGTCGGGGTCAATCGCACGGAGCAGTGTGCCGGAGAGATCGGACAGCGACTGGCCACCGGCGAGGGCGGTGAGTTTCTTCGCTTCGTCGCGGGGAATTTCGCGGTCGAGCCGGGCGAGGCGTCCGGCGAGCGTGGTGAGGGTGTCTTCGTCGCGTTTGCCGAGGGCCACGCCGAGTAGCAATTTGTCGAAGGCGACGTTGCGTTGGCGTTCGAGCGGGCGGGAATCCGTCTTGTCGCTCTCGCACACGCCCACGGCATCCACGATGACGAAGTGAGTCTTGGCCCGCGCATCCGCGCCGCTCACGGCTTGCAAATCGGTGGATGTGAGGACGCGTGTGCCGCGACCTTTCATTTGCTCGAAATACGTGCGGCTGCGGGTATCGCGCAGGAACAGGAGGCATTCGAGCGGTTTGATGTCGGTGCCGGTGGCGATCATATCCACGGTGACGGCGATGCGGAGTTGTGGCGAGGTGCGGAATTCTTGGATGAGCGTCTCGGATTTTTCATAGCGCTTCGTTTCCGGGTTGTAGGTCTTGTAGGTGATCTTCTTCGCGAAGTCGTTGCCTTTGCCGAACACTTCGCGGACGAGATGCACGGTGTCCTCGGCGTGCGAGTCGTCCTTGCAAAAGATGAGTGTCTTGGGGACGAGCGTGCGGCTGGGAAAAAGCTCGGTGAACAGCGCGTCTTTGAAAGCCTGGAGGACGGTGCGAATTTGCGACTTCACCACGACGGAGCGGTCGAGGTCTTTGGCAGCGTAGGTGAGGTCATCATCAAGGCGCTCCCAGCGGACGGCGCGGGTCTCTTTGCTGCGGCGATCCACATAGAAACCTTTCTCGACGAGGCCGCCCTGCTCGGTGACCTGCGTTTTGATGCGATAGACTTCGTAGCCGACATTGACGCCATCAGCGACGGCGCGCTCGTGGTTATATTCCATCACGAGGTTCTGATTAAAGAACCCGATGGTCTGTTTCGAGGGCGTAGCGGTGAGGCCGATGAGAAAGGCGTCGAAGTATTCCAGCACCTGACGCCAGAGTCCGTAAATAGAACGGTGGCATTCATCGGTGATTACAAAATCAAACATCTCGATGGGAATGGCGGGATTGTAGGCAACTTCCTTGGGGCGTGAGTCGGCGGCGCTGATTTCGTATGTGGACATTTCTTCCGCGTCCTCGGGTAATTCTTCACCGCGCAGCATCGAGTAAAGCCGTTGGATGGTGCAAATGGTGACGCGACAGACGGGGTCAAGCGCGTTCGAGGTGAGATGTTGGACGTTGTAAAGTTCAGTGAACTTGCGATTGGTGTCGGGCGTGACGAACTGGTCAAACTCGCCCCGCGCCTGCCGTCCGAGGTTCGACCGATCCACGAGGAAGAGGACGCGCTTCGCTCCGGCGTGCTTGATGAGCCGGTAGGTGAAGCTGCAAGCCGTGTAGGTCTTGCCCGCGCCGGTGGCCATCTGGATGAGCGCGCGCGGATGGACAGCGGCGAAGGATTCTTCGAGATGCGTGATGCCTTCGACTTGGCAGGCGCGGAGGTTTTGCACGGGAAGTGGGTGAGCCGCAGGCATGGCGGCAAGCCGGGCGCGGAGCGTATCGGGCTGGGCGAGCAACTCCGCGAGAGTTCCCGGACGGTGAAACGAGAAAACACGACGGGAGCGGGGAGAGGGATCGCGCTCGTCGCGAAAGAAAGTTTCAACTCCGGTGGATTCGTAAAGGAAGGGCAAGGAGCCGGGCGATGCAGCCTGAATGAAGTCAGGCAGATTTTCCGCATAGTGTCCGGACTGCTCGGCGACAGTGGAAAGCGTGGAACCTTCCTTTTTTGCCTCAATCACACCAACGGCCTTGCGGTCAACCAGCAGCAGGTAATCACAGCGCCCGGACTTGAGCTGGACTTCGCGCAACGCAATACCTCGCGCAGCGGAGGGATTGAATGCTTTGTAATCCTGAACGGCCCAGCCGGACGCGGCGAGTTGCGCGTCTATTTGCTCACGGGCTTTTTCTTCCGGGGTCATATTCCTTGGTGCCAAGCACGCACCTAGCCGACTTTTGCGAGGAATTAAAAGGCCAAATCTTTGCGAACTCAGCGCGAGGGCATTTACCTTTTCAACTCTGCGTTTTCATCGCTCCCACGGGAAGTGAATCGGGACGATGATTTATTTCCACGCTTGAACCTTCAGCCCTTTGACGCGCTTGAACTCGCTGGCGTTGGCGGTGACGAGTGTGGCTCCGAGGCTGCGGGCTTGGGCGGCGATGAGAAGATCGAGCGGGCCAATGGTTTTGCCGCTCGCCTCCAGCGTGGCGCGGATGTCGGCATAGTGCTCGGCGGCTTCGAGGGTGAAGTCCGCGATCCAAAAGAACTCAAGAAATGCTTCGAGACGCCCGGCCTGTTGTGGATGCGTCTTTAGATTTTTCTTCACTCCGGTCCAAAGTTCCGCTGCGACGATGACGGGGATGCCGGTGAGTGCGGGATCGGGAAGTTTTCCGAGGCCGGTTTTGTTGCGCAGCACTGGAATGCAGACGCTCGAATCGAGGAGAAATGAAGGCTTCATTGAGCGTCAGGATCAAAACTCGACGATCGGTCTTTCGTGCTTTTTAGAACGCGTAGGCGGCTCGGGGAAATCAGCGGCATTCGGAAACTTTTTGGCGAGGAAGCGTGCGATTTCGGTGAATGTGCGAAATTTTGGTGCAGGCACAGGTCTGAGAAGGACGTCGTCGCCATGTTTCTCGATCAGAACTTCTTTGCCGGAAAAGCGAAATGCCTTCGGTAGGCGGACGGCCTGACTGCCTCCATGCTGGAATATTTTTGCGGTGCTCATATCTACATTCTGTATCTATTGAGCGAGGGGTCAAGTGGCGGGTTGAGTTTATTGAGTGGGCCGGGCGGAGGATCGAAATTGGAGGGAGTGTGCCGGGCTAACCGGGAGAAGTGGTGCAGCCGCAAGGAGTCGAACCTTGAACCTTCTGATTCGTAGTCAGATGCTCTATCCAGTTGAGCTACGGCTGCGTTCTGCCCGCGAAGCGGGACGGGGAGAGAAGCACAGCGATCATTTTATGGCAACAGTTTCGTCGGGAAAAATGCAGCGGCTCGGCTGCGGGGGGCTATTTTCCTAGCTCTTGAGTGAGCATGAAAAGAGTGATCTGGCCGATGATGCGGAGGCTTTCGGGGCTGAGTTTATCGAGGGTGTCGCCGCCGGTGTGCCAAGGCGGGTAGTCGAAATCTATGATGTCCATGGACGGGATTCTGGCGATGATTTGGAGGGGCACGTGGTCGTCGAGGATCGGATCGGAATAGGCTCCCAGATTTTTGCGGGTGCCGAGTTTTTCACCTGCGGCGAAAAGGGCGGCGGAGAGTTGCGGCGGGGTGTCGTTGGGGAGTGTGACGGTGAGATTTTTGTCGCCGATCATGTCCCACAGGATGGCAAACTGGAACTGCTTGGCGCGGCTGCTTTCGCGCAGTGTGCGGGCGTAGTGGCGGCTGCCGACGAGGCCGTCCGGGCCATCGAACGGGTTGCCGAATTTCTCGACGGCTTCTTCGCCGTCGAAAAAAACGAGTTCGAAATGCTCGGCAAATTGCGGGGTGGTGGCGAGGACTCGGGCGAGTTCGAGCAGTGCGCCGGTGGAGGATGCACCATCGTTGGCGCCGACGAAATTGATGCCGCCCATGCGCTTTGTGTCGTAGTGCGAGCAGACGATGACGCGCTGGGTGTTTGTCGGCACGGGCTGCATTGCGGTGGCGGAAAAGCGGGCGATGAGGTTGACGAATTTCAGCGCGCCCTTTCCGGGCACGGGTGTGTCTTCAAACTCCTGCCGCTCGACCTGCCAGCCTGCGGCCTTGAGGGTCTCCGCGATGTGCGTGCGTGCTTTTTCGATGGTGGCGGAGCCGGAGGGACGTGGGCCGAGTGCGACTTGTGTGCGCGCATGATCGAATGCTTTTTCGCCGGAAAATTCCTTCCACAGATCCGTCGGCGTGCTGATGCGCGGCAAAGATCGCGGTGTGATTTTTTGTGTGCTGTCCTTGCAGGCGCTGAGCAGCAGGCAGAGCGCGAAAAGTATTCTTCCAGCGATCAAGTTCACTCTTCCTCCGGCAGGCCGATGAGTTTGAGCAGCCGTTGCAAGTCGTCGTTGCCGTAATATTCGATCTCGAAACGTCCCTTTTTTTCGCCGTGATGAAATGCGATCTGCGTGCCGAGGTGCTGGCGCAGGCGGTTCTGCAAATGCGCGATGGCGGGATCGATCTGTGGGCTGCTTGCTGCGCCGCGTTTGGGTTTGCGCGCGCCGTTACCTGCAAAATGATCGGCCATCATCTGTTCTGTTCCGCGAACGGTGAGGCCGCGCCGCAGCGTTTCCTCGGCGAGTTTGAGTTGCTCTTCCGCGCTCTTTGCACCGAGCAGAACTTTGGCGTGGCCGACGGTGAGGCGCTCTTGCACGACCCACGTTTGCACCTGCGAATGGAGGTCGAGCAGTCGCATCGTGTTGGCAATCGCTGCGCGGCTCTTGCCGACTTTTTTGGCGATGTCCTCCTGTTTGAGCAGGAAGTCTTTCGCGAGGCGTGAAAATGCGCGCGCTTCCTCGATGGGATTCAGGTCTTCGCGCTGGAGGTTTTCGATCAACGCGAGTTCGAGCACGTCTTGATCGCTGGCGGTGCGGACGATGATTGGCGCGTCCTTCAGCCCTGCGCGCTGTGCTGCACGCCAGCGGCGTTCGCCGGCGATCAGTTCCAATTTTTCACCCACGCGCCGCACGATGAGCGGCTGCATGATTCCTTTTTCTTTAATGCTATCCGCGAGTTCTTGCAGATGCTCGTCGCGGAATTCAGAGCGCGGCTGCCACGGCGACGGGACGATTTGATCGAGGGTGACCATCTGGACGCGCTCGCCCTCTTCCGCGTGCGGAGTGGGTGAGGCGACTCGTGGATTGATGAGGGCGCTGAGCCCTTTGCCTAGCGCGGGTTTGACCATAGCGCGGCGATCCGTAAAGGCGCGCTGCCCGCACGGCAATCACGAAGAAAGACAAACTGTGTGTGATTCGCTATCGAGGCGGCGTGCTGTTTGAAAAAATCACTGTCATCCACGATGCCGAGCCACATGCCGCTGCGCTGAACATGGCGCTCGACGAGGCGCTTTTGCTCAGTGCGGATCGCCCGTTGGTGCGTGTCTATCGTTGGGCGAAGCCTGCGGTGTCGTTTGGATATTTTGGAAAATATGCGCCGATAGCCGCTGCATGGCCGGGTCGTGAACTTGTGCGCCGGATGACTGGCGGCGGCGTGGTTTCACACGGCGACGATATTACTTACTCGATCATCGTTCCCATCGCGCACCCGTTTGCGCAATGCAGTGCGCGTGAGAGCTACTGCGCCATCCACGGCGCGCTTGCACAATGGCTCGCAACGCACGGAGTTTCCGCATCGCTCGCGCACGCGCCGGAAGGGCAGGGGAATGGCGTGTGTTTTGAAAGTCCCGCCGAGGCCGATGTGATCGCTGGCGGTCGCAAGATTGCCGGTGCCGCACAGCGTCGCACGCGTGAAGGGTTGCTTTACCAAGGCAGCTTGCAAGGCGTGCCGACCGAGTGGCGCGTGGAGATTGCGCGGGCTTTTGCGACGGAGTTGGAAGTGCGGGATTTCACTACCGCTGAACGGGAGTTGGCCGTGCGTTTTGTGGAGGAGAAATACGAAACGTCCGCATGGCTGGAGCGGGTGTGATTTCGTTTCAAGCACAGATCCGCATTCCCCATCTTCACGTTTCAAATTGAGCGCGACTTGAGTTTACGGCGTGGTGACACGGTAGAATCTTGGGCTTGTTCCGGTCGAGTCTGTGTAGGTGATGGTGTGCTGGGCGGCGGTGGCGGAGTAGGATTGGAGCGTTGTCCACGACGCAGCGGTGAGGGTATCTTTGTATTGGATGACGTAGGATTTGTAGGGCTGGGCGGTGAAGGTGAGGGTGTAGCCGGGGTTGGCGCTCGTGATAGTGACGCTGAATTTGCTGTTGGGGTCGTTGGGATTTGT
>JAYUIF010000256.1:0-3751 GCA_043766295.1 Spartobacteria bacterium | reverse complement strand
ACGCCGCCGCCGAACGACCACTGATTTTCATCACCACCCGTGGCCTTAGTCACGGTTGATGTGTTGTCACCGAGTTTATAGTAGGTCGCGTTGGCTTTGAGAGCCCACTGTCCGAGGCACTCAGGCAGGAAATGGAGCGGGAGTTCCGCTGCCACGCCGGCTGAGAAGAAGCCGAATGTCTCGTCTCCGGTGCCGCCGTAGAATCCATTGCTACCGAGTCCGACATTGATCGGAAGGCTGATAGTTGCAGGACCAGCTTGGAAGCTGGGGGCGATACCCAATTCATAGTAGATGCCTTCGTCGGGGCCGGTTCCGGCTTTTCCTTCGATTTCAAACATCACCGTGGCGTGCGGGTGCATGGCGAAAGCGCCGAGCAAGTCGCTGTCATCATAGGAGACGTTGATGTTGGCATTGTAGTTGTCCAAGAACGCATCGTTCGGGCTCAAGATGGCGAGGAAGCTAGGCGTAACGCTGAGCTTGCCGAATTGAAACGTGACACCGGCGGCGTAATCGAACTCATACCACGAAGAAGTGGTTGGAGTGGCGACGGTTTTGTGGTCGTGAATGCTGCTCCATACGCTGAGGTTCAATGTTGCCTTGGTGAGTGCGCCGCTGCCTTCATAGATCTTGAAATAGATGTCTGCGTAAGGCTGAGCGATGACGCCCTGGTTTTCCTGCGGCACGCCGCGGGAGATGTAGTTCGACGTGAAGTCCACGCCGAGGTCACCGGTGATGCAGGATTCCTTGACGACTTCTTTAGTCGCCTTGCTGTCTTTAACGGGAGTTCCGGCGTAGGCGGTGCTGCCGATGAAGGCTGCGGCTGCGAAGGCCGATAACGTAGCGATTGTGCGTTTGGTCATATTGGTCTTTGTGTTAGTTTGGTGGTGTCTTGGTGTTTTAGTTTTGTGCCTGTTACGGCGACGACAGGGCAGATAGCAAAAATCAGCATGGGCGTGCAACTGTTTTTTTAGCATGTGATGTGAATAGCTGTGAATAACTTCGCCAAACCATCTGATACCAAGGCTCGGCGCGGTGAATAACCTTCTGCATTTTATCGTGAATCATTACGTCTCCGTAGCTTTTCTGCAAATCCGTCCAGTCGCAGAAAATTCATGCTGCACAAAAAATACGCCTCAGGTTTCGTCGAGAAAAGCGGGAATCAAAACTGAAAATAGATGAACGCTTTATAGACCACCGGCTTGGCAAATATCGCCATGGCGGAACCGGCCCCAAGCAGCACTGCGAAACAATATGCCGGGATATGACGCCACCATTGCCCGAGGAACGCGCGCGAATTCACCCAATGCACAAAAGCGAGGAGGGCTAAAACGATCAGTATCCTATTCCTGCAAACATCCTTTCTTCCGCCACCATCAATACAGGCCAGCGATTTCCAAACTGCGACGGTATTGGAAAAGCTGCCGGCGAGGCGATGGGCGACGACTATTTTCGGCTCGCCGACGAGGTGCCAGTCGCCGGTGAGCGCATCGCGTTTCACGGCATCACGACTGGCCAGAAGTCTCTCGCCCTGCCGATCGTAAAATCCGTCACCCAGCAGGCGGATGGGTTTTAGAGCGGCTTGATTAGTAATTTCACCAAGGGTCTGCTTTTCATTTCCACGCACCACCGCGCCCACGTAGGTATCGCCTGCGCGAAAGGGAACCCACGCGAGGAGCACCCACAGAAACGTCAGCGGCACCGCGATCCACTTCACCACCGAGAGCATCCTCGCGCTGGCGAGCCGCACCCACTCGCGATGGAAAATCAGCGCGACGCCATGCAAGCCGCCCCACAGTATGAACGCCCACGACGCCCCGTGCCACAGTCCGCCGAGCAGCATGGTGAGCATGAGATTGCGGTAGGTGAAAAGTTTCGACCCACGATTTCCCCCTAGCGAAATGTAGAGATAATCCCGCAGCCACGAGCTGAGACTCATGTGCCAGCGCCGCCAGAAATCGGTGATGCTCGCCGCGAAATAGGGAAACGCAAAATTGACGCACAGCTCGTAGCCCAGCAGCCCCGCCACCCCGAGCGCCATGTCTGTGTAGCCGCTGAAGTCACAATAAATCTGCCCCGCATAGCAAAGCATCGCCACCCACGCACTGAACGCATTGTAGTCCTGCGGTGCGCAAAAATACGCATCCACAATCCCGGCGAGATTATCGCTCACGCACGACTTCTTCACAAACCCGAGGAAGAACAGCACCAGACACCCGCGCACATCCACCCGCGACCACTCCGTCCTCTTCAACGTCTGCGGCAAAAAAGTCATCGCCCTCACAATCGGCCCCGCCACCACCTGCGGAAAAAACGCGATGAAAACCGCCAGATTCAAAAAACTCCGCTCCGCAGGCAGATGCTTGCGATACACCTCGATGGAATACGACAGACTCTGAAACGTGTAAAAACTGATCCCATACGGCAGGAAAATCTTCAGCGGTTCCCACGTCGGCGAAAGCCCCAGCCACGCAAACAGCGCCCGCACATTCTCATCGAAAAATCCGTAGTATTTGAAAAACGCGAGCACCCCGAGATTCACCACCAAGCTCCCCATCACCCACAGCTTCCGCCCGCGATCCGACTTCGCCGCCTCGATCCCCAAGCCCACAAAATAATCCATGAACGTGCTGAACCACAGCAACAGCGGAAACCACCACCCTTCGTGCAACTGCCCCCACTTCCCCGCCGCGATATTTTGAAAAAACGCCACCGGCTCCCCGATGAAAAAACACGTATAAAAAGCGTGGCTGCAAACCAGCAACCAAACCTTCCGCGCCGTATTCGACCGCAGCATCCAATTCACCAAAAAGATCACCGCGAAAATCCAAACGAAGCGAAACTCAATAAACAGAATCGGCTGCGAAGGCGGCAGACTGGCAAGAAGCGCAGACATCGAAAATCAGCGAGCCTCCTTTTCCAGCAGCGGCAGCAATTCACGCACAAGCAGACGAGTGTAGATTTGCGAGCCAGCGTTGTTCATGTGGCTGCTTTCCAAGCGGTGCTTCGCATCATAAAGCTCCGGGTATTTTTCCGGGTTGGTAAAATCCAACAACGGTGGCAGGTCAGTGGCCTGCGTCGGGCGAAAAATTTTGTCTCCAACAAAGGGCGGAATCACCATCACCATCCGCCCGCCTGCGCGCTCGACGAGACGCTGCTTCACGCGCAACTCATCCACACTCACCGGATCTCCCTCGCTGCCTCTCCACGATCTGGCACGCATCGCGGCGAGTTCCTTTTCGTAGTCAGCGGTCAACTCATCTTTCATCACTGCTCCTGCGGAGAGCGGCACGAAACCATCGCTGCGCTTTCCCATTTTGGACTCCAAGAACTCCTTCGGCGGAGCCGCATCCGACCACTCCGTCAATAAATCGTGACCTCGTCCGATGTTCGAGTTTCGTCGCATCCAACACCCCGCGTGTTGGGAGAAATCCGGCCACTCCTGCGCGATTCTCGCAAAGCGTTTGCCCCACGTTCGCTTCTTTCCGTCCGAAAAGAACACTGACCGGAACATCGTCGCCATCCGTGCATTGTCGTGCCAATAAATCGTCCGCAAAGTATTGTAATCGCACATGCGGTGATGCGGGATGACATCGTTGCACTCCACCACCACGAGGCGCGGCGGCTTCGTGCGCTGCGCGAGGATTTTCTCCAGCACATACGTATCCTCCGGCGGAAACATCGCATCCGCACCAGCATTGAAAGAGCGCACCCGATGCCCTGCGGCTGCCATCTCCGCGTCGAAAATCTCCGG
>JAYUIF010000255.1:0-21699 GCA_043766295.1 Spartobacteria bacterium | reverse complement strand
CATGATGAGCGTCGCGCCGAATTTCGGCTCCGCGCCGAGCGTCACGCGCGCCACATCGCGCATCCGCACGACGGGCGCGCCCTTTCGCAAAACGACTTCGCCGAGTTCCTCCGGCGTGAACATTTGCCCGTCCGTCTGGATCACGATGCGCTGGCCCGGCGTATCAATGAAGCCCGCGCCACGCACGCCCGTCGCGAGTTTCGCGGCTTCGAGAATGTCGGTCATCGTGAGATCAAACGCCGCGAGTTTTTCCGGCAGCACCTGCACTTGGAGTTGCTCGACTTCACCGCCGAAGACGTTCGCGTGCGCGACGCCGGGCACCGCGAGCAGGCGCGGCTTGAGCGTCCAATCCACGAACGTGCGAAGGTCGCGGCCCGACATCGTTTTCGAGACGAGGCCGATTTTCAAAAGGTCCATCGTCGAGGAGGTGAGCGGCGAGAGCGTCGGCGCGCGGACGCCGTCGGGAAGCTGGCGCGAGAGTGTGCCGAGTTTTTCCGCGAGCGCCTGGCGGGCGATGTAGATGTTCGAGCCGTCCTTGAAAACGGCGGTGACGACGCTGAGGCCCTGAATACTTTCCGAGCGCACAGACGAAAGATCCGACGCGCCATTCACCGCGCTCTCGATGGGTCGCGTGACGAGCACTTCGACCTGCTCGGCGCTCAGCCCCGGCGCCTCCGCCTGGATCGTGACCTGCGGCGCGACGAACTCGGGAAACACATCGAGCGGCGCGCGCGACGCGATGTAGCTGCCCCAAGCAAGCAGGCCGATTGCGAGCGCGATGACGATGCCGCGGTGACGCAGCGAAAGTTGGACGATGAAGCGAAGCATTTAGTCCGGTGCGCCGCCGCCCTGTGCTTTGAGTTCCTCGGACAACAACGACTGCGCGCCGACGGTCACGATGACGTCGTCCGCCTTGATGCCGCCGCCCTCGGCGACGAACCAGCCCTTGTCGCCATCGAGCGGCGTGTCGAGCGTCACGGGCTTGCGCACAAATTTCTCCTCCTCCTCCTGCACATAAATCCACGCGCGCCCATCGTGGCGGATGATTGCGGAACGCGGGACCGCAAAGCCGGCGCGCGGTTTCTCCGGCAGCTCCAGCCATGCGGTGAGCGCCATGCCGGGGCGCAGCGCGAAGGGCGGTTTGTCCACGCGCAGGATGAATCCCTGCGCCTGCGTCTTCGCATCCACATCCGCGGCGGGCGTGATGCTCTGCGTCTCGACGGGCTGCTGCTCGCGGCCCATCACGAGCACGCGCGCGCTCTTCGGCTGCTCGGCGAGCGCGTCGCCGGGCAGGATGTCCACGCGGATGAGCGCCGTGTCGCCATGCACGAGCTGCTCGACATATTCGCGCCGCTTCGCCGCATCGAGCGCGGCAAACGCCGCGCCCCACTCGATCAGCGCGCTGCGATGCAAACCGTCGGCCTTGATCTCGTCCGCACGGAACTGCGCCTGCGCCGTCTCCGCGACTTTGCGCGAAGTATTCTCGCCGTTTGCGAGCAGCTTTTGTGTGCGCTCATTTTCCGCGCGCGAAGCATCGAGCGCGGCCTCGGCGGCGGCGAGTTCGCCATCGAGCGTGATGAGCGGCGTCGGGTCGAGCACGCGGCCAAATGCGATGCGCTGCGGCTTCAACTCCGTCTTCTCCGGCTCGCCCTTGTCTATGTCGAGCGCCTGCCACTTTTTCTTTTCGAGCATTACTACGAAGTCCTGCGGCTTCGTCTCCTCCGCTGCCGCATCGGGTGCGGCTTCTTCGGTTTTCGGCTTTTCCTTCTGCTTGCGCACGCCGATCCAGAGCGTCCAGCACAGACCGAGGACGATGCAGGTGGTGAGGAGAAAATGGGTGAGCTTCTTCATTTATCGAGTGGTGACTGTGTGGCTTCCTCCAACGCGCCGAGAGCGGCCTGGAGTTCGATGAGCGCATCGAGTCGCGCAGCGAGTGTGGTCGCGCGTTCCACTTGCGCGCTGAGCAGCGCGACCTTGTCGCCTTCGCCGGCGGCGACCATGCGCTGCTCGGATGCCATCTGTTTATCCTGCTCGCCGAGCATTTCGTCGGTCGTCGCGAGCTTCGCGCGTGCGGCGCTCACAGCGGCGGCGGCGCGGTCGCAATCGGCGAGCACCTTCGCCTGCACGGCGTTAAATTTTGCGGCGGCTTCCTTGCGCTTCGCCTCGGCCTCGCCGATCGCGCCTTGATTGTGATTCAGAATCGGCAGCGTCAGTCCGATGCCGAGCGTCCACTTGTTTTCGTTTTGGTCAAATGAATAGCCGGGGTTGAGATGCACGTCGGGATATTGCTTCGCGATTTCCAGCCGCAGAGTGCTCTCCGCCGCCGCATAATCCGCGAGCGCTGCGATCACATCCGCGCGATGCGTGAGCGCCTCGCGGCGATGGGCGTTGCGTTTTCCCGGCACGCCCTCGAAGGGAGCGAAGGAAAATTTCACGCCGAGCAATCCGCTCGTGCTCATGCCGAGCGCCTCGGCGAGCGAAGCCCGTGCGAGCGCCGCGCCCTTCGCGGAGTCCGCTGCTTTCAAGCGAAGCTGCGCTTGCAGCAGCCGCGGCGTTGTAGCCGCACTGCGCGCTTCCGCACCTGCGGCGATGCGTTGCTCCATCATCTTGAGCAGTTCGTCCTGCTTCGCGATGGCCGCGCCGACGAGCTTCGTGCCCTGCTCTCCGGCGTAAAGTTCGAGCAGCGCCTTGCGCACGGCGGCGCGCGCTTTCCACTCCGCATCTATGACATGTGCCGCCGCCGCATTCACCGCTGCGCGCGCCACGTCGAGTCGGCGCGAACGCTTGCCTGCCGTCTCAAAAGTCCAATCGAAATCCACCGGATAAGTCCCCGCCTGCCACGCTACGTAGGGCGTCACGATTTGCGGTGCGATCGCGATGGTCGGGTTCGGACGTTCGCCTGCGGTGCGCACAGCGGCCTTCGCTGTTTCGTATTGCGCGCGGGCCACCGCCACGTCGGGTGCCTGGCTCGCGGCCTCGTCGGCGAGCGCTTTCAGCGTCCATGTTTTACCGGCAAGACTCCGATTCAATAGCCGTGCTGCGTTCGCCGAGGCGTCGAGCGGCTTTGATGTAAAATGCACGCACCCCGCTGTGCTGATCGCGAGCGAAGCGGCGAGGATGAGTCGGCTGTTCTTCATGCGCGGGATGTTGGCATTGAGCAGTTTTTTGTGAAACAAAGTATTTCAGAAACCGGCTCACGGAGTTGCTTGCACGCTTCTCCGTGAGCCGGAACACCTGAGCCAAAATTAGAAAGGAAAATTAAAACCGGGACGGACGTTGAATACGCGATCCGTATCGTAGCCGACGCTTACGAAAACATTGAAGTGCTCCGAGAACGCATACTCCGTGGCGACAGCCCCAGCGAACGTTCCTTTTGTCCCCGCCTCTGGCGTAGTGTTGCCAAAGACTTCGCCAAACACGCTCCACTTGGGCGTAATTTTATACTCCGCCGAGAAGTCATAGATGAATTGGTTTTTGCGATATGGCTGGTCGGGCGTCTGCCCAAAGAAGTTCACGCCGAGGTTGACGTTGAAAAGCCAGTTGCCGAATTTTTTGCCGAAAATCAAATACGGATAGTAGTCGTATTCGCCGGTGCCGATGTCGCGGTTGCGAGCCGTGGGCACTTTCACCTTGAATGCCAGCACGATTGCTGGCTCCCATCCTTTCTCGTCTTCGAGATGGATCATATAGGAGGGCGTGATTTCCAGATCGCCCATGCCGTGAAAGCTCTTGCCGTCCTTCGGGTGTTCCCATTGCTGGAAGAAAGGCTCGATCAAAATCTCAGCGCGATCCGTGATCGCATACTCGAACTGAGTAAGGGAAAAAGCCGTCCTGCCATCGGGCGTGTGCTCGAACTGAATGGAATTACTTATTAGCATGTCGCCCTTCTTGCCGAGTTCAGCAGTCTCGGTTTCGAGCACGGTGTCCGCGTGCAATGAAGCAGCGAGCGCGCAGGCGGTGGCGGTGGTTGTGAGGAGTAAGCGGAGTTTGGGTATGTTGTGCATGGAGCCGCGTATTTACGTGATGTTCTTAACAAATTGCCAAAACTGCGCGTGACGCATCCTTCATATTCAGCATTGGAAGAGCCGAAAAAACAACGCCACTGCGCACCCGGTGAGCACGGCAGTGGCGTTGTTGAGATGGTTATTGTTGCGCCCTATTTTTCCTCCGGCTTCACCTTGCCATCCTCGGTAAACTCCACCTCCGTGGTCTTGCCCTTCGCGCTGTATTCGGCCTCGTAAGTCGTCACGCCATCCTCTTTGATTTTTTGCACGCGCGTGATCTTCGCACCCTTCGCATTTTCCTGGATGGCCTTGCGCGGCGCCTCCGGCACGGAATCAATGGCAACAGTCTCCTCCTCGCCTTTTATTTTACCATCCGCAGTCACGGAGACTTCGTGCTCCGGCTTTCCCTCCGCGCTGAGCGTGGCTTCATACACCGTCACCTTGCCTTGCTTCTCGATGGAGACTTTGCCGATCTTCATCCCATTATCGGCGGCGTATTTCTTGAGCGCCTCTGCAGCGGCGGCGGGCGCTTTGTTCAAGCCGGGAATTTTTACAGCGTCCTCGGCGCGAGCGGCGACCATGGTGAGTGTGCAGACGCATAGTGCGCCAAGTAGTGAGCGTGTGAGTGTTTTCATAGAGTGCAATGATGCGACGCCCGCATAACAGAAGGCAAACTCTGGAATGAATGTCTCGTCAGGGAAACCGATCCTGCAACCGTAACAGCCCGTCATCGCGCTGCGGATACAAACTCGCAGCTTGAAGCAATAGACGCCCAGCCTCAACCAAACCCAATGCGAATCCTCGTCGTCGAAGATCAAAAGAAAATGGCCGGCTATCTGCGCAAGGCATTGCGCGAAAGCGGCCACGCTGTGGACGAAGCTCACAATGGCGACGACGCACTCAGGCTGGCGACGACGCAGCCCTACGATGCCATGGTTCTGGACATCATGCTGCCGGGCCGCGACGGCATCAGTGTTCTCCGCGCACTGCGTCAAAAAAACATCGGCACTCCTGTGCTCATCCTCTCAGCGCGAGGCGAAACTTCCGAGCGCATCGAAGGGATCAACATCGGTGCCGACGATTATATGGCCAAGCCTTTTTCGATGGAGGAACTCGTCGTCCGCGTCAATGCACTGCTCCGCCGTTCAGCGGGCGAGCGGACGCATTTACTAAAAGTCGGCGACCTCAGCATGAATCTTACGAGCCGCGAAGTGATGCGCGCCGGGCGCAAAGCTGAGCTGACGATGCGCGAGTTCGCATTGCTCGAATACCTCATACGATCCGTGGGCCGCGTCATCACACGCGCACAGATACTCGATCACGTCTGGGGTTATGATTTGGAATCAGGCACAAATGTCGTGGACGTCTATATCCAGCGTCTGCGCAAGAAAGTGGATGAAGGATTCGAGCCACATCTCATCTGCACGGTCTTCGGCCACGGCTACAAACTGAGCACCGGATGAAAAACTGGTCGCTCGGCACTCGGATCGCGTTTTGGTCTGCGATGCTCTTCGCAGTCGCGGGGCTCCTGCTCGGAGTCGTCACAACGTGGATTACGTATGCCGGGCAGGTGCAGTCGCTGGATGCCGAATTGACTGAGGATGCCGAGCAATTCATTAGCGAACTCGACGAGCACAAAGGCAGCGATCTCCAGCGCGTCTCAAACGCCATAAAGGAAATGGGGCCGGACTTTCTCGTCCAAGTCGCGAAGTCTGACGGTGAAATACTTTGCCGCTCGGCAAAGCTCGGCTCGCTCGATCTCGCAGGCCCCGCAGGCTTTCGCACCGTGCGCTCCAACGAAGGTAATTTGCGCGTGGAAACCTTCGTCGAGCAGGATTTCGTCATCTACCTCGCAGATCATTTAACCAGCGTGGATACGGTGATTCACAACGTGACCATGAGCTACGTTATCGCACTACCGCTTGCACTCGTCGGCATCGTGCTGGGCGGGTATTGGCTCGCTCGCAAGGCGCTCCAGCCCGTGCGGGCCATCACTTTTGCCGCCGAGCGCATCAGTGCCGAGCAACTCCAACAGCGCCTCCCCGTGCCTGCCACACGCGATGAAATCGCACGGCTCACGGTCGTGCTCAACGCCACCTTCGACCGCCTCGCATCCAGTTATCAACAGGCTGTGCGCTTCAGCGCGGACGCCTCGCACGAACTCAAGACTCCGCTCGCACTCATCAGCGTCACACTCGAAAGCCTGCTCCGTCGCACCGATATTCCCACCGACGCACAGAGGGAAATTTTAGCAGTGCTCGACGACACCCGCCACCTCGCCAGCATCTGTCAGAACCTGCTTCTGCTCTCGCGCGCAGATGCAGGCCGCCTTCAACTCGACTGCCAGCCAGCCGAACTCCACGCACTCATCGAAGCCGCGCTGGACGACGCGCAAATCCTCGCCGAACCACACTGTATCACGCTCTCCAGCGAACTGCCGCCCACCGCACCGTGCGCGCTCGATTCGCGCTACATCACACAAATCCTGCTCAACCTCCTCGATAACGGAGTGAAGTATAACCACCACGGAGGACAAATGCGCGTTTCGCTGACGCTTGCTCCGGCGGACTTCATCATCCGCATTGCAAATACGGGCGATGGCATCACGCCCGAACAAGCGGAGCATGTCTTCGATCGATTCTACCGCGCCGACGCCAGCCACTCGGATCTCGGCCACGGCCTCGGCCTCAGCATCAGCCGTGAACTCGCCCGCGCGCACGGCGGCGATCTCGTGCTCGAATCAAGCGACGCGCAGTGGACGATCTTTCGCCTGACGCTCTCACGCGATGCTGGAAAAATGCCGGGCGCAACGCAGCGGCCAGCACATGATGCGGCGTAAGATTTACTCCCGCAGCGCGACGCCGAGTTGCGTGGTGAGTCGCTGCTTGAGCTTGGTGTGCGCGGCGTTCACCTCGTCCGCCGTGAGCGTGCGCTCGGGGCTGCGATAGGTGAGCGAATAGGCGAGCGACTTTTTGTCAGCGGGCACCTTCGCTCCCGTGGCATCGGTGAAAACATCGAACAACTCCACGCCCGCAAGCAGCGGTTCCTTCGCAGAAACGAGCGTGCGCTCGACTTCCTCGTGCGCGAGTGAAAGCGGGGCGAGCATCGCGATGTCGCGCGTGGTCGCGGGAAAGCGCGGGATCTCACGGTATTTTTTCGCAACATCCGGCGCGCTCAATTTCCACAATGCCACGAGATCGATCTCGGCGAAAAGAACGGGCGCGGTTGCATCGAGCGCGCGGGCATCGGCGGGCCAGAGCTGGCCGGCAAAGCCAACTGGCTTGCCTGCGAACTCGATGACGAGCGAGAGGGCGAGAGCGGGATTGGCGTCGGTTTTGAAAGTGACGCCCTCGCCGAGCACGACAGACAGCAGACTTTTCAGATCAAAAAGATCTGCGCCACGTCCTTCCCCTGCGCGCCAAGTGCGCTCGCTCACCAAGCCGCTGAGGACGACGGCGGCATGAAGAAATTCCTCCGGCCTGCGTGTGGAAAATACGCGACCGATTTCAAACAGCCGGACGCTCGCAGCGCCCGCGCGGAGATTCGTCGTCACCGCCGTGAGAAGTCCGTGCAGCAGGTGCGGGCGCAGCACGACTTGATCATCGTTCATCGGGTTTTTCACACGCTGAAGATTCTCCGGCGCAGTCTGCGTATAGGCCATCCCAAGCGGCTGCGTCGGCACGAGCGTGATGCTCCGCGCTTCGTGCAAACCCTGCGCGACAAATGCGCGGCGCAGTGCCATCGCACGGTCGTAATTGCGATCCGTTGCGCTTGCGCCAGCAAAGCGCGCCGTCGTCCGCGCGGGAATCGCATCCATGCCAATGACGCGCGCAATTTCCTCAATGAGATCCACCTCGCGTGTGAGGTCGGGACGGAAGGAAGGAACAGCCCAGCCAGCTTCACGCTTCTCCAGCCCGAACGCAGTGAGTATCTGTTCGATGCGCTCGCACGACACATCAATGCCGAGCAAGGCGCACACACGTTCACGCCGCAGGCTCACGGAATGAGTGAGAACCTCGCCGCCGAAATCCACAGCCTGACCCGTGAACGGAGAGTCCTTCGGTAACCCAGCCCGGAGCGGTGCCGCGCATCCGCCAGCCAATTCCAAGATCAACTCTTCGGCGCGCTGCGACGCGCGAACGACGCCGGCAGGATCAATTCCGCGCTCAAAGCGATAGCTGCTGTCCGTGCTGATTCCCAATTCCCGCGATGTGCGCCGCACGCTTCGCGGGAGAAATTGCGCGCTCTCCAGCACGATGTCCGTCGTCGCATCGGT
Source organism: Spartobacteria bacterium (assembly GCA_043766295.1). Taxonomy (GTDB): domain Bacteria; phylum Verrucomicrobiota; class Verrucomicrobiia; order Chthoniobacterales; family Chthoniobacteraceae; genus SXWH01. The sequence continues at coordinate 13,419 of JAYUIF010000255.1, read as the reverse complement.
CACGCCGGTCAGTTCGCCGCCCATCACGCCCGCGATAGCCACAGCCTTCTCCGCATCGGCGATGAGGAGGTGATTGTCGGCAAGTTTGTAAGTCTTTCCATCGAGCGCGAGAAACTCCTCACCACTTCGCGCGAGTCGCACGTTGATCTCGCCGGTCAGTGTCGCTGCGTCGAATGCGTGAAGCGGCTGGCCGAGTTCGAGCATCACGTAGTTCGTCACGTCCACGATGTTGTTGATGGAACGCAGACCGATTGCCTCGATCTTGCTCCGCAACCACTCGGGCGACGGCCCAACTTTTACGCCGGAAATTCGCCGTGCGGTGTAGGTGAGGCACTCGGATGCGGTGACCTCGATGGAACTGGGCACGTTTTCCTCGACTCGCTGGAACTTCGGCAAACGCGCGCTGTTCCCCGTCAGCGTCCCCACTTCACGCGCAATCCCAACCACGCTCAGCAAGTCCGCGCGATTCGGCGTGATCTCTAAATCCAGCACCGTGTCGCCGGAAAATAATTCGCTGATCGCCGTGCCGACGCGCGCATCCGCTGGCAAGATCAACAGCCCGTCGGCGTCCTCGGCAAGTTGCAGTTCCTTCGCGGAGCAAAGCATCCCGTCGCTCTCCACGCCGCGCAATTTGCCGGCCTTGATCACAAAGTCCGGCGCGAGCTGCGCGCCCGGCAGCGCGCACGGGACTTTGTCGCCGACTTTGTAGTTCTTCGCACCGCACACGATCTGCCGCTGCGTGCCGCTGCCATCGTCCACTTTGCAAACGCTCAGGCGATCCGCATTCGGATGCTGGACGGACTCCTGAATCTGCGCGACGACGACATTTGCGATGGTGCAACCGGTCGTTGCAATGCCCTCGACCTCGACGCCCGCCATCGTGAGTAAATCCACAAGTGCAGGCACAGTCGGCGGGAGTTCGACAAGTTCGCGGAGCCAGTTGAGTGAGACTTTCATTGGATTAAAACTGTGCGAGGAATCGCTGGTCGTTGTTCGTGAAGTAGCGGATGTCCGGCGTGCCGCTGAGGATCATCGCCAGACGATCCAGACCGAATCCAAACGCGAAGCCGGTGTATTTTTCCGGATCAAACGCGCGGTCGCCGCGCTTGGTGTTCACGGCTTCGAGCACGGCGGGGTCCACCATGCCGCAGCCGGCGATTTCCAGCCAGCGGTCGGTCGCGCCGAGCATGGATGTCTTGATGTCCACTTCGTAGCTCGGCTCGGTGAATGGAAAAAAGTGCGGGCGAAATCTGAACTTCGCATCGCTGCCGAAAAGCTCGCGGAAGAAAAACTCCAGCGTCCCTTTCAAGTCCGCAACCGAAACGCCTTCGTCCACATACAGACCTTCCATCTGCGTGAATTGCGCGAGGTGCGTCGCATCAATTTCGTCGCGCCGATACGCCGCACCGGGCGCGATGATGCGGATGGGCGGCGCGGTTTTTTCCATCGTGCGAATCTGCACCGTGCTCGTATGCGTGCGCAGTAGGCGGCCATCGGCGAAATAAAAAGTGTCCTGTTCGTTGCGCGCGGGATGGTCGGCGGGCGTGTTCAGCGCGTCGAAACAATGCCATTCGGTCTCGATGTCCGGCCCGTCTGCGAGTGCAAAACCCATCCGCCGGAAGATCGCCGTGGTGCGATCCAAAAGCTGGGTAATCGGATGCAGCGATCCTATTCCAGCAAACGAGTTTGCAGTGCCGGGCAGCGTCACATCCACGCCTGCAAACGCAGCCTTGTCCGCATCAGCGAGCAGCGCGGCTTTGCGAACGTCGAGCGCGGCAGTGACCGCGTTGCGCACATCGTTGAGCAGCTTCCCGATGCGCGGCTTGTCGTCTTTGGAAAGATCCTTCATCCCCTTGCTGAGCGCGGTGAGCGCGCCTTGTTGGCCGAGAAATTTCACGCGCGCGAGGTCGAGCGCGGTTTCATCGGCGGCGGCAGTTATTGCGGCGATGGCTTCGTCGCGGAGTTGGTCAAGTTGTGCGTCCATGCTGAAAAATGGGCGCTGCCTTTGCCACAAGGAAAAACAAAAGGCACGAAAAGCTTTTGCAGTTCCAGTGGAATGCTCTGCGCTAAAACACGGGGAGTGATCCGGCGGCTGAGACCATCTGATGATTTCCGTCAGGCCCACAGGGCCTCGTAAAAACCAGTTCGGACTTAGCCGACTGCGGACTACGCTACGATTTCTTCGCCGACTTGATAACGGACGAAGCCGTGGATCTCGATGGTGTCGCCGAGATTTTTGGAAGTCGTGGCGACGAGGGCGGTGATGGTCTGCTCGGGATTCTTCACGAAGCCCTGTTCGAGCAAGCAAGCACTCGCGTAAAATTTCGCCATTTTGCCATCAATGATCTTCTCGATCATCTCCGCTGGTTTATCCTTCGGCGTCTGCTCGAGATAGATGGCGCGCTCGCGTCCGACGAGCGTAGCAGGCACTTGATTGCGATTGAGGCAGACGGGGCTCGCGGCGGCAATGTGCAGGGTGATGTCGCGGACGAGTTGTTTAAAATCATCGTGATTCACCGTCGCATCTTTGCCTGCGCCCACTTCGAGGAGGACGCCGATTTTTCCACCGAGATGGATGTAGGCTGCGACTGCGCCACTGCCTTTCACTTCGAGACGGGCGTGGCGGCGAATCTGAATATTCTCGCCGATTTTTGCCACGGCCTCGATGCGCGATGGCTCCAGATCAGCCGAGGAATTTTCTGCGAGCGCCTTAGCCCATCCAGCGGTGACGGCTTGGAAGCTCTCGTTTTTCGCGACGAAATCCGTCTCGCAATTCACCTCGACGAGAACGCCGATTTTTGCGCCGGACACGATGGCTTGAGCGATGAGACCTTCGTTCGCAGCGCGGCCCGCTTTCTTGGCAGCGCTGGCAGTGCCCTTGGCGCGGAGAAGATCCACGGCCGCTTCCATTTCGCCGTTGGTCTCCATGAGCGCCTTGCGGCAATCCAATATGCCAGCTCCCGTCTTTTCGCGGAGTGTGGCTACTTGTTTGGCATCAATGTTCACGGTGGTCATATTTGTAAGAGTGTTGTTGGTTTAAAAAGAGAGAGACGAGAGCGCGTGCCCTCGTCTCCCATGGAAAGTCTGGGATTGCGACTACTCGGCGACGCCGGCGAGTTCTGCGTTCTCCTTCTTCGCCACAGCGGTGCTGCTGGTCCCGATGGCGTCCACGAGTTTTTGCAGAATGACGCGGATGGCGCGGATGGCGTCGTCGTTACCGGCGATTGGGTAATCAATCACCTCCGGGTCGGCGTTCGTATCCACGATGGCCACGATTGGAATACCGAGACGGCGCGCTTCGGCGACAGCGTTCAGTTCACGAGCGGTGTCAATGATGATGAGCGCGTCGGGATAACGATCCATCGTGCGGATGCCCTCGAGATTGCGGAGCAGCTTCGCGCCTTCGCGGCGGACGGCGGAAATCTCCTGCTTACCCATCTTCGAATACTCGGGCGACTTCTCCATGTTCTCGATCCAGTTCAGCCGTGCGATGCTTTGGCGGATGGTTTTGAGATTGGTGAGCGTTCCGCCGAGCCAGCGCTGGTTCACGTAAAATTGCCCGCAAGCAACAGCCGCTTCCTTCACAGCTTCCTGCGCCTGCTTTTTGCAGCCGACGAAAAGCACCTTGCCGTTTTTGGCGGTGAGGTTGGTAAGAAACTCACAAGCTCCGTGGAGCTGCCGCACAGTCTCCCCGAGGTTAATGATATAAATTTGGTTTTTCTTCTCGAAAATGAACGGCTTCATTTTTGGATTCCAGCGTTTGGTCTGGTGGCCAAAGTGGACTCCGGCTTCAAGCAGTTCGGTCATCAATTCTGTAGACATACGGTCGGTGTGAGTTTTGCGGAAAAGGGCGCGGAAACTGGCGGACTCCTTCCCGTTTGGCAAGCGAGAGTTTAGGAAATCTTCGATCACTCTATCTTCGCACCCTGCCAGACCCGGCAACCGGACTACTTCTGCGGCATCACTCCCGACTCGCGCAGCACATGGAGATCGGGATCGTTTTGCGCGAAGTCGCGGAGCTTTTTATCCATCGCAAAGCTCACATCGAGATGCGCACGTGCCTGCTCGAAATTGCCGAGCGCACATTCGTAACACGCGAGATTGTAGTGAAACGTGGGCTCGGCGCGGAGGGCATCGGGGCCGCTGAGTAAAAGTTCGCGCGCAGCCTGCGTGTTGCCAAGCTCGTGGAGGCAAAATGCGGAATGGATGAAGCCCGCAGTTTTATCCGGCAACAGACGGCAGAGCTTTTGGCCAAATTGCAGCGCGTCCTTGTATCGCTTCGCTTCCATGAAAACGGAAAGCCGCGTTTCCACGACCGATGGTTCGGCCTGAAACTCCTCGGGCAATTCAGCAAGCTCCGCGAGCGCAAGCTCGGGTAGTCCGAGTTCGCTATAGCCTTGGGCGGAGAGGATGAGGCGCTGGTGCGTTGCGTCCATGTGTTGTTCTGGTGGCCTTGTTTTGTTTTTTGAAACAACCTCGGCCCGCATTGGCAAGCCTGCTTTTAATCAGTGCGCGGGGTCACTGCCCGGCGAGCAGTTCCTCCAACTCGGTCACACGACGCGCAAAAAGTTCGAGCGTCGCGGCGACGGGCGCAGGGCTGGACATATCCACACCCGCATCGCGCAGCGTCGGGATGGGAAATTTCGATCCGCCACTGCGCAGGAAGCCGAGATAGCGGGTGGCATCGCCCGTTTTCAAAACCTGCTGGCTCAGCGCGACGGCGGCGCTCAGGCCCGTGGCGTATTTATAGACGTAAAATGCGGAGTAAAAATGCGGGATGCGCAGCGGCTCCAGATCGAGTTCGGCATCGAGCGTGAAGTCCGGGCCGAAATAATCCTTCAACAAACTGCGGTAGGCGGTGCGGATCGTATCGAGCGTCACGGGCTCCCCGGCTTCCTCCATCGCGTGGGTGATTTTTTCAAACTCCGCAAACATCGTCTGCCGATAAACGGTGCCGCGAATGTCATCGAGCTGGCGATTGATGAGATAGGCGCGGAGCTTCGGGTCGCTCGTCTTTTCGAGGAGGTGATGCGTGAGCAGCTCTTCGTTGAAAGTGCTCGCGACCTCCGCGAGGAAGATCGGGTAATCGGCATCCTGCCAACGCTGCGTGCCGTTCGAGTGGCACGTGTGCATCGAGTGCCCGGCCTCGTGCGCAAGCGTGAAGACATCCGCGAAAACATCCTCCTCGTAATTCATCAGGATGTAAGGCGGCGCGCCGTAGCTGCCGCTGCTGAATGCACCGCTGCGCTTGCCTTTGTTTTCGTAACGGTCGCACCAGCGCTGCGTCGTCAGCCCATCGCGCAGGACGCGGCAATACTCTTCGCCCAGCGGCGCGAACGACTCGATGCAAATCGCAATGGCCTCGTCGAAAGACGTGCGTTTATCCACACTCGCCACGATGGGCACGTAGGTGTCGTATTGATGAATCTCCGAAAGCCCCAGCACCCGCTTGCGTAGCGCGTAGTAGCGGAAAAGCGGTGCGAGATTCGCGCGGACGGTGGAGATGAGATTGTCATATACACTCACCGGCACGTCGTCGGAAAAGATCGCCTCCTCGCGGGCACTCGGATAATTGCGCGCGCGAGCCTCGAAAACATCCGCCTTGATCGAATTGGAAAGCGTCGAGGCGAGCGTGAATTTATGCGCATCAAACTCCGCGTAGAATTGGTGAAACGCCTTCTTGCGCACCTCCGCGTCCCGCTTTTGCAGGAACGACGAATAGCTGCTCTGCGTCAGCTCCCGCGTGCGACCAGTCTCGTCCGCGAGCGGGCCGAATTTCATATCCACATTCGTGAGCTGCGAAAATGTTTCGTCGTGTCCGGTCATCGCGCTGTCCCCGAGCGCGAGCAGTCGCTCCTCCGCCGCGCTGAGCGTGTGCGGGCGCAGGCGGCGCAACTTTTCCAAGCGCAGCTTCCACTCTGCGAGCGCCGGGTCCGCGAGGAACGCAGCGAACGTCGCGTCGTCAATCGCCTGAACTTCCGGCGCGAAAAACGCCGAAGCCTCCCCGATTTTCGTCAGCAAATTATCGAGCTGCGATTCGCGCGCGAGATTCTCGGCGTCCGAGGAATCCTCCGCGCTGCGCAGCGAAGCGTAGTGATGCAGACGCTCGATGAGACGGCTGATGCGCTTGTCACATTCCAGCGCATCGCACAGCGTCGTCGCCGACTCGCCCACCTTCCCGCGAAAATTCCCGATGGCCGGATATATCCGCTGAAGCACCGCGAAGTCGTGCGACCATTCCTTCGGCGAAACGAAAAGCGGGGACAAATCCCAAGTGTGCTCACGCTTCACCTGCCCGCGTGTCGGAGTGCTCCCGTCGTCCTTGTGAGAAAGTATCTGTGTCATGTTTTGCGAAACTTGCGCCCCGAGCCATGCGCGTCCAGCACGAAGCTTAGCGCGCGAGTTCTTCGAGCAGTGCGCGGTTGAGACGGATGCCTGCTTCAAAGTTTTCGATGGGGAAATTTTCGCGGCTGCCCAAAATAGCAGCGTTGCGTTGACGCTCGACCCGGCATCGGGCACCTTGCGCCCATGAGCACGCTCGCAGAAATCGAGGAGGCGATTGAGACATTGCCGGAGGACGAAGTGGAGACACTTGCCGTCTGGCTGGCCCGGCGGCGTGCCCGGCACTCCCCATTTGCAACCGGCAAACGGGAGGCAGTCGCGGATTTTCTCCATCGCTGGACTGGCGCGGGCGCTCCCGTGACGGATGCCGACCTCGATGCCGCGCGGACGGCGCGTTTGATGGAAAAGCACGTAAAGTAGGCGATGCGGATTTTCCTCGATACGAATGTGCTGCTCGATGTCTTCCTGAGCCGCCCAGGTGCTCCCGCAAGCGCGGCGGTCATCAAGTATTGCGGAGAGCCGCAGAACGATGGGTTTGTCGCCGTGCATACGCTCTCGAATGCTTTTTACCTCATCGAAAAGCAGCGCAGCCGGGGTCAGGCGTGGGAATTCATCCGCAATGTGCTCTCGTGGGCATCCGTGGCAGAAATCTCCACCACCGACGCAAAGCGCACGCAGACCATGGGGATGAGCGATTTTGAAGACGCACTGCAAATCGCTGCTGCCGAGGGTTGCCATGCGGATGTCATCGTGACTCGGAATGTGCGGGACTTTGCTGGGAAGACTTCCGTGAGGGTGGTGCTCCCCGACGACTTCACGCCATGAAGCACCGCATCCAAATCGTCCATCTCACCGAGCGCCGTTCGGAACAGCGCCTTCCTGTGCTGTAATCAGCGTGCGAGTTCTTCGAGCAGTGCGCGATTTAAGCGGATGCCTGCCTCGAAATTTTCGATGGGGAAATTTTCGTCGGGCGCGTGGGCGCGGCAATCGGGGAGCGCGAGACCGAGGAGGAGCGTTTCGGCACCGAGGATTTTTTTGAATGTGTTCACGATGGGGATGCTGCCACCTTCGCGGATGAGCGCGGTTTCCTTGCCGGGAAATGTGCGGGCGAGTGCGCGCTGCGCCGCTTTACCAAACGCACTGTGCGGGTCGGTCGCGTAGGGATCACCGCTGTGGCCGTCTTCGATTTCGAGTCGCACGCCGGGCGGGCAGTGTTTCTCGAAATGCGCGCGCACCTTCGCGAGAATGTCCGCAGGACGCTGGCCGGGCACGAGGCGGAAGGTGAGTTTCGCGAACGCTTCGCGGCCAATCACAGTCTTGCTGCCCGCGCCTTGGAAGCCGCCGCCGATGCCATTCACCTCGGCAGTCGGGCGCGCTCCCAGTCGCTCGACGCTCGTGTAGCCCGCCTCGCCAAAAAGCGCGGGCGAACCGGTGACGGCGAGAATTTCCGCATCGCCAAAAGGCAGCCGCGCCCACGCATCGCGCTCCCATTGCTGGAGCGGCGCGACGTCGTCGTAAAATCCAGCAACAGCCACGCGACCCTCGGCGTCGTGCAGCGTGGCGACGAGGCGGGCGAGCGCGGTGAGCGGGTTCGCGACCGCGCCGCCGTAGATGCCGCTGTGCAAATCCATGGCCGGCCCGTGGAGCCGCACTTCCATCGCAGCGATGCCGCGCAGTCCATAGGTAAAAGTGGGCGTGTCGCGTGCGATCATGCCGGTATCCGAGATGGCGATGATGTCGCATTTCAACTCGTCGCGATGCGTGGTGAGAAAAGATTCGAGATGCTTGCTGCCGACTTCCTCCTCGCCCTCGATGAGGAAGATCAAATTCACAGGCACGTCGCCTTTTTCGCGCAGCGTCTCCCCCACCCCGAGCACGTGCGCGAGGATTTGGCCTTTGTTGTCCGTCGAGCCGCGCGCGTAGATCACGCCATCGCGCACGACCGGCTCGAACGGCGGCGAAGTCCATTCGCTGATCGGGTCCACGGGCTGCACATCGTAGTGGCCGTAAATCATCACCGTGCGCCGCCCGGCGATGTGTTTATTGCGGGCGACGACGATGGGATGCCCACCCGTCGCGTGGATTTCCGCCGTCAATCCCAGCGCGTTCAATTTGTCACCGAGCCACTGGCCGCACGCGGCGACATCACCAGCGCGCTCGGGCAGCGTGGAAATGCTGGGAAAACGGATGAAAGCAAAAAGATCGTCGAGATGCGCAGAGTTCATTGCAGCGACATTGGCAAAAGGATCGGCGCACGTCGAGTGGCGCACGCGCATCGTGAGCACAAATGCGAGGACAGCATTGCACGACACAGCTTTTGTTCGTAGCCTCCGCCCATGATCACCGCCATCGAAGCCATCTACGAAGACGGCCTGCTACGACCGCTCCAGCCACTGCTGCTGCCCGATCGCACCCGCGTTCGCATTTCCCTTGAAACTGCTAACGACGATGCCGAGCGTTCTGCATGGCTCGCGCAATCCGCCCGCACCTTGCACGCTACTTGGGATAACGATGCCGACGACGTCTTCAATGAACTGCTCCCGTGACGATATCGTCCTGCTCCCCATTCCGTTCACGGATCTAAGCAGCCGTAAAGTGCGGCCTGCCATCGTCATCGGTTTTGGCAGCTTCCACGGCGACATATTCGTCGTCCCCATCACCTCGCAAATGGGCAATGCTGATTTTCCATTGGCTGACTGGCGTAGTGCCGGCCTGAATGTTCCCAGCGGAGTCAAAGCACAACTCACCACCATCGAATCCAGCCTGCTACGCAAAATCATAGGCCGTATCTCCGCCAGCGACCGCGCGACGCTCGATATGCATCTGCGCCGCTGGTTGTCCTTATAAAACGGCGCAGTCCGCGCCCGCTGTGAGCGAACGCACCCGGCCACTATCTATCCACCGCACGATAGTAACGGCTCACTTTCTAGCCGGTGAAAATGCGCAGCTTTCGCGGGTGGCGCGTATTTACCAGAGTGGCGCGGGATAGTCTCGCGGGATGGCACGACGGCGGCTAGACGCGCGCCTATACATCGGCCATGCTCACTTTTATGCGTATCATCACACTACTTTTCGCCTTCGTGGCGGCGGCTTTCGCGGAGACTCCGGCGGAGGAAGTCAAACCACCCGCAGAGAAATTCAACACACCGAAGGAGGTCGCGCCGGGGGTGTTTGAGATCGGCTTCGTGCGGGTGGATAAAAGCGCGAACACCGTCTCCTTTCCCGCGAAGGTCAACATGTCATACGGAATGCTGGAATATCTGCTGGTGACGCCGCAGGGGCCGGTGCACGAAAGCCTTTTTGTGACGGACGCACCGCCGAAGGAAGTCCACATGGGGATGCTGCTGCTCGGTGCGAAAGGCATGGAGCAACCGAAGGAAGGAGCCGTGCAAGGGCGCATAGATTCGGAGTATCTCGCGAGGGCACCGAAGCTCACGGGGGATAAAATCACGATCACTGCGCGATGGAAGGACAAGGACGGAAAGGAGCAAGTGACGCCGGCCGAGCGATGGATCATCCGCATGGTCCACACCGGGAAAAAAGAATCGGATAATGTGCCGGCGGCGGATGGGCCGTGGCTTTATACGGGGAGCTATTTTTACGAGAACAATTTCGTCGCGCAAATGGAGGGCGCGCACGCCTCGCTCGTCACGTATCCCGGCGCGCTGATCAATAATCCGCGCATCGGATCGAACGACGACCAAGAGTGGTTCGTCAATAGAGATGCCGTCCCGCCGAAGGGAACGCCGCTCACTTTCACCATCAAACTCGAAGCCAAATGAACCGCCGCCACTTCATCCTCGCCACGATCGCGCTCGCCGGTTTCGCGCACGCTGCAAACGAACCGCTGCCGCGCGAGGAAAAGAATCTGTCGTTCCGCAACGAACTGCACGACTCGCTGGATCGCGGCACAGCATGGCTGCTCAAGCAGCAAAATGAAGACGGCAGTTTCGGCAAAGACACGACGCATCCGGCCCTAAGCGGGCTGCCGCTCATCGCGCTGCTGCGGGAGCCGACGGGGAAATTCGCAGTCACCGCTGCGGTGAAAAAGGGCGCGGCATATCTGCGGACTTTTGCACAGCCGGACGGCGGGATTTACAACACGGAGAGTGGCCTCGCCAACTACAACACCAGCGTGTGCCTGCTCGCGCTCGCGCTCGTCGGCGATGAAAAAGACATCCCGCTTTTGCGCGCCGCGCGCGCCTACGTCATCGGCCAGCAGGCGGCGGGAATGGCCAAGCCGGAGACCGACGGCGGCATCGGCTACGGCACCGTCGGCGCCAGCCCCAAGCGCGGGCATCCCGACCTCGACAATACCTACATCGCGCTCGAAGCCCTGCGCGCCACGCAATCCCTCGCCGCCGACAAACCCGACGCAAAGCAACTCAACTGGAATGCCGCGATTGATTTCGTCTCGCGCTGCCAAAACCTGCCCTCGCACAACAAAGAAAAATGGGCCAGCGGCGACCCGGCAAACAAAGGCGGCTTCATCTATTATCCCGGCGAGAGCAACGCCGGCGAAATGCCCCTCGAAGGCGGCGGCGTGGCGCTGCGCAGCTACGGCTCCATGAGCTACGCGGGGCTGCTCAGCTTCATCTACGCGGATTTAAAAAAGGACGATGAGCGCGTGGTCGCGGCGATGGATTGGCTGAAAAAACATTACACCCTCGAAGAAAACCCCGGCCTCGAAAGGCAGGGCTATTTTTACTACCTGCACCTCATGGCCAAGGGTCTCACCGCAGCCGGCATCACCGAGCTAGAGCGCGGCGGCAAGAAAGTGGACTGGCGGCGCGAACTCGGCTTGCAGTTGATGAAATTGCAAACGCCCGACGGCTTCTGGGCCAACGACATCGCCCGCTGGAAGGAAAACAACCCCGTCCTCACAACGACCTACGGCGCGATGTCGCTGGAGATTCTCTACAACCAACTCTAGCCACCATCAGCGGCTATCGCTCGAAAGGCTGCGATGCGATGAGTTCGCCGCAGTATAGGCACTTCATTCGCTGCTTGCCGACGACACGCCCGCACTTGGGGCAGGGCTGGGGCGGGGTCTTGGCTTTGCGTCCGTCGAGCTTGCCGTCCTCCATGTCTATCGTGGCAATTTGGCGGATGATTTCGTTATCCTCCAGCCCGTGTTTTTCTTTCAAAATCCGCCAGAGCGCCTCGGTGATAAAGTAGAGTCTTTCGACATCGGCCCGCAGTTCGCTGACTTCGCTCGATGGCTCCAACGCGCGGGCGGGCGACATCGGCAGGTTGGTGTTTGTGGGAAAATTAAACATGGCGGTGTGCTAAGCGGGACGCGCGCCAGCGGAAAAGATTTCCGGCTTCAGCACGCCGACGAATGGGAGGTTGCGATAGCGTTCGTCGTAGTCGAGGCCGTAGCCGACGACGAATTCATCGCCGATGTCGAAGCCCACGTAATCCGCCTCCATCTCCCGTGCGCGCGGCTTGTCTTTGCGCAGCAGCACGCAGATGCCGACGCTCGCGGGGTTCGCCTCGCTGAGCAGGCGGTCGCGGATGGCGTGCAGCGTGAGGCCGGTATCGAGGATGTCGTCGAGGATGAGCACATGGCGGCCCTCCACGTCGGGCAGCGAGGTTTGATCAAAAGTCACCAGCCCCGTGCTCTGCGTGCCGCCGTGGTAGCTGGAGACGCTGAGGCTATCGAGCCGCAGCGGGAGCTGGATGCGGCGCAGTAAGTCCGCCATGAAAAACAAACTGCCATTGAGCACGGCGATGACGGTGAGGTCGCGGCCCGCGTAGTCGGCGGTGATTTGTGCGCCAATCTCATCGAGCCGGCGAAGGATCGTCTGCTCGTAAAAAAGAGTGCGCTCGATGTCGTTTAGCATCGCGGGAGAGTGCAGCGTGCGGAGGAGAAGCGCCAGCCTTTCACTCGCAACGCGAGGGCTGAAAATGAAACACGGCCCGCAGCACTGGGCGCGCTGCGGGCCGCATTCACTACGTTCCGGGCGTAGGAGGAATCCTATAAATCTCCCGAAGTGCGGGGAACAGAGCGCAGCAGCGGGTTTGTTGCAAGCGGAGAAATCACGAAATTTTCACATAAAAAAACGCCCGGCCTGCGCAGAGTGCGCGAGCCGGGCGTTTGAAAAGATTGAGGAATTATTCGCCGTCTTCAGCGATTGCCGCCTGCGGGCAGACATCGCGGGCGGATTGCGCCTTCGCAAGCTCATCGCCCTCGGGCTGCTTGGCGAAATACACCTTCGACTCGTCGGCGTTGTATTTCAAAAGCTCGGGAGCTTCATCGAGGCACACGCGGCAGGGCGTGCAGAGTTCGTTGTCCACATACCAGGGGCCTGGGACGTTTTCGGGCACTTTAGTGTTTTTGTCAGCCATATTGAGTTTTTGGTTTGAGCGCGCTGGTTAATAGAACCGCGCGTGTCATTGCAAGCGGTATGTGAATTTGCGGATTGCGGATTTTCCGCCGCCGATTGAAAACCCCCGCCCCTCGCAAATACCAATCGCCATGAAATCCATCATCCTTCTCCTCGCCTTCGTCACCGCCGCCATCGCCGCGCCTTTTGAAATCAAAGACGGCGACCGCGTGCTGCTGCTCGGCGACACGCTGCTCGAACGCGAAAGCACCTTTGGTTATTTGGAAACGCGGATGCAGGAGCAGTTCCCCGACCGCCACTTCACCGTGCGCAATCTCGCCTACTCCGCCGATAATCCCCTCGGCTGGTCGCGCGCTTCGTTCGACCCCGCGCCGAAGGGTCTGGAGCGTTTGAAAGAACAGATCGCCACGGTAAATCCCACCGTCTGCATCCTCGGCTACGGCATGGCTTCGAGCTTGGAGACACTTTATGGAAATGACGACGCGACCCGTTACGGACAAATCCCGCGCGGCGACGCGGGAGTGGTGGAGTTTAAAAAACAACTCGGCACGCTCATGGACGCGATTCAGGAAATCGGCGGCAAATCTGCGCCGGATAAAAAAGTGCGTTTCATTCTACTCTCGCCAATCCGCCATGAGGATTTGCGCGCAACGCGCCCCGGCCTGCCCGACCCTGCGCCTCACAACGCATTGCTCGAAAAATTCACGAAGGCCATCGCGGAATTGGC
>JAYUIF010000254.1:0-8908 GCA_043766295.1 Spartobacteria bacterium | reverse complement strand
TCGAGGCGTGTGTCCTCACCATCCAGCGCCACTCGCATCTCTATCCCGTCGTCGTGGACGAGTTCCGCCGTGCGCTGGTGCGCCGCTTTCCTTACGAGATTTTTTACGAACCGACTGACGATGCCATTGTCATTTATTCGGTCTTTCACTGCTCCCAAGACCCGCAGAAGTGGCGGACGCGCCTCGGCTACGGCACGTAAGAAAACGCCTGACCCCGATGAATGGAGACAAGTTGGAGCGTAGGAAAAGTTAAAATTGGATTGGGATATTGAGTGTTTCATTAGGAGGTGAGGTGGGACTTTGCGAACATTTCCGCTTTCGAGGAATGCGCGCATTGGGAGGAGGAAATTTGGCCGTGCCAGTTTTCGCTTTCCCCGGCGGCGTGCGCGCCATAGTCACAGCGCGTTCAATTTCACACCAACCCACAGCCCACACATACCATGGCCAAAACCTCAGAAACCGACGAAAGCAAAGTGATCGCAGCACGTAACAAGAATCTCGAACTCGTCCTCCAGACGATTGCGAAGGATTTCGGCGAAGGGGCCATCATGCGCCTCGGCGATTCGCAGCAGATGGATGTGGAGGTGATCCCGACGGGCAACATTCTCATCGATCGCGCGCTCGGTGCCGGCGGGTTTCCGCGCGGTCGTGTGGTGGAGATTTTCGGGCCGGAGTCTTCGGGCAAAACGACGCTCACGCTCACGCTCATCGCGCAGGCGCAGAAGCGCGGCGGGCTGGCGGCGTTCATTGACGTGGAGCACGCGCTCGATCCGCAATATGCGAAGAAGCTGGGCGTGAATCTCGATGACTTGCTCGTGTCGCAGCCGAGCAGCGGCGAGGAGGCGTTGCGCATCGTGGAGACGTTGATTCGCTCGAACGCGATTGACGTGGTGGTGCTCGATTCGGTGGCTGCGCTCGTGACGAAGCAGGAACTTGAAGGCGAAATCGGCGACAGCACGATGGGCGCGCAGGCGAGGCTGATGAGCGCGGCGCTGCGCAAACTCACGGCGCTGATTTCGAAAGCGCGGACGGTGTGTGTTTTCACCAACCAAATCCGCGAGAAGATCGGCGTGATGTTTGGCAATCCCGAGACGACGCCCGGCGGCAAGGCGCTGAAATTTTATTCGAGCGTGCGTGTGGACATCCGGCGCATCGGCGCGATCAAATCGAGCGACGGCACGGTGACGGGCAATCGCACGAAGGTAAAAATCGTGAAGAACAAAATCGCGCCGCCATTCTGCGAGTGCGAGTTCGACATCATGTATAACGAGGGCATCTCGAATACCGGCGCGCTGCTCGATCTCGCGTTGGAGAAAGGCATCGTGGAAAAGCGCGGTTCGTGGCTCAGTTACAAAGGCAATCAGCTCGCCCAGGGCCGCGATGCCGCGAAGGAATTGCTCAAGACCGACACGAAGCTCTACGAGGAACTTTACGCCGCCGTGCTGGTCAAGCTGAACGAGGACGCGGCTGCGAAAAAGTAGCGGGCGCTAACGCACCACGCCGAATTCCGCGCGGCGGTTTTTCGTCCATGCGGATTCGCCGCTGCTGGAGTCGGCGGGCATTTCCGCGCCGAAGCTCACCGTCTGCAAACGCCCCGCACCTACGCCGAGTGCGATGAGTTCTTCACGCACCGTGAGTGCGCGGCGTTCGCCGAGGCCGCGATTGTATTCCGGCGTGCCGCGTTCATCCGTGAAGCCCGCGATGATGATCGTGCTCCCGTTTTTTGCGGCTTCCGCCACCGCGCGCAGCTTCGTCTTTTCCCCCGCGCTCAAGCTCGTGCTGTCGAAACCAAAATACACCGGCGGGAATTTCGAGCGATCCACATTGGAGCCGAGGAAGGACACGCCCTCCTGCCGATCGGGCAGCGGAGTGCCGAGCGGGGTGCCGTTCACGTAGTCGCCATCGGCGCCGCCGCCCGCGCCTTTGCGAGTGGTGGTGCAGGCGGAGAGTGCGAGTGCGGCGAGGAGCGGGAGAAAATGGTGCGGTTTCATCGTGGGCACTGCTTGCCGCGAGGAGCGGCGCGCGTCGAGCGAAATGCAGGCCGCTCTTTGCCAAAAAAAGTTCCGTCAGGGAACCACGACAAAGAAGGGCATACTGCCGTTGCTGCCTTCCGGCCCTGGCGGGGTTCGCAAGCCTTCAATCCATGGCCCCTGACGGAGGCGCGGACAGTGGCAGGCTCTGCGAATGATGCAAAATGAAAAGTCAGGAAGATTTCGCGGAAACCCCTTGCCAATTAAAATGACCACCGCTTAAAAGGCCCCCACTTTGAAAGGGGCAACTACCCATGTCGCCCCTGAACAACTACATTTTTTAAAAACCACCTCAAATAAACATGGCCCCAAAAATTTTCTCAGTTCTCACGATCATCATCGCCGGAGTCGCCATCTACCTTGGCGTTGATTGCGAAAAGCGCATCACCACTTTGCAAGAGATAGGGCTGAAGACCCACGGCATCCTTGAGGACACCAAGCGGGAACTGAAGAGGACAAAGACCGAGTATGACAAGGTCGAGGCGCTCTTGACGAAGACCGAGGCTGAACTCGCCGAAACCAAGACCAAGCTCCGCGACACGGAGGAAAAACTCACCAGCACAGAGGCCAAGCTCGCAAGCATCACTGCTGAGCGCGATGCGCAGAAGGCTGCGTTGGATGACATGCAGACGAAGATCGCTGAAGCACTCGGCATCCCCAAGGGTGATAATTTAGACCCAGCCAAAGCCATCGAAGCCATCAAGGAGCAAATCGCCACCATGACAGCCAAGGTCAAGGATCAGGAGGCCAAGATTGTTGAATTGGAAAAGATCAGAGCCGAGAACGAGACAGTCATCGCCGGACTCACTGCTGACAAGCAACGGAACGAAGCGGACATCGTGCAGAAGAAGATCGTCATCAAAAAATACTCCGACAATGTGATGCAAAAGGGAGTCAAGGGGAAGGTCATGGCCGTGAATCCAGGCTGGGGTTTCTGCGTCATCAGCACCGGCGACAAGCAAGGTGCCGCCCATGGAAGAGTCATGATTGTCGCACGGGACGGCAAGGCCATCGGCAAAGTGAAGATCACCAACGTCGAAGCCAACCAGTCCATCGCCGATATTCAGGCCGGCACTTTTGTTCGCGGCATGTTTGTTCAGCCCGGAGATGAAGTCATCTACACCGGCGATGACAAAGTGAGGATCGAGGAAAAACCGCCAGTTGCAGCAGGTGCTCAGGCTCCGGCTGCCGCAGTGCTTCCACTTCCACTTTAAAAATTGGCCATGCGCACACTGGTGCTTTTCGCGCTGTTCGGTTTCCTCATCAGCCTTGGCGGCTGTGCCAGCACTGAGGAAAAAAAGGATCCCAACCAAGTCACTTCGATCCCGTGGAATAAACCCGAGCGATGGGAAGGTTCCGGCCCCTTTGGATCGATGATGCCCGGAGCTGGCAATAACTGATCGCACGGCGCATCCGCCGTATCTGATCACGGAGCGATGAAGCGTTACCTCTGGCTCATCTTCCGACTCGCGCTTACCCTCGCGCTTTTCGCATGGCTGCTGCGCGACGCGACACTGCGCGCACAACTCTCCTCGCTCCCGCGCCCGCCCGCGCCCGCGTGGCTCCTGCCCGCGTGGCTCGCCGCCGGACTGAACGAACTCGCAAGCCTCCTCCGCTGGTGGTGCTGCCTCCATCTCGCCGGCGTCGCGCTCCCGCTTCGCCGCGCCGCCGCGCTGCACTTTCTCGGCCTTTTCACTTCGCTCTTTCTTCCCGGAATGGCGGGTGGCGATGCGGTGAAAATCGCGTTCCTCGCGCTGCAATTCCCCCAGCGTAAAATGGGCGGCGTCCTCGCGGTGCTCATGGATCGTCTCAGCGGTTTCGTGTCCATCATCGTGTGGACGTTCATCATCGCCATGAAGCGTGGCGGATGGTTCCGCCAAACCCCCGCAACTGCCGCGCTCTTCCACGCCGTGCTCATCTTTCTCGGCGTCGCGGCGGGCGCGCTGCTCGTATGGTTCATCTCCAGTCGCGCGCCATTGCTGCGCAAAACTCCGCAATGGATTCCCCTCCGCACGCGCATCATTGAGATAGCCGCCGTCTTCGACACATTCTTCGCCGACCGCCCCCGCGCCTGCGCCGCGCTCGTGCTCTCCGCCGTCAGCCACGCCAGCTACTTTCTGCTCTTCTATTTCACCGCGCTCGCCTTCGCCGGCAACCTTTCGCTGGGGGATGCGTTCAGCGTCATGCCGGTGATGGATGTCGTCTCGATGCTGCCCGTCACCATCTCCGGGCTCGGCCTTCGCGAGACGACGATGCAAGCCCTCCTCACCCCGCTCTGCGGAATCGCGCCAGCCACCGCCGTCTTCATTTCGCTCAGCGGATTTCTCGTTGCCGCATCGTGGGCACTTGCGGGCGTTCCGGTTTTCCTTCGCTTTCGTTCCGTGCAAAAAAATGACACCACTCATGCTTGAATCCCGCCTCGCCGTTACATTCGGCTCCTCGTTCCTCGGCTTCGTCACCCACCTTGGCTTTTTGCGCGGGCTCATCGCCGCAGGCCATCGCCCTGCGTGCGTCGCGGGCTCTTCCGCTGGCGCGATTGTCGCCGGTCTTTACGCTGCCGGGATCAGTCTCGATGAAATGGAGGCCGTATTCACCCAGCCGAAATTGGGCAGTAAATTCCGCGAATGGCGCACACCCTTTCGCGGGCCCTGCGTCCTACTCGGTCTGCCGGGCTTCCCTGCTTTGATCAAAGGCGTGCATCTTGAGCGATTGCTGCACGACCTCGTCGGCGACCGTCGCATCGAAGACTGCGCCGCCGCCCACCTCCACATCGCCGTCACCAATCTCCGCACGAACCGCGTCGAAGTCCGCAATCGCGGCCCGCTCGTCGCAACCATGCTCGCGAGCTGCGCACTCCCCGGCATCATCGCTCCGCGAAAAATTGAGGACGAACTTCTGTGGGACGGCGGCCTCGGCAGCTCCGTCCCCATCGAGCAGTGGATAGACGATCCCGCCGTCACACACATCGTCGCGCACAGCATCATCTACGATTCTCAGCTCCGCTCGCGCGAACGCACTCACCGCTTTAATTTTGCCGCCGCCATGCTCGCCGGCCACCAACTCACCGCCGATGAATTGCTGCGCTGGAAACTCGAACTCGCCCGTCGCTCCGGCAAAATCGTCGTCACAGCGGAGACGATTTCTCAGCGCCCGCGCATCGGCTTTCCCATCACACTCCCGCCGCCGAAGCCGTGGCCCGACTACGCCCGCGACCTCATGGCACTCGGCGCAGCCTCCGCGCGCACCGTCGCCGCCACACTTTCTAGCGCCGACGAAAAGCCAGCAGCCAACTGTTGAACGGCGTCCCGCCCCACAACGGTCGCACCTCCGCATCGAACTCCGTCGCCGGAAAACAAGCCTCGATTTGCGCGAGCGTGGGATACACGACCACCGGTCGCGCCATCCACGAAATCATGCGCGCAAACCACTCTTCGATCTGCGTGAAGCGAAACCGCCAACTCCCATCGCGCGTCGTCGTGCGAATGAAACACCACCCGCCCGGCGCAACCCTCCGCGCCATATCCGCAAGCGCGCGCTGCTGCACCTCCGCTGGTAAATAGTGCAGCACATCAAGCATCGCCACGTTGCCCGAGAACTCCGGCAGTGCCGAGACATCGCAAGTTTTCAGCGTGATTCCTGCGTAGTGTTGGTCGGCCACAGTCTGACCTTCGTGGATTTTTTTCTCATCCACATCCAGCCCCGCAATCTCGGGCTTAAAGCCGCGCTCACGTAGGTAGAATGCGAGCAGCCCCACGCCGCAGCCGATGTCCAGCAGCGGCAGCGACGAAGAACCGATTCGCTCAAACGCCGCCGGAAATGCCGGGTCATGCCGCAATTTTCCCCGTGAATACAAACGCATCCAGCGTCGCGCAAAGTGCGACGAAATCCGCATCATAATGACCTCGTTGTTCGTGCTCATCGCTTCAACTTTCCGCTCGCCGTGCGCGGCAACTCCGTCACCACACGGAATCTCACGGGCACCTTGTAGCCTGCGAGTTGTTCGCGACACTGCTTGCCGAGCGCAGCGTCCGTCGGCGGCTGCGCCGCATCACGCGGAACAATCTCCGCCACCGCCACCATGCCCCAGCGCTCGTGCGCCTCGCCACTCACGCGACTTTCGCGCACTGCTGGATGAGCGTTGAGCACCGCCTCGACTTCCTCCGGGAAAAATTTCATCCCGCCAAAATTGATCACCGATTTGCGCCGTCCGCGTAGGTAAACGTGACCGTCCGCATCCTGACACGCGAGGTCGCCGGTCGCGAACCAGCCATCGTCCGTCGCCTGCGCGCGTTCGCACCACGGAGCGAGATACGCATCGAACATCCCCGGCCCGCGCAGCCAAAGTTCGCCGGTTTCCCCCGGCGGCACATCGGCTCCGCGCTCATCGCGCAGCCGCACCGCGATGTCATCGGGCCGCCCCACGCTCGTCGGTTTCGTGGCATCGGTATTTAAGAGCGGCAGTCCAGCTTCGATGATTCCGAAACCTTGCGCCGGCGCGATGCCGTAGCGTTTTTGAAAAGCCTCCGCAGTCGCCGCTGGCAACGCCGCCGCCGTGCCGATGGCGAGTCGCAGGGAAGGCCAATCGCGTCCCGAATTTTCCGCCGCCAGCAGCGCGAGATGAAATGGCGAGCCGTAGAAAACCGTCGCATTCGTCGCGCGCGATGTCGTGAGCACTTCCGCAGCGAGGTGTGAATCTTCCAGCACCATTGTCACACCCTCGATCAAATAGAGCATGATCGTGACAGCGAAATGATGCGCCATTGGCAGCGTCCAAAGCACGCGATCCTCCGGCGTGAGTTGCAATCGCCGGTTTGCCGAGCGCACGCGCGCGAGCAGCGTTTCGTGACTGAGCACGATGCCCTTGCTCGTCCCCGTCGTGCCCGAACTGAAACGCACAAACGCGGGATTCAGCGCCGCAAAACGATCCTCGGGAAAAGTTGAAGTCGCATCCACAGCGCACCATGAAAAGTGAACGCCCGCGATTTCCTCCGCTGTGCCCGCGCTTGGCAGCCAATGGTGCGCCCCCGCTGCGAGCATGAATCGCGGTGCGGTGAGTGCGAGCTGCGCCGTGCGCTCGGGCACCGCCAGTTCCGAGGCCACCGGCACGAGGCACGCACCTGCGCGCAGGATGCCCAACGCGAGCGCCACGTAATCCGGCCCATTGGGACAAAACAGCGCGACACGAACTGCGCGTTCGCCGTGAAGCATCTCACGCAGTTTGTTTGCAATCGCATCCGCACGCATGAGCAGTTCGCGATACGTCCACGTCTCGTCGCCATGCAGCAACGCCGCCCGCTCCGGATCGTTTGCGGCACGGGCGGCGACAAGGTCGGTCACGTTCATCGCCATGTTTCCTTTCCCATCTCGATCCGCGCTCGCACATCCGCCGCCGTCGGTGCCTTTCCATGCTGTGCCTGCAACGCTGCCGCGATGCCTGCCGCCTGACCTGTAGCGAGACACGTTCCAATCACACGCAGCGCCGCCTGCGCTTCGTGCTCGCACGAAATGCAGCGCCCCGCCGTCCATAAATTTTCCGCACCCGCCGCTTTAAATGCGCCGAGCGGGATGTGCGTCGGACGATTATTTTCTGGAAAACGCCAGCGTGGCCCCGTCGCTTTCTCTCGCAGTTCCATCGGCCAAGTTCCGAAGGCGACCACATCGGGCGTCTCCGTGCCGCGCAGCACATCGTCGGCGGTGATGGTGATTTCTCCGCGCACGCGCCGACTCTCGCGGATGCCCACGCGTGCCGGAAAAGCTGCCAGTTCTGCGTGCGCAAACGCCGGGTGATTTGCACGGAGGAAAGTGAACAACTCCATCGCGATTTTGCGCCCTGTGCGTTCGAGCGCGGACAAATGCGCGGGCGAAGTCGGATCAAAATTTTCCGGCCCCGCCAAGTCCACTGTCGCATAAACCTCCGAGCCGCGCCCAGTCGTGCGGAACTGCGCTCCGAGCGCGCCGCGATCCATGTGGCCATCACGAACGGCCTCCGCAATTTTATGCGCGAGATGGATGCGCCCTTCGTCGCCGAGCGCTGCGACTTCCACCGTGTGCAGCGCGAAAATGAACGCGGGCCGCTGGAGGTGAGCCGACTCCGCCTGCTCCGTGCCTGCTCCAGCGAGCGAGGTGAGCACAGCGTCGCCGCTCGCATCCACGACGGTGCGCGGTTCCAGCGTCATACGTGCGCCACGGCAAATAATTTCAACTGCATCCACGCGACCGCTGCCGTGCGCGGCGATGAGTTCCGAGTGCAGCCGCACATCGAGCCCCTCGCATTCTGTCGTGAGTGCGTCGGCTACGGCTGCGAATCCCGGCGGCGAATGTGGCAGCACATCGAGCCGTCCCATTCGCACCGGCCCCGCAGAAGCTCCCGCGCGCATGAGCCGTGCGGCGAATTCACCGGGCAGTCCGCGATTCGCGAGCACCGCGCCCGGTTCCGTGCGTAGTAGGTAGAGTCCGCAAACCGAATGAACGAGCGCCGCCGTCGCCATTCCGCCGAGCGCACCATGACGTTCGACGAGCACCGTGTGCGCGCCCGCCCGCGCTGCGGAAACTGCCGCTGCGATGCCTGCACTGCCGCCGCCGAGGATGAGCACGTCGCATTTCATATCGCGAATTTTTCACCGCTCAGTTCCGTCCGTCCGGCCTGAGTCACGGACATCAGGATTGCGCGCGGGCCGTGGCGACGGCCTCGGCTATTTGGCGTGCGGTGGCGAAAGTCGTGCGCGTGATCGAGCAGTCGGGCAGCTTCACGTTGCATTCGTCTTCGAGCATGAGGACGAGTTGCATGATGGACATGGAATCGAGACCGGCGGCGAAGAGATCCGAATCCACGCCGAAGGTGCCGTCGAGTTCCAGGAGTTCACTACGGATTCGCCCCA
>JAYUIF010000253.1:0-3786 GCA_043766295.1 Spartobacteria bacterium | reverse complement strand
CCGCTTGGCCTTGCCAAAAGTTGAAGGTCTGTCGTCCAGGCAAATTGTCGTCCACAGATGGTAGTAAGCTGCATAGCGCACTCGCGACGGAGGCATCTTCTCGTTGTTCGATCCATAGGGTGGGTCAAAGTAAGCTAGGTCAGCTTCGATTTTCGGCAATAGCGTGAATATATCTCCCCGATGAACTGCGTGCGATTCGCGCCGAGGTAACAGGCGTGGCACTTGCAATCGAAGCTTGTTGTAAGAGCGCGGCGACCAGTCGTTCAGATAGGAGGCAAAATGCCCAAGCGTGCTGTCCACTCCATCCAACGCGAGAATCAAACTCGTCAGCAAAACCGACTTTTCGACTTCTGAAATTGAGAGCCGGTCAATCTCGATACGGATCGCATCCAGTCGTCGCGTGTTGTGTTTCTGCCACGGTTTCTTGAGGCCATCCTCGCTCACGGAGTTGCCGCTATTCGGCTCGCCTCCGTAGTGTTCAGTGAACCAGCCATCAATTCCGGGAAGGGCATTCAAATGGTCAACAAGCGGTTGGTAGTGCTCGGCTCCGTGAGTATTGAGCAGGTAACAATTTCCGAAAACCTCCGACCACACAGAAAGGTCATTTGCGACGACACGGTGACCGGTTTGCGCCAATGTTTGAGCAACGCGGGTTGAGCCTGAGAAGCCATCGAGCACAGTGTGCGGCTTCACCTTTTGGATGAGTTGCAGGATGTAGGGCATTAGTTTGAGTTTCGAGCCAGCGTACTTGATGCCCTCCGTAGGCGGCGCATCCACCACAAGATCCTGAAAAAGATTCATAGTCTGCGCGCTCATGCCAACTGAGATCCTTGTTTCTGATACTCGATATCCTGCCTGAGGTTCTCCAAGGCCGCCTCGTGACCTTTGCCCGTCGCGACGAGTGCATGAGAGAACAACTTTACGAGGATGTGATTGTGCGAATAACCGATCCATCCGTTCGTTGCGCTCTCAAAATACCTAAAACCGTTCTTCGTGTGCGTCCAAAGGCCGCGCTGCAAAGCGTTGGCCGTCCCACTTCCGTAGCGCACTTCGCAAACGTAGTTGCCATCGTCGTCATAGAAACGAAAGACGGGATGCTTCCTTCCGTATCCAACCTCCTCCAAAGCGATGCGAGCCACGCGCTTTCTTGCGGTTTCGGAGTCAAAGACAAGTATGTTGCATAACTGTTTCTTTTCGTCGTAGATGAGCGGCAGGATGTTCATGCTGCCAAATTCGGCAAATACAGGGTCGTTCCAGACTCGTTTGAGTGCATAGCCTTGAATCAGCGCCCCGATCGATTGGAGCTTCGGGAACATCTGGAAGTGTTTGTCGGTGGAAAGCTGAAGCGGCCCGTCCCCGTAAGCTTTCAGACTGACGGGAAACTCCGCCTTCGTGATTTCGTTGATGATCTTAATGTCCTCCTCGCGCTCCTTGGCGCGGTAGAGATCCTTGCCAACATGCACCGACTTGAAGTCATACATGAACTGGTTGATGAACTCGGCAATCGCGATCTCTGCCAAGTCGCCGTGCGTCTTGTTCCCGATCAACCGCATTGTGAAAATGTTGCTCAAGGTGGTCGTGATGAGGTGCGGATTCTTGCTGATCAGCAGCTTCAGACGCGCAGTAAATTCCTTGTATGGCGACATGTGGGTTTTGAGATTCGACGGGTCAAGCGAACCCGAAAGCAAGGCAATCTAAAAGGAATCTCTTTGCATTGCGAGACAGCATCATCCCGGAGGAGGCGGATTGGCGGCGCGTTCGTATCCGGCCATGCTGTGTGGGCACGAGCACTCACGAGTTGAAGCTCATGCCCACTTTACGGGCTACGCGGCCGCGAGGTGCGAATCGGCGGGATGCTGCGCGATGTTTTCCGCGGCGATGTCGTCGAGTTGTGCGAGGGAGGCGACGTGCGCGTATTTTTCGCGGAGACGTTTCGCGTCGGGCATTCCGCGGGAGTAGGCCATGAGCTGCGTGCGCATGGATTGCATGGCGTGGAGTTCGCTGCCCTGCTTTTCACCAGGCTTGAGCGGCGCGTGCGGCGTGCTACGGTCCAGGCCATGAGCACGCTCGCCGAAATCGAAGAGGCCGTGGAGACGTTGCCGCGTCCCGAACAGGAGACGCTGTGGCAGCATTTGTCGCAGCGGCTTTTCGCGTCCGGAGGCGGCGCGGAGCGGCGGCAGGCGGGGCCGAATCTCTGGACGGGCGCGCGGGAGCGGTTGCGGGGGATTTGGGGCGACCGGGTGCTGAGTGTGGGCGAGGTGGTCGGGATGCGTGACTATGAGGACGGCGAGTGAGGGCGTTCCCCGACACGAGCTTTCTCTGCGCACTCTACCGTCAGCAGGTGAACTCCGACCGCGCACTCGCGTTCATGGAGGCACGCGACGAGCCGCTGCCGGTTTCACCGCTGCCGCGGTTTGAGTTTGTCCACGGCATCCGGCGGGAAGTGTTCCGCAACGCGCAGGATCGGAACGAGGGGCTGACGCTCAGCGTGGCATCGGGCGTTCTCTACGCGTTCGAGGAGGATTTCCGTCTTGGCCGTCTCGTGGCGGTGGAAATGGATCTCGCCGCCGTGATGCACCGCGCCGGGGAACTCAGCGAGCGCCACGCCATTGCCACAGGACATCGCGCTTTTGACACGCTTCATGTCGCCACCGCGCTCGTGCTCGGTTTCGGTGAACTGCTTACATTCGACGGCCAGCAGCGTTCTCTCGCGGAAGCGGAAGGCATGGCTGTCCCGCTTTGACCGCACGCGGTGCAATGGCAGCAGAAAATGCCGGAGTGACCTACGCCGCCGCGAGGTGCGAGCCTTCGGGATGCTGCGCGATGTTTTCCGCGGCGATGTCGTCGAGCTGCGCGAGCGAGGCGACGTGCGCGTATTTTTCGCGGAGGCGTTTCGCGTCGGGCATTCCGCGGGAGTAGGCCATGAGCTGCGTGCGCATGGATTGCATGGCGTGGAGTTCGCTGCCCTGCTTTTCGATTTCGCGCGCGCAGTGGCGGCGGATGTGACGCCAGATTTCGTCGAGCGTCGGCGGGGGAAGGTGCGCGCCGGTCGCGAGGTAATGTTTGATTTCACGGAAGACCCACGGGTGCTGCATCGCCGCGCGGCCAATCATGATGCCGGAAATGCGTGTCGAGTTTTTGCGATGCTCGACGTCGCGCGCGTTGGTGATGTCGCCGTTGCCGATGACGGGCACGCGCACGGTCTCGGCGACCTCGGCGATGACATTCCAGTCCGCCTCGCCTGAATAGCCCTGCTCCTTCGTGCGCCCATGCACGGCGATGGCCTGGATGCCGCAATCTTCGAGGATGCGCGCGGTGGTCGTCGCATTCACGGTCTCCGCGCTCCAGCCGATGCGAATCTTCGCGGTGACCGGATGCGGCGCGACGGCTTTCACGATGGCCGTGGCGACGCGCGCGAGCAGCGGGCAGTCGCGCAGGAGCGACGAGCCGCCGTTCTTGCTCACGACTTTGCTCACCGGGCAGCCGAAGTTGATGTCGAGAAAGTCGGGCCGTTTCCAATCGAGCACCGTCTTCGCAGCCTCGCCGAGATGGTCCGGGTCTCCGCCGAAAAGCTGCACGCCGAGCGGGCGCTCCGCTTCCTCGAAGTCGAGATACTCCATCGTCCGCTCGTTCTTGCGGAAGATGCCCTCCGCCGAGACAAATTCCGTGACCATCACATCTGCGCCGTACTCCTTGCAGAGCTGGCGGAAAGTCGTGTCCGTCACTCCCGCCATCGGCGCGAGGTAGAGCGGGAAACGGTCTTGGAACCAAGGAAGCATCGGGCGA
>JAYUIF010000252.1:0-3791 GCA_043766295.1 Spartobacteria bacterium | reverse complement strand
GACGCCAGCAACCGAAGTCGCGTTGGAAAAGGGAACGCAAACGCTGAAAATTTCCGCACCCAACCAACGTGGAGTGGCCATCCGGTGGATCGAACTGAAGTCGAAATAGTCCCCGCTGAATTCAAAACACAAATGCGCCAGCCGTGAGAACGACTGGCGCTTTTGATTTACAGAGATTGCCCCGCCTTTGCCGTCACGACGAAGCTCCCGTTCCCTTATGAGGCAACGGCGGGTGACCTGGGGCGGGCTTCGGCCTTCCAATTAAGGCATGACCTACACACGCCCACCCTGGCCCCCTTAGTCTTGGTTAATTACCGGTTCGGAATTTTCGTCTTCTACTCGAACAACGCAGGGCAAATTGATGGCGAAAAATGAAAGTCACATCCGCTGGTGGAAGCAGCTTTCACATCGCAAAAAACTTTTTGAGAAAGAACTAAGCAAAGTGTCGGCACGAGTGCGCTGACCGTCAACGCGAAGCTCGAATTTTTTTAATCAGGCGCTCTCCGCCTTGCTCGCACTACATCAAGCCCGCATTCTGTAGAGCTTCGATGTATGGATCGTAGAATGAGCGGGTGCGCTGTGTGGCGCGACGAAGGACGTGTTTGAGGTTCGGCACATCGGCGAGGCTCACGACGAGATCCACGCTGTTTGCCCACGCTTCCATATCGCTGTCCGTGTGGACGCTCGATCCCACAATCACCATGATCTGGCGTCTGCGCTGGTTGCTGGGAATGTCAGACAAAGACTGGAGGATGGGATTTGTTGTGAGCGTGGACGCATTGAAATGCTCGGAAATGATAACGACATCGTAGGTATGCGACTGGAGTTTGAGCAGGATGTCTTCAACGAAAAGTCCCGTGTGAATTTTGTAGTCAAGCTCACTCAGGTTTTCGACCGCGATGCGCTGCACCTCGGGCACGTCCACGCACACAAGCGCAGTCTTGTCGCCGGGCTCGAAGAGATCGATCCGATGTTGGAAATCGTTGTCGAGAAGAAGGCTCATCGTGCGAGAGATTCGAGGTCGAGTTTCATGCCGCTGGTATCCACGGATTCGAGGTTCATGCGCTTCTTTGAATCATCGAGGTAGCGGCTCATTTTCCCTTTGTTCGTCGAGTAAAGCAGTGCGGTCTCTTCCGTGATTTTCCCCTGCTCGAATGCGCGGACCATCGTGTGATCAAAAGTGCACCACCCGAATGGTTCCGAGCTTTCGATGATGCCGTAAAAGTTGCGTTCCTCGCCTTCTCCCATGGCGATGGTCTCGCGTGTCCGTAAATTACTCCCCATGATTTCCTGCACCAATACGCGCCCTCCAGTCACCTTTGGCAGCAGGCGCTGGCTGACGACCCAGCGTAGCATGTCTGCGAGGCGAAGCCGGATTTGAGTTTCCTCCTCGCGTTCAAACATACCGAGGATGCGGTTGACGCTCTGGCCTGCGTTGATGGTGTGGATCGTGGAGAGGACAAGGTGCCCTGTTTCGGCGGCGGTCATTGCGATCTCGACGGTCGCACGGTCGCGCATTTCGCCGACTAGAATCACCTTCGGAGCCTGGCGCAATGCGGCCCGCAGACCACTGGGGTAGTCGTCGAAATCCGCGCCGAGTTCCCGTTGGTTGAACGTGGCTTTTCGGTGCGGGTGCATGTATTCGATGGGGTCTTCGAGTGTGATGACATGGACGGCCTGCGTTCGGTTGATTTCATCAAGGATGGTTGCAAGTGTCGTTGTCTTGCCGCTGCCAGTCGCACCAGTGACCAGAACCAGTCCTGTCTTTTCCTTGGCAATATCCCTCAAGATTGCCGGCATATTTAGGGACTGAATGCTCGGCACCTCAGTTTGAGCTTTGCGCATGACAACGCTGAGCTGTCCGCGCTGGCGAAAAATATTCACACGGAAGCGTGCGCGCTCATTGATCATGTAAGCGCAGTCGCACGAGCCATGTTTTGCGAGATCATTGAGTAGGCGGCGCTCATTGCTGATGATGTTTAGCGCGATACGCTCAGTCTGGTAGGCGGTGAGCATTTGAATATGCGGAGGAACCTCCGCAGTCTTGAGCACACCAAACGCCTCGACTTGAGGCGGGCGTCCTGTGCTGAAATTGATGTCCGAAATGCCCGGTGCAACTTCGAGCATTGCGATCAAAATGGCATCAAGTTCAGCGCGCTTCATTGGTGGATAGTTGAGATTTTTTGGCCGTGCTCATCATTCATCCCATTCGTCAGGATTTTTCAGAAAGACCCGGAATTTCCTTTTATCCATCGCCTTCTCGTAGGCTTCTTCAGGAGCAATTTTCGATGCGCGAAGCAGCTCCATGATGGCGTCGTCGAGCGGCTGGTTGCCCTTCTTTTTTCCCACCTGCATCATGCCGGTGATTTGGTGCGTTTTACCTTCGCGGATGAGGTTGGCGATTGGGCTGTCCACGACCAAAACTTCGAGCGCAGCGCAGCGGCCCGGCTTGTCTATGCGTTTAAAAAGATTCTGCGCCACGATTCCGCGAAGTGACTCGGAAAGACCGCTCCGGACTTGGTTCTGCTGGCCGGCGGGAAAGACATCAATAATACGATCAATCGTCTTCGGCGCACTCGGTGTGTGCAGGGTGCCAAAGACAAGGTGACCTGTCTGCGCTGCCGTCAGTGCGAGTTCGATAGTTTCAAGATCGCGCAACTCACCAACGAGAATAATATCGGGGTCTTCACGAAGCGCGCCGCGCAACGCGGAACTGAACGACTTCGTATGCACACCGACTTCGCGGTGATTGATGAGACTCTGCTGGCTTTTGTGAACGAACTCGATGGGGTCTTCGACGGTGATGATATGATCTTTCCGATGCAGGTTGGCCCAATCCACCATCGCCGCGAGTGTCGTGGATTTGCCGGAACCGGTCGGCCCGGTCACGAGCACGAGCCCCTTTTTCAGCATCGCAAATTTTTTAATTACTCCCGGAAGTCCAAGATCGTCCGCTGAAAGAATTTTACTCGGGATCAAACGAAACACCGCGCTTACACCGTATTTTTGATTGAAGAAATTTGCGCGATAGCGCGCGAAGCCGGGATACTCGTAGCCGAAATCCACGTCGCCTGTTTCCTCGAACTGTTTGATTTTGTGCTCGGGAGCGATCTCGTAGATGAGCGCCTTGAGGTCGTCGTTTGCGAACGGCGGCGAATCAACACGCACCATTTCACCGTGGATTCGGAGGATGGGAGGATTACTCGTGGAAAGGTGCAAATCGGATGCGTCCTGTTCCTTCATAAATTTGAAATACTGGTCTATGCGGGCCATGCCGATACGAGATAGCGGGAAGGATGCCACGAAGCGCAGTTTGACGCTTCATAATTAACGCAAAAATCAGCGTTGAATGCTTTCGATCTGCTCGCTTTCGGCAAACGCGACTCCCGCTGCGAGTGCTAACGTGTCGCTGAGGCCAGTTGT
The DNA here is from genome assembly GCA_043766295.1 of Spartobacteria bacterium. Lineage (GTDB taxonomy): Bacteria > Verrucomicrobiota > Verrucomicrobiia > Chthoniobacterales > Chthoniobacteraceae > SXWH01. The sequence continues at coordinate 368 of JAYUIF010000252.1, read as the reverse complement.
TCCGCGCGAGCGAAACCGAGAAAAAAATAGGCGATACGATATTTCCACGGCGCAGCAGGCCCGGCGAGTCGGATGAGCCCTTTGGCCCGGCGCTGGTCGTGATACTTGATTGCATCGGCCAAATTGTAGCGTGCCCAAGTGCGCGCCATTTCAAAACAAGCCTGTGCAATCTCTCGGCGATGCACGGGCCTGAATTCCCCCTCCTCCTTGAGCCAGTCGAGCATCCTTTCCATCAGCCCAGTGCGGACGCGCGTGACGAGGAGCGGATCTTTGCGGCAAAGCGTGTCCTCGCTCCACACGCGATAAACGGCACCGGGTGTTGGCGTGAATTGAAACCGCAGGCCGGCTTGCAGAGCGGCGAGGTAAAG
>JAYUIF010000251.1:0-3804 GCA_043766295.1 Spartobacteria bacterium | reverse complement strand
GCGGCCCCGTCGTCGGGAATTTCCGCAGCTCGCGCTTCGTGTTCTTGTAGCTGCAATGCTCGCTCCACATCACCGAGAACACACCCAGCTCCGTGATGTTCGGATCGCGCCCGAGGATGCCCTGGATGCGGGCATATTCCTCGTCGGTGAGGCCGTGCTTGGCGATGATTTCCTTGGTGATGGCGGGCTCGGTCATGGTGTTGAAAAGGGTGCGCAGCCTTTTGGAAATGCAACCGCACGGCAAGGCTTTTGGTTTGCGCGACCATGAACGAGAGCGCATCGTCCCCGCATGAAAGCCGTCCTCGATCTGCCCGCCTCGCTGCTCCGCAAAGCCTGCGCCGCCGCCCGCAAACGGGGCACGACGATTGAGAAACTCGCAGCGCGCGGCTTGCGCCTCGCGCTCGCGGAGGAGCCGAAGCTCGTGCGTTTGAAGAAGCCGACTGCCGCGGAAATGGAAGCATGGCTCGCGGAGGAACGCGCCATCACGGAGAAATTCCGCGTGCCGATGAAGGACCCGCGCTCTGCCGGTGAACTCGTCTCCGCGATGCGGCGGTGATGAAAGTTGTTCTCGATGCCAGCGTCTTCGGCGCGCGCTATGTCGAGGCGGACACCTGAACAACGCACGAATTGAATTCGCCTGTGGCGGGATATAGAACTCGCCAAAGTCCATCGAGCGGAGTGATGGTAAACGCCAAGCGATTCCATCGACTCGTGCATTTTCCTACGACAACAAAAGCAGACTCTGGCTCTCATCTTCGAAATGATGAGGCTGCCTCAACGGGAACGGAGCGGACTTTCGTGGAATTGTTCGCGGGCATCGGCCTCGTCCATGAGGCGCTTGCGCCCTTTGGCTGGCAGGCGATTCTCGCCAACGACAACGACGCGCGCAAAGTCCGCGCTTACCGGGCCAACTTTCCCGATGTCCCGTTTGACGATGGCGATGTCAGACTGCTGGACTTGTGCATTCAACCCGCCGCTCGCCTCGTCACGGCTTCATTTCCGTGCATTGACTTGAGCCAGGCCGGGAATCGGCAGGGCTTAAACGGCGAGCACAGCAGCCTCGTAAGAACATTTTTGCAAAAGGTCGCACTGCTCACCGAAGCGGCGAAAAAGCCTGAATTTCTCCTTCTCGAAAACGTCCCGAATCTGCTTTCGATTCACGATGGCGCGGCGCTGGATGAAATCCTCCGCACCCTTGCCGGAATGCGCTACGGCTTCGATGTGGTGCAGGTGGATGCGAAGCACTTCACTCCGCAATCACGAAACCGGGTGTTCATCGTCGCCGTGGATTTGGAGCGCCACGCGCTGCCAGCCCGTGCATTTCCCGATGACCACCTCCACCGACATAAGCTGGCGGCTGCATATCAAAAGCAGCCGGGGCTGCCGTGGTTCTTTTTCGATTTTCCCCACTTGCCCACGCGCAAGTTTTCGCTGCGTGATGTGCTGGAGTGCGTGCCCGAAGAAAGCGGACAGTGGTGGGACAAGGAGCAGGAAGATTATTTTTGGACGTTAGTGGAACACGATCACAAGACGCAGTTGGAAAACCTGCTAAAGAGCGGAAAGCGTCACGTCTTTACCGCCGTCCGGAGGCTTCGCCGCAGGCGTAAGCGCGAGCAAATTTTCAACATTCGATTCGATGGCCTTGCGAGTTGCCTGCGGACACCCGGTGGCGGCTCATCCACGCAATATGTCGTCGTCCTTGAAGGCGGAAAACTACGTGGGCGACGGCTGACGGCGTTGGAGTCGGCGCGTCTCCAGGGCGTTTGTCTGCCGGGACTGGCACCAGATTTTCAACTCGTTGGAACGGACACGGACATTCGCTACGCATTCGGCGATGCGGTCTGCGTCCCTGCGGTGCGCTGGGTTATTGAGCACAGCATCGAACAGCTCATTCCTGATGCTGCGAGGCGGAGCTTCGCGCCGGGTGTGCAGGGGCAGTTGGCACTCGCCTAAAACTCGCCCAGCCATGCCGACAACGCGTATCTTCCCCGACTACTCCCAACTCAAAACCAAGGCGAAGATTGCCGATCTTGAGCGGCTGGCGGAGCCGAACCTGACGCAGAACGAATACATCTGTGGCAGCGGCATGGCACGGCTGCTCGCCGAAGCTCTGCGCTGCTATGTCGGCTCACTTTCCGACCCGCGTTGGGAGAGCGATGCCTTTCTGAAACACGCCGCCAGCAATGGGCGGCGGTTTCATTTATTTCTCGCCGCGCTGTTCGACCTCGCTTGCAACGTGGAATACGTTCACGGGCGCTTGGTAAATTCAAAATGGATTTACTGCCGCAGGCAGGACGCGGCACGTCCTGTGGCCTACTATTCCTTTCTCAAACAGTGCCCGCTCTGCTGCCTCGACCTCGGACTCGAAAAGCGCCTCGCGGGCGCACAGCACAAACCGTCCAGCCACCACATCGGCGAAATCACCACGACCGCGATGGCGATGCTCCTGAAGCTGGTGGTAAGCGCAGCCGCAAGTCCGCTTTCGGTGGCCGTCATCACCAAGCAATCGCACGATGTGGATGTTGTGGCCTTCCGCGAAAATCTCTTTCTGCTGTTGGAAGTAAAGGCGTCGCCGATGGTCACGTTTCCCGTCGGCATGGAACTGCCGGAGCCGCTTTTCACCGACGGGGCTGAGGGCAGGAAGGAGTTCCGCCAGCACAGCCTGATTGACGTTCCGGTGGACTACGAAAAGCTGTTCCTGTTTCTGCCTCATCGGCAGTTTCGTTTCGCGCTGCCGCGCGGAAGCGATGCCAACTGGCCCTATCAATCTGCTGCGCGTTGCTTTGGAAAGGCGGACAACTTGCTCGAATACTTCTCCGCGTGGCTGGAGCTTTTCCATGCTTACTCTGTTCCGAAAACGAAGCGAAACGAGCGGGACGAAGTTCTGGCATACTTGGTCAATGGATGGGGCGACGAAATTGATTCAAACAAGACCAAACCCGGTTTGGGTCGCACCGACGACATCAAGAAAGGCACCTATCAGCTTTTGAAATTCGGCGCTTACTACGCGGATGACAGCGCGAATCTCCCGGTGCGCGGCGCATTGGTCACGAACCTCGACCCGCTTTTCATGCGTGGCGATTATTTCGAGAAGCTTGCCGACATCCGCTGGGGAAAGAATCCGAATTTTGTGCAGGAAGGCAATGATTGGCGCATCGCCGATAGGCACCTTCACTATCTCTACAACGCCGTCCTTGCGTTCAACGAACCGATCATCAACGACCCGCTGCTCACCGGGATTTTCGACATCGCCGGGGCGGAGCAGGCATTGATTTCGGGAAAACTAAACGGACTGCTTTCGGGTTGGGTTAGCTCTGTGGCTTAGAATGCACCCGTGCCGAGGGGCATGACTTGGGACTAGGGAACAAGCGTTGACGGGCGGACAAACTATCCGCGCCCACCATTCCACAGCAGCCACATCACCGCGCGACAGCCGTTCATTCTCCCCAAAAAGAAAACCTACCCCTCGCCGCCGATGGTCGGCACGCCGATGCAATTCCCGCAGTGCGCGATGCCGCTCACCACGCCGGCGAAGCGCGAGCGGTTCCACTTGTGCTGATCCGTGTCGCCGTGGATCGGCCCGAAGCGCAGCGAGTCCAGCGAGAACACCGGCCGCGCGCCCATCGTGAAAATGTAGCGGATGATCCCGCCCACGCCCGTCGCCGCGCCCTGGAACGGCTCGATGGCGCCCGCGTGATTGTGCGACTCCATCTTGAACGCCACCGCCCACCCGTCGCCGATGTCGATGACGCCCGCATTTTCCTCGCCCGCCTTCACCAGCACGAGCGGCCCCGTCGTCGGGAA
>JAYUIF010000250.1:0-21955 GCA_043766295.1 Spartobacteria bacterium | reverse complement strand
GTGAGGCCGCAGCCTCCTCAAAAAAACAGGGGCAGGCGCGGGATGCCTGCCCCCCTTGTGAAATTTGGTGCTCGCGAGAGGAATCGAACCTCCATGGGTCTCACCATATGATTCTGAATCATACGCGTCTGCCAGTTTCGCCACGCGAGCAATGAAAGAGGCGCGGATAAAAGCCGCACCGTCTTGGTGAGGCAAGTGATTTGTCGCAGACTTTATGAGATGCGCATCGGCATCAGCACATACAGGAATGGTGTGCCGATTTTGATCACGCCCGGGCTCATCTCATCAATCAGATCGATATGCACTTCATCGTCGGTGAGATTGCGGAGCGGGTCCTGGAGGAAGCCGGGGTTGAACGCGATGGACATATCCTTGCCCTTGAAATTGATCGCGAGTGATTCGCGTGCTTCACCGACTTCCGGGGTGTTCGCGATGATTTCGAGATTGTTCTTCGTGAAAATCAATTTCACCGAGTTGGATTTATCACTCGAAAACAGCGACACGCGACGCACTGCGGTGAGCAGCAGTTCGCGCTCGATGGTCACGCGCTCTTTGGCCTCCGGCGGGATGACTTGTTTGTAGTTCGGGTAGTTGCCTTCGATGAGTTTGGAAACGAGCACTTTTCCGTTCACGTCAAAGCCGACCAGGTTTTCGCCGACACTCATTTTCAGATCACCTTCGTCGCCGAGCAGGCGCTGAAGTTCGGTCACACACTTGACGGGCACGATCAAGTCCACTTCCTGTCCGCGCGGGAATTCCAGTTCGAGATCCACGAGCGCGAGGCGCCGGCCATCGGTGGCCACCATCGTCAATTTCCCCTCTTTGAAAGTGAACAGGATGCCGTTCAGCACGTAGCGGGTTTCATCCGTCGAGATCGCAAACGCCGTTTTGCGCAGCGCGTCCTTCAATTCTTTTTGACGGAGCGTGAAAACTTTTGCCTCTGCCAGTTTTGGCAGTGCCGGGAACTCTTCCTCGGCGAGGCCCATCATTTTGAAAAAACTCTGGCCGCAGCGGATGGACGCGGTATTTTTGCCGTCCACTTCGACTTCCACTTCGGCGGAGGGCAGTTCTTTCACGATGCTGGCGAGGCGACGTGCCGGCAGCGTGGTGCCGCCGCCTTTCTCGACTTTCGCCTCGACGCTGCAACTCATGCCGACATCGAGGTCGTTCGTGGTGAAGCGCAGCACGCCGTCTTCGGCGCGGATGAGGACGTTGGAAAGTATCGGCAGCGTGGTGCGTGTGCTGACGATGTTTTGGACAGTCTGAAGACCATCAAGCAGTTTGTCTTTGGAGACGGTGAATTTCATGGCGTGGTTGGGTGGGTAAAGTTCCGCGCCTTTTGACCGAACATCTTGTGGCGTGCAAACTTTTTTAGCCCAAGATGTGGGGTTTGTCATCGTGGCTGATCGAGATCACTCCACTTTCACGCCGTGAATCCGCAATGTCATCCCCGTTTGCTGCTGAAAATGTGCGACCGCTTTGTTGTAGTCCGCCTTCGCGCGAAGCTCGGCTGTTTCGGCTTCGGAAAGTTTCTTTTGCAGTTCCAACACCTCGAAAACCGTGCCGCTCCCGACGACGAGTCGCTTTTCGCCGGCGTCCAAACTTTCCTTGGCGAGCCGGTGTGATTCACGAGTGGCTTCGATGCGCTGTCTGGCGGTGACGACTGCGCCGTTTGCATTGTCCACACGCACGATGATGTCCTGTTCGAGCTGCTGGAGGCGAACGAGCGCCTGCGCGGATTCGAGTTGTGCGGAATTATAGAGCCCGCGCGCCGCCCGGTTGCCGAGCGGGATGCTAAAAGTCGCGCCTGCGCTCCATGCGGATTGATCGCTGTGCGCTGTGCGCTGTGCGCTAGTGCCGAAATCATCATCCAGACCGAGCAGGCGCAGACTTCCCGTGAGATCGAGGCGCGGGAGTGTCTGATTTTTTTCAAACGCCATCGTGATGTGGCGATTTTCGAGATCGAGTTTCGCCTGCCGGTAATCGGGCCGAAGCTCCAGCGCCTCGCGCACTCCGGCGATCACGCTGGCGGCGAAATCGGGCGTCCTTGGCGGCGCGATCTCCACGCGTGTGCCGAGCAGCGGCAGCAGATCGGCGGTGATGAGTTGCTTTAGAAAATTCTCCTGATCCTTCACCACGCGCTGTGTCGTGATCACGGCCTCCTCGCGTGCGGCGACCTCGGCTTGCGCGGTCGTCACGTCGAGCGCCTTCATCACGCCCACCTCCACGCGCTTGATGTTGTCCTGCAAAAGCTGCTGCGCCAGCCCGCGTGTGCGCTTTGTCACTTCGAGATTTTCGCGTGCGAAGTGGAGGTCGTTATACACATCAATCACGTCGGTGATCACCGCGATCACGCGCTCTTTCAGACTCCACTCCGAGATCACCACATTATTTCGCGCCACGCGCACGCCTGCCAGTTGCGCTGCGGGACCCGCACCGCGCAGCAACGGCTGGCTCACGCTAAAAGCCGCCTCGCTCGTGTAGTCCGCCGCGAAGCCGTTGAAAGTCCCGCTCTGCCGCCGCGAACTGAGGCCGACATCATAGCCGAGTCCCCACACAGTGACGCCACTCACGCCAGTGCTCCATGTTTCACTTTGCGAAATACTGTCGAAAGAAAAGTGCCTGCCCGCGCCCGTTGCATCACGGCGAAATTGATCGCGCACCGTATCCTCGCCGCGCCGGTAGCTGATGTCGAAATTGGGATCGAATTTTCCTTTCGCCGTCCGCTCCTGCTCCTTCGCAATCTTCGGTTCATAGCGGGAGGCTTCGATGGAAAAATTCTTCGCCAGCGCGAAGCGGATGGCCTTGCCGACATCGAGCGCCAGCACACGCTGACCGGGCGCATCGTCGCCAGCCAGCAAAGTCGTGGCGCAGAGAAATGGAATTATTTTTCGGAACATGTGAACAAGCAACCTGCGAGCGTCATGCTTACTAGTGACGTCGTCAGTTCACGTAAGCCATTTCATTCGTGAAAAGAAGGGTATGCGTGTAAAGTTCCCAAGCTGTCAGCGGTTTTCGTTCGACGATTTCCCCTTCATTTTTGATCGTTGTTTTGTTCGCATTTTTGCCGTTCGCCTTTTTCATCGCCCGCATCTGGGCCTGCTTGCTATCGAGCGCGGCGACCTCGGTGGAGCCGGAAATAAAAACGCTATTTTCAGCAAGGAATCGTTTCGCCAATTCCAATTCCTCCGCGCGTGGAATCCGCTGAAATAAAATCGCGTAGAGCGCCCGGATGCGGGACGGGTCGTCTTTCGCTTCGGTGAACTCGGGCCGCTGCGTCACCTTGCGCGCCACGTCCACGGCCATCGGGCTGTTCATGAGAAAAAGCGCCTGTTGCGGAACGATGCTCGTCGAACGTTTCGAGTTCGGCATATCGGGATTGCTGAAATCGAACTGCGTCATCAACTCGGGCAGGCCGCCGCGATCGATGTAGCCATAGACGCTTCGGCGAAAACTGTAGGGCTCGTCGGTGAGGTTGATGGGTTTTCCGCCGATTTGCGGATCGAGTTTTCCGCTGAAAGAGAGTAGCGAATCGCGAACAGACTCGAAGTCGAGGCGACGAATGTTCGCGCGCCAGAGCAGGCGATTTTGCGGATCGCGCAACTCGTATTCGGGATGCGTCGCGGCGGACTGCTGGTAGGTGTTGCTTGTCAGAATGAGCCGATGCAGGCGCTTCATACTCCCGCCCGTCTGCATGAAACGCGCGGCGAGCCATTCGAGAAGTTCGGGATGACTCGGCTTTTCGCTCTGCATCCCGAGGTCGTCGGGTGTCGGCACGAAGCCATCGCCGAAGTGGTGCATCCACACGCGATTCACCGCCACACGCGCAGTGAGCGGATGCGCGGCGATGCACTGCGCCAGTTCCAAGCGCCCGCTGCCTTCCTTGAATGGCTGGGGCTTTCCGCCGTAAGTCAGGATTTCGAGGAAATGCCGTGGCACCGTGTCGCCTTTGTTTTCGGACTGGCCGCGAATGAAGACCGGCGAGCTGCGCGGAGTCGGCATGTCGTTCACGACCATCGCGCGTGCCGGTGCTCCGGGGTGCGTGAGTTCGAGGGTGTTCATGTCGTTGAAAGCAAATTGCTGCATTCCTTTCATCGCCATTTTCCGGTCGGGAAAACGCTGGATCGCATCGCGGATTGCCGCTGCGTCGAGTTCGGAGTTTGGGATCACGCGCACTGGAAATTCGAGGAGCTGTATCACTTCCGGCTGGATGCCCGCCGTGGCCGCAGCCGGTTCGTTTGCCTTCGCAGCCTGCTCCATGAACGCCTTTGCGTGCGGCTCGATGGCGGTGAAAAGTTTTCCGTAGATTGCCGCCACGTCGTCCGCATTGTGAGGTGTCGGGCTGGATTTAAAAAGATTCAGCAGCAGCGGATTCACCGGCCTGCGTTCGTGCGGCGCTGCGCTCATACTGAGATCGGCGATGATTTTCTGCGCCCGCTCCGCGTAGCCGTCCGTAGGTAAATCGAGAAACTGCGCCCACAGTCCGAATACCGGATCGCGCGTGTTCTTCACGCGGCCGAGCAGGTATTTCACGATGTCCTCGTCGAGCCCTCTCTCTCGCATGAAATCATTTCGCTCCGCGAGTTCATCGCGACTGAGTTTCTGTCCGTTCCCCCAAAGTGTGACGAGCAGGTAGTAGGCTGCATGGCTGCGAAAATCGCTCATGTAGCGCCCAACGAGCCGGTAATAGGTGTCGCGATTTTGATGCTCAAACATCGCCTCCTTCGTAGCAAAATCGCGGAACTTTTCCGCATCCACCGGCGTGCCGACGAACGGTTTTTCCTTTGGCTCGAAAGTGGACGCGAAGATGCCGTGGAGCGCGTAGTAGTCTTCGGTCGGGATGGGATCGAACATATGATCGTGACAGCGCGCGCAAGTCACCGTGAGGCCGAGGAACCCTTTGCTGACCACGTCAATCCGGTCGTTGATTTCGTCGTTCGTATTTTTAAAGCGCTGCCCGACCGTGATGAATCCAAGCGCTGCGAGGCGCGGGTCGTTTTCCTCGATATTCGAGATGCGATCCGCTGCGAGCTGTTCGATGACGAAATCGCGGTAGGGTTTGTCGTCGTTGAACGCCTGGATGACGTAGTCGCGGTAAGTCCACGCATGGGCGTAGCGATAGTCCTCGGCGACTTTTTTATCGCCGCCTGTCGTGTCCGAGTAGCGCGCCGTGTCCAGCCAGTGGCGTCCCCAGCGTTCGCCGTAGTGCGGGGATGCGAGCAGGCGATCCACCACGCGCTCCCACGCATCGGGCGCACGGTCATTCACAAAAGCCGCCACCTCCTGCGGCGAGGGAGGCAGCCCCGTGAGGTCGTAGGATACGCGGCGGATGAGCGCCTCGCGCGTCGCCGGCGGATTTGGAGTCATGCGGACGGCCTCCAGTTTCGAGAGCACAAAGGCATCAATCGGATTGCGCACCCATTCTTTCAATTTCACCTCCGGCACCGAAAATTCTGCGAGCGGCTGGTAGGCCCAGTGGAGTTTCGCGTTGTCGTTTAGACCGCTGAGTTTCCCCACGATTTTTCCATTGGCCGGGGCGAGGCGCGAATCGGGTGCGCCCATTTTCACCCACTCGGTGAGGGCGGCGATGTCCTTGTCGGGAAGTTTTCCGCCGCCGTTCTTGGGCGGCATCGCGGTGTCGGGATCGGCGTAGTTCACCGCCTGGATCAGCCGGCTCGCTGCCGGGTCGCCAGCTTTGATCGCAGCACCATCGTCGCCACCTTTCAGCACGCCGTCGCGCGTATCCAGCGTGAGGCCACCCTTGGCTTTTCCTTTTTCGACGCTGTGGCACTTGTAGCAATTTTCCGCGAGCACCGGGCGCACTTTGCTTTCAAAAAAATCGAGCTGCTCCTTGGTCGGCACGGCGGCGGGCGATGCGGAAATGCCGAGTGCGAATAGCAGGATGAGTTTCATGGCTTCGATTGTGACAGCAGGGCGGCGGAACTTTGAGACATCCTCTCACGCCGTTCACACGGCGCAAGCAGGCTGTTCCTGCGTTCTGGAAGCTGCGTGTTGAACAATATACCCCGTTCGCACTCGAACCTTGTCGCCAATGAATCGTCCTGCCAGCTTCCACGTCGTGAAATTTCTGCCACTCCTCGCTCTCGCCTTTCTCACCGGTTGCCAGACCTACACCAAACTCTCCGTGACCGATCGCCAAGGTGACCGCACCGCCGATTGGATCGCAGAGGGCTACGTGAAAAAAGTGGAGCAGGGTTTCGCCATCAAAGCCGTCGAGCGCCGCAGCGGCCCGCCCAATGAAGTGGTGAACCGATACCCGAACGGCTGGAATACCATCGTAGTCGGGGCAAATATCATCAAACAGAGCGTGGATAAACCGGAATGGCTTATCCAACTCGACGCCGAAAAGAAATAGGCAGCTTAATTACAAAAACCGACCGAAGATGGGTCTGAGTTTCTCTGCGGTTTCCGCCGGCCACAGCTTGCGATCTGTGACGAGCGCCATGTCGAGCGCGCGATGCTCCGGCCATTCCGCTTTTGCAGGAATGAGCGGAACCACTCGGGCCAGGATGCGTTTGGCTGCGTCCGCATTGGCGAGCAGATGGGAGATGACAGCCTCCGCCGTCACCGGTTCCTCCTCGATTTTCCAGCAATCGTAGTCGGTGATCATCGCCAGCGTTGCCATTGCGATTTCCGCTTCGCGGCAGAGCTTCGCCTCGGCGAGGTTGGTCATGCCGATGACGTCGAAGCCGAGCTTGCGATTCGTCTCACTTTCCGCGCGTGTGCTGAATTGCGGGCCGTCCATATTTACGTAAGTGCCGCCCTTGTGCATCGTGCAGCCCAGCGACGCGCCTTCTTCAAAAATGATCTGCTGCAATGCGGCCGAGATCGGCTCGGCGAACGATGCGTGCGCGACGATCCCTCCGCCGAAAAACGTGTGGATTTGCGAGGTGCGGTCGAAAAACTGCGACGGCAGCACGATGTCTCGCGGTGCATATTTTTCCTGCAATGACCCCACCGCCGTCACGCACACCACGAAGCGCACACCGAGGGAACGCAGTGCCCAGATATTCGCGCGGTGTGGAATCTCGTGCGGCAGGATGCGGTGCCCGCGAGCGTGCCTTGGCAGAAAGTAAACCTGCCGCCCGCCGAGTTGTCCGCCGATGATTGCATCCGACGGATTTCCGAACGGCGTCTCGACTTGGTGCTCGCTGATGTCGGTGAGACCTTCGATTTGATAAAGGCCGCTACCGCCGATGATGCCGATGTTTGCTTCCATGCCGCACAGAGAAACAGACGGGCGCCTCGTGTGAAAAGGCTGGAGTTACTTCGCGGTTTCCTTGAGCGCCGCGATCAGTTCCTTCAGGCCAACCGGACGCGAACGCGTGCGGCTGTAAACGAGACCGAGAGGACGCGAGAGATTTGGCGATTCGATTTCCAGTGCGACGAGCCGCCCGGCTTTCACCTCTTGCGTCACCGTGTGCGACGGGACGATGGAAATGCCGCTCTCGATTTCGACCGCGCGTTTCATCGTCTCGACATTATCGAACTCCGCTGCATTCACCACTTTCACGTTGGCATCGCGCAGAGTGCGATCGATGACTTTGCGGGTGGGCGTGTTGGATTCAAAAGAAATGAACCGCTCTCCCTTGAGTGCATCCAGCGCGACTTTCTTCTTCCCGGCGAGTGCGTGATTCGGATGGCAGATGAGCACGAGACGGTCTTCGTCGAAAACCTCAAACTGTATGGCCGAATGCTTTGCGGGATATGCAACGAGACCGAGGTCAGCTTTCCCCGTTTCAATCAAATCATACACCTGCTGTGAGCGGCAGTATTCCACGCTCACTTTCACGTCCGGGTGTTTTTCGCCGAATTTTTTCAAGCGCGCTGGCAACTCGTGCAGACCGATGCTGTAGATCGAAGCGACGCGCACTTCTCCTTCGACGATATTTTTGATTTCTTTCAGCCGCCCTTCGAAGTCATTCCAAATGGCACCGATGCTTTTGCACGCCTTGTGGAAAGCGAGGCCCTCGGGTGTGAGCGAAAGATTACGCCGACTGCGCTCCACGAGTATGCAGTCAAATTTGATTTCCAAGCTGCGCACTTGCTGACTGACCGCGCTTTGGGTGATGCTGTTGATCACTGCCGCCTTCGAGAAACTACCGGTTTGCACGAGGTCGCAGAAGACTTTGAATGAATCTATATACATGGCTTTAGAAGGAATATTGAAGTTTAAGGGCTGTTTTTACGCAATTGAATATTACGTAATAATACGATAACTAAGACGTTGTTTGTAAACTGAACAGGAAAATCTCATTGAAGCAACAATCATTATCCGACCGTCTGGCTGCCGTGTGCGGCCTTATATCCGAAGCTGCGGCCCGTTCTGGAAGGGCGGTCGCGGAGATCACCCTCGTCGCTGTATCAAAAACACACCCGCCCGAGGCGGTGCTCGATGCGCTCGATGCGGGGCAACTTGTGTTCGGTGAAAGCCGCGTGCAGGAGGCTCGCGCGAAGGTGCCGCTCGTCCCGGCGCGCGCGCACTGGCATTTCGTCGGACATTTGCAGAAAAATAAAATCCGTCATGCGCTGCCATTGTTTGAGCTTTTGCACGGCGTGGATTCGCTGGAATTGGCTCGCGATATTAATCGTGTCGCTGGCGAGGTCGGTGCTTTTCCGCGCGTGTTGCTGGAGGTGAACGTGGCGGGAGAAGGGACGAAGTTTGGTTTCACACCGGAACTTTTGCGCGCGCAGATGGAGGAGTTGCTTGCGCTGGATCGTCTGAACATTGATGGCCTGATGTGCATCCCGCCGCCGCAGCCGCGTGCGGAGATGACGCGCGGTTTTTTCGCCACGCTCCGCGAACTGCGCGACCGTGTGCAGACGGAGTTTCGCGTGCCGCTGCCGCAACTCTCGATGGGGATGAGCGGGGACTTCGGCGTGGCGATCGAGGAAGGGGCGACGCTCGTGCGCGTGGGCACGGCTATTTTTGGAGAACGGAGCGGTAAGACTTGGAAGCCGGAGGCAACTGGCTTTGATGACTGAATGAATCCGCGTCTTTCGCCGAACAACATCGCCGTCATCGGCAACGAAATGGCCATTGCTTGGAGCGATGGCCGGGAGACCTACATTTCCTTCGAGTCACTCCGTCGCTCGTGCCCGTGCGCTGCGTGCTGCGGCGAGCCGGATGCGCTCGGAAATGTGCTCGCGCCCGAGGTGAATTACCAGCCGTCGAGTTTCGAGTTGCGCGGCTGGAATTTGATCGGCGGCTACGCGCTTCAACCGACTTGGGGCGACGGGCACGCCACTGGTCTTTATTCTTTCACTTACCTGCGCAAACTTGCGCCGTAGTGCGGCAGCGTCGTCCGCAGCACGCTCGTTGATGGCTGTGTTGGCGTAAGTGTGCGGTTCGTCGTCGAGGCGGGGAGCAGGAAAAAATCACCGGGTTTGAATGTGCGCTCGCCGCAAGTGAGGCCGCCGCTCAGCACGGTGAAAATTGCGCAGCCCTCGCTGGTATCGTTTCGGGCGTGTTCGAGAGCCCAGTGTTCGACTTGGAAATGTTCGCACTTCACGACGCTCTCGCCTTCGCGCTGCGCGAGAGATGGCTCGTGATCTGTGAAATCAATCGAACGCAGCGACTCGCACAGGTGCAGCGGGCGCGGCTTTCCATCAAGGCCGACGCGGTTCCAATCAAAGACGCGGTAGGTCGTGTCGCTGTTCTGCTGCATCTCCACGATGAAACAGCCTGCGCCGATGGCGTGGCAGCGTCCGCTCGGGATGAAAATCGCATCGCCAGCGCGCACTGGCAACCGATGCAGCAAGTCCGCCGCGTGCCCTTCTGAAAGCGCATGTTCAAATTCCGCACGCGTCGTCCCGCGCCGGAATCCCGCGAACAATTCCGCATCCGGTTCCGAGTCGAGCAGGAACCACATTTCCGTTTTCGGTTCACCCTTCAATTCCGCCGCGATGCTTGCAGGCGGATGCACTTGAACGCTGAGCGTCTCGCGAGCATCGAGGATTTTTGCCAGCAGCGGAAATCGTGGCGAATCTCCCACGCGTCCAAAGATCGGCTCGCGCAGAGTCGTCCAAAGTTCGTGCAAAGTTTTCCCTGCAAGCGGCCCGTTTTCCACCACGCTCTGCGCGTCCTCACGATCCACCAGTTCCCAGCTTTCTCCGATGGGCGCGCCCGCAGGAAGTGGACGTCCAAATTTCTCCGCGAGACGACGACCGCCCCAAACGCGCTCCATGTAAATCGGGCGGAAAGTGAGCGGCTGATCGAGACGCATCGGCTCGGGCGCTGCTACTTGGCTTTCACCGCTTTGGCCGCCGCCTTCACTTCGATTTTGCGGTAAAGCGTCGCCATACTCACGCCCAGCATCTTCGCCGCTTTCTCGCGGTTGCCGGCGTTGGCCTTGATCGTTTCGTCAATAAATCGCCGCTCTTGATCGTGGATGAAATCGTCGAGCTTTTTGCCCACCGGCATGATTCCTCCGCTGTCGCCGATTCCAGCGCCGGATTGTTTGATGACTTGCGGCGGGAGATCGCTGATGCGGATGATTCCGTCGTCGCACAATGCGCACGCGCGCTCAATGGCATTTTCCAATTCGCGCACATTTCCCGGCCACGCATAGGTCTGAAGCGCTTCGATGGATTTCGGCTCGATCTTCACACCGGGGCCACCGCCAGCCGTGGTCTTTTTCAAAAAGTGCTGCACCAGCAATGGGATGTCCTCCGTGCGTTCGCGCAGCGCAGGCATCTCGATGGGGATCACCGCGAGGCGATAGTAAAGATCCTCGCGAAATTTTCCTTCTTTCACCAATTGCAGCAGCGAACTGTTCGTCGCTGCGAGCACGCGCACGTTGATGGGCACCGTCTTGTTGTCGCCCACGCGGCGGAGCTGTCGCTCTTGCAGAACGCGCAGCAATTTCGTCTGAAGCGAGAGCGCCATCGAGTTCACTTCATCGAGGAAAATGGTGCCGCGCTCGGCTTCTTCAAAGAGCCCCGCCTTGTCCGCCACCGATCCGGTGAACGCGCCTTTTTTATGGCCGAACAATTCCGATTCCAGCAGGTTCTCCGGCAGTGCCGAGCAGTTGATCGCGACGAATGGCTGGTGCTGCCGACTGCTGTTGAAATGCAGCGCGCGTGCGACCAGCTCCTTGCCCGTGCCGCTTTCGCCTTGGATCAAAATCGTCGAGTCCGTGTCGGCCACTTTGCGGATGAGGTGATACACGCCGTCCATTTTCTGCGAAGTGCCGATGATGTTTTCGGGATTCGTCGAGCGCTTCACCACTTTCTTGAGCGTGTCCCGCTCCTTCGCCGTGTCGGTGAATTCAATCGTGTGCTTTATTCGCGTTTGCATCTCTGCGATCTTAAATGGCTTGCGGATATAATAGCGCGCACCTTCGCCGATTGCCTTTTCCGCGATTTCCTCGTTGCCGAAACCGGTCATCAAAATCACCTGACAATTATCCACGGAGCTTTTGATCCGGCGGAGGATTTCAAAGCCATCCACCTTGCCCATTTTGATGTCTGAGATGACGAGTTGCGGCGAGATGTTCTCCAGTTGCTCCAGCGCCTTGGTGCTGTTGACGAAGGGAAAAGTTTCGTGGCCGAGTTCTTTGCAGGCGGTGACGACGAGTTCGACGATGTTTGGTTCGTCGTCAATGATGACGATTTTTGCCATGGCTGAAATGGTTGGTTGGGCTGTTTGCGAAGGGGCTTCGCGGAAATGAGACTATTTCAGGTCTGAGAAATAGAAAGGCAAATGTGAGGAGCTTTCACTCTCACTTTAGAAAACGACACAAGTTGTCCTGCGCGGGAACCACCAGGTGAAAGCAGTAGCACCGCCCTATTTCGACGCAGCCGTGTCGCTTTTCAGCTTTGGCGGGGCAGGGGCTGGCTCGACGGGCGCACCGAGCTTTTCCAATCCATCCACGAGGAGAAGTTTCGAGTCCTCCCAGATTCCGGGATGGTTTGTGTGCAGCACGACGGAGATTACTTCGCGCCCTTCGCGCATCGCTCCGCTGACGAGAACCTGCTGCGCCTGTCGCGTGAAACCCGTTTTAATCCCCGTGCAGCCGGGAAGTTTGCCGAGCAGTTTATTGTGGTTGCGCAGCAATACCTCCTCCTCGCCGCGCATCATCCGCTTTTCCAAAGTGCCCACGATTTCTCGGAAAATCGGATTCTGCATCGCCGTCCGCGCGATCAGGGCGAGGTCGCGTGCGGTCGTGAAATGATGCGGATCGTGCAGGCCGTGGGGATTGACGAAGTGCGAGGAGTCCGCGCCGAGTTCGTGTGCGCGCTGATTCATTTTTTCGGCGAAAGCCTCGACGCTGCCCGCGTTGTCACGTGCGAGTGCGAGGGCCACATCGTTGGCGCTTTTGAGCAGCAGGGCGTAGAGCAAATCGCGGCGGACGTAGATTTCGCCGGGCTTAAATTCGAGCGCACTTGGCTCGACTTTCGTGTCTTCGATTTGGATTTCAACGGTCTTGTCGAGATCGCCAGCTTCGATCACTACGAGGGCGGTGAGGATTTTCGTAGTGCTGGCGGGATACTCCATTTCATCCGCCTCTTTTTCATAAAGCACGTTGCCGGTCTTCACATCGAGGCAAAGTGCGGAGCGCGCAGCGAGCGGCAGTTCACCCGGCGCGAGTGGTAATGGCGGCGGCTCGTCTTTTTTTACGACGGGCTTTTTCGCGACAGATTTTTTCGCAACAGACTTTGGGGATGATTTTTTCGACGTGGTTTTCGATACCGCTGACTTCGAGGATTTGGAGGATTTCTTCGTCGCGCCGAAGCTCAGCCCGCCGAGCAAAAGCAGGACGCTCAGGATGCGGAGCACGTTATTTGGAAAGGATTTTACCATCGAGCATCATCCACGCGATAGGCTCTCGGTTTTCGATCACGGCAGCGTGGACTTCGCGTGCATTATCAGCGTGCGGCAGCGCGATCAAGTCGGCCAACGTGCCCGGCGCGATTTTTCCTGCCTCGATTCCGAGCGCCTTCGCGCCGTTTAAAGTCGCCATTTTCAAAACTTCGGATGGGTCGAGCTGCGGTTCCTGGCGGGCGAGGATTCGCATTTCATCAAACATCGAAAGCGTGAGCGTGCTCGCGAGGCTGTCGGTGCCGAGGCAGACGTTCACGCCGATGCTGCGTAGCTTTGTGAGCGGAAAAGGGCTGTGGCGGAAATAGCGGTGGCTGCCGGGGCAATGCACCACGCTCGGCGGCTGCGGCATCGCTGCGAGCAGCGCGAAATCCGATTCGTCGAGTTCGTTCATGTGCGCGAGCAGCCAGCGCGGGCCGAGGCGCGCGTGCGCGGCGACGTGTGCGAACGGCGTGCGATGCGTTTGATTGTCGAACATCCAGCGCCCGAGCTTTTGCATGAAGTCATTCAACTCGCCGCGCCCGTGCCGGAACATCTCCCACTCCTCGCGGGATTCGGCGACGTGCGTTGTCACGGGCATTCCCAGTTCCTCCGCTGCGTCCGCTGAGAGTTCGTAGAGTTTCCCGCTAGCTGTGTAGGGCGCGTGCGGGCTGAGGCCGAAGCCGCCGAGCCAGTCCGGTCGCTGGTTAAAAAATTCGAGCGTGCCCGCAATCGTCTCCTCGCCAGCGAGGCGATGGCGGACATCTATCATTTCAAAAAACCACCAGGTGCGGATGGGCGGCGGCGGCATGTCCGGGAGCAGCTCGGGGAACGATTCGATGTTCGCTACGGTCGTCGTGCCCCATTGCTTCAACTCGGCAAAACCTTTTGCGATAGCTGCGCGATAATCGTTGTTGTCCAAGCTGCGTTTGAGCGCGTTGATGCGGATGATCCACTCCGTGAAACTGCGTTGCGGATTTATGGATCGGCGCATCATCGTGTAGTCGAGATGGCAGTGTGCATTCACCAGGCCGGGCATCAGCACTTGCTCGCCGAGATCGACTGTTTCGCCTTCGTGCGCGGCGTGGATTTCGTCAAAGCGACCCACAGCCACGATGCGATTCCCGGCGATGGCGACCGCGCCATTCTCGATGGGCGTGCCGGTGTTTGTAATGACGGTGCGAGCGCGGAGAATCATCCTTCCCCCTTCACCACTTTCCTCGCGCCAGCCACTAAGATGTTGCACGCCTCGTGGCAGAGTAACGGCCATTCATTGCCGCCGCGCGCTGTGAATTTTTCCGCAGGCAGCGAGTTCACCGGCAGTTCCGGCGAGATGCGCCAGAGGATCGTTTTCAAACACCCGCCATCGCAGCGGCATGAGTTTGCGATGAGTGCCTGCGCTTGTTCGTCGGTGAGCTTTTGTGTCACGCGATACATCCCGGTTTGCCGTGCGAGCGTGTCGCGCAAATTCACGGGCGCGAGTTCGCCGCGTTCGCGGGCGAGGCAAACGCCGATCATGGCGGGGTAAAAAGCATCCAGCGCGCTGCGAACTGACGCGACATCCGGCAGCACGAGCCGCCAGTCGTGGCGGAGATTCGGCGCGGTTTTCAATGCGCGGTAGGCTCCGGCGGCGTCGAGATTCGCGAGCGGGCGTGCATCGGCGCACGTAGTGAAAAGGCGCAGATCATCGCGCCCGTCGTCGTCCGTGTGGCGCAATTCCCAACCATCTTCTGCCATCTTGGCGATGGTGATTTGCCCGATGTGTCGTCCGCCTTTTTCGAGCCAGTCGGCGAGCGCTGCGTTTGGATCAATCATCACGCCGCCGCAGCGTCGAACGCCGCCACCTGATCGAGAATGACCTCCGCAAAACCTGCCTCGGTGCCAATCGAGTTTGCGTAGAAAAGCGTCCGCCCGCGCAGGCGATATGGATTTTGCGCGAAGACTCCGGTCGCGCTCGCAGCGCCGGGCGATGTGCTGGCGATGCCGAGCAGCACGGGGATGTCTTCATAGCTGTGCAGCCCGTCCGCGATGAAGAATGGAACGACGACCACGTTGGGTTTGGTCGAAAGTTCGTCCCATTTTGCGATGAGAGGATCCTCTTCCATATACGCGGCAATCACCTCGCCGTAGAGCCCGAGCGAGCGGATGCGTTCGACTTCGCGTTTCGCCGCGACGGCGGAGTTATCGTTCAGCTCCGTGCCGTGGCCGACGATGAAAAGGCTCGTCTCTTTTGGCGAAACGCCGGGCGCGACAGCCGCCGCTTTTTTCAAAAGCAGATCCGACATACGCGCGTGATTCCCAACTGGTGCGCAGTATTTCACCGTGTGTCCGGCGACTTCTGTTTGCGGGCCGTCGAGGCCGAGTTCGCGCGGGATCACGGTCTGCGTGAAATACCCTTCGCTGATAAAATTTGGCACCACATAAACCTCGCGGCGACCCACGCAGTGAAGCACCTGCCGCAGGCTCGGCTCCTCTTTCCAAAATGCGCAATGCACCTCGCCGAACGCGCCGAGTTGCGCGATGGTGGCCGCGTGTTTCCACGTCGGTTCGCTGCTGTCGGGATTCAGCGTGGAGCCGTGGCCCACGATGACGAGTGCGCTGTCCGGTTTGGAAAACATGGAGCGGATCGCTACGCACACAGTCGCAGGCTGTCGAACGGTTTTCTGCGCCTCGGCAGCGGTGATGTAAAACGCGGCGGGCATCGCCCCTGCTTTAGCCCCAGCTTCCAAATGTCCAAATCAGCCCATTTACCTGCCATGAAACGTCCTCTCCGCTCTTCCATCGAACCACTCGAATCCCGCATCGCACCAGCGATTCTCGTCAACGGGGCAAATCTTCTCGGCTCTGGAAATCCCGCTACGGGTGAAATGTCGCTGGGCGACAATAACGTGACGCTCGTCAAGGTGACTGCCGGGCAGATCATCGTTTGGTATCAGGATGGCGACATCGCCAGCGTGTCTTTTGGACAAGGTGCAAATTTCCAGATTCTCGGCGATGTCATGGGCGACATCGTGGGCAATCTCGGGCCCAACGGACGGCTCAGCGATTCGGATGGCGATCCCGTCAACGGCGAAGACGGAAACATCCTGCTCCCGAATGATCTCGCCGGGTTGAAAACCACACAGTTCGCCACGCAAAAGGCGGCTTCCGCTATTTGATTACCGGCGGTTCGGTGGCGAATCTGAACATCAACGGCCAAATCGAAGGTATTTATATTGGCGACGGCGTATTTGATGCGGAGTCCGACGCGCTCAACGCAGGGAGCGTGGTGAGCAGCGTTGGTTTCGATGTCAATCCACTCACCGCCGGATTGCAGAATGATTTTACTTTCACCAAAGCGACCGCGCAGATGAAGGCCGGTGCAGGGTTGAAAAATGCAGTGATCGGGATTGGCAAGGAGCTGGAAATTTTTACGGGCGGAGGAAATCCGAGCGGTGCCGCGCCTGACCCGCTCAAGGCTGGCGCGTCCGGCGGCGATATTACCAACATCACGATCAAGAGCGCATTTCTGGATGCGCAGAGCAACGGCAGCACGCCGAGTTATTTTCTTAAAACCGGCAGCGGCGGCGATGGTAAAACGGGCGGCAAGGGCGGAGACATCGCGACGGTGATTGAGGAAAGCTCGGTCGGTAATGTGTTTTTCACTGCGGGAAATGGCGGCGCAGGCAGTGGTGGAAAAGGTGGCAATGGAGGTTCATTGCGCCTGCTCGAAATGCGCAGTGACAGCACGCGCTACGAATTTCACGCCGGCGATGGCGGCAGCGGTGCGCCAGCAGGTGCGGGCGGCAATCTTATCACGAGCAACTTTACGAATCTCACCACGACGGGCGGCATCATCCGCGCAGCGGATTTCACAGGCGACGGAGTGGATGATTTGCTCATCGTGGACACGGCCACCGGCAAAATGGTGATCATGCAGAACGATGGCACGGGAACGAATTTCACGCCGATTGTTCAGCACGTTGTTGGTAGCGTTGACGAAGTTTTCATCACACCATCGGGTTCGACGCCGTCTGACGTGGCAATCGCTGATATGGATCACGATGGAAAACTCGACATCTACGTCTCCTACAAAAACGACAATAGCGTCGGCATCTTCAGCAATCAGGGAGGGGGGAGTTTTTGGAACGTCATCGACGGGGCCTACAGCGTTCAGAAATTCAATTACCTGTTCACGCCTTCCTACATTGTTCCTGCGGAATTCGGTGGCAGCAGCGGGCTGGATTATGTGCTCGTCGAGGTGCGTCCCGGCAAAACGATCGTGCATCAGGTCGTCTCGATTTTGTCCGACGATCTCAGCCATGAAATCTGGGAGGTCGGCGCGGATCTCGGCATCTATCCATCGGAAGCGACGACCGTCGCCTACGGGAGCGATCCGAGGAACCTCAATATGTTCGTCGGCTTCAAGGATGGACACGTTGGAAGCATTCGCGGCAGCGCGCTATTGCTCCATGATGCCGGGATCGCAGTCCCCGGCGGCGTGGGCCAACTCGCCCTCGATAGCAGCGAGCAGGTGCTGGCTGCGGTGGGTTCGAGCGGACGCGACCTGCGTGTTTTTAATGTCACGGGAGCCGATCTGCTGGCACTCAACGCACCTGCGCTTCCCGCCACCGGCAAAGCGACAGTCGCGCATTTCACGCACGACGCAAATGCGACCACGCCAGACGGACTTTCCGTGCTGTTTAGAAACGGCGGCAGTTCGCGCATTGATCAATTCCGTGTCACCAGCGGATTGGATCCGCTGGACCCCGCGCTCACGTGGAGCGCGCCGATCAGTCTTAATTCACTGAACCCGCTGAAAAATTTTGTGTCCGTAAATGCAGCGGATGCGTTCCAAGGTTACGCAGCACTCGGAGCCGCGCTGAACCAAGTTTCATTCAGCCTGAATGGCGCGGACTTTACCGATTTCTCGCTGCCTTTCACTGGCAAACGTGTGTTCCTTTTTGGTGGCGATGGCGGCGCTGGCATTGATGTGGGAACCCTCGCTGGCAAAGGCGGCGCGGGCGGCAGTATCGTTGGGCTAAATGCAATCGCGACCGATGTGAGCGTGACCGCCGGACAAGGTGGCGATGCGAACAATGGCGGCGGTGGTGCCGGCGGCAGTGTGTCGAATCAAGCTACACTCGTTACGCTCTCGGGTCAGATTGTGATTCCGAAAGTCGAAGCGGAGACCACGCTCATCTTTATTGCCGGAAGCGGCGGCTCTTCTTTGGGAATCGGCAGCAAGACGGCATCGGGCGGTGCTGGCGGCGGAATCAACGGAATCACGGGTTCGCTCAAGACGGGGGATCTCAGCGTCACCGCAGGCGATGGCGGCAACGGAAAAGGCGCGGCTGGCGGTGCTGGCGGCAACGTGAGCGGTTGCGAGCTTTTTGATAAAGGCGGCAACCTGATTCTCGTCGCAGGCAATGGTGGCGACGCGACTGTTGGCAAATTTGCAGGCGGCGCGGGCGGTGGCGTCTTTGGTCTGAAATACACGCTTTTGAGCGACGATGATGGCGAGCAAATCGAATCCAATTACTCCGCCCAAATCACCACTGGAAATGGTGGCGACTCGACGCAAGGCACGGGCGGCGCAGGTGGCGTTGCGCAAAATACCACCATCGTCGTGGACCCTCCGGATCGCTCCTACGACAACGCGAACGCCGCACCGCCAAAGACGGATGCCCATGTGGACAGCACGTTCCGCTTTTCACTAACGACGGGTGACGGTGGAAACGGCATCGCTGGAGGCAAGGGCGGCAGTTCGACGAATTTCAGAATGACTGTCGTGCATGATCAGAGCCATGAGAATGGGTTGATTCTTCCAGCCTATGCTGTCGCAGATGTGTTCCTCGGCAATGGTGGCGACGGCTCGGCGGGCAATGGCGGCGATGGCGGCACATTCACTGGCGGGCGATTCGCCGGTCTCTCGAAATTTGATCCTGACGCTCCGGCACCTGTGAATAATCCCACCTTCACGCCGCTCCGCATCACGAGTGGCAGCGGCGGCAGCGGCTCGATCAAAGGCGGCGCCGGCGGTGGTGTTACGGGCGTCATTGCGCATAATGCGCGATTTGGCGAGCCGGGTTCGAGTTCCGATGCCGCTCCTGTTTTCATCGGGACCACGCTGCTTGAAGGAGCGGAATTTTACAGCGGTGACGGCGGTGCAGGCGGGACTGGTGATGGTGGAAAGGGCGGAGAAATCTCCGGCCTGAGTCTAGGCGTGCAAAACGGTCTGCTCTACGCAATCGCAGGTGATGGCGGCGCTGGCACCAAGGGCGGCGCTGGCGGCGCGGTGAAATCGAACACGATGGCGACAGTTTCGACAGTGTTCGACAATGCAATCGTCGTGGACGCTGGCGACGGCGGCGCTGGCATCACGGCAGGCGGTGTCGGCGGCGCGCTGATGGGGCTCAATTTCAATGCGCCTCCGGGAAAATTGAATAATTCGGGTGTGCAGACGACACTCGGCGAACCCATCGTCCTCTTCGCTGGCCACGGCGGATCGGCCAGCGGTGCGGCCAGCAAAGGCGGCGCAGGTGGCGACGTGAATGGCATCACTCACACGAAGGACATTTTTAGTTCCATCAGCGCAATCATCGCCGGTAGCGGTGGTGATTCCACCGGCGCAGGCGGCTTCGGCGGCAAGGGTGGTGGCGTGTTGAATGTCCACACGGTCGGCTTCATCGGCAAACCAACTGATGGCGCCACGAAGCTCGGCGCGTTTAATGAACTGCTCCATCCACAAGGTCTCTTCGTGGGTCGCGGCGGAGCGGGCGCGACGGCGGGCGTGAATGGCAGCGTGACTGGCGTGGTCGCCCGGCAGATTTCGGCGATTGGCGCGGCTGCGAATGCTGCGGGCATTTTTGCCGCCGCCGAGAAAGTGAGCAACGTAAAGGCGGATCTGATCGGCTACGATGTGGACAGCGACGGCGCATTCGACGGCGCGACCGCGAGCCCCGGCACCGGCAAACCGGTGGATGGATTCCTCCTCGCGAAAGTGCTCAGCAACGTATCGGGCAACCGCGCAGCATTCACATTCACGGCGTAAACCGGCGGGAAATTCCTGCTAAAGATTTGCCGTCGCTGGTGCCGGGAAGTGTCCCAGCGGATGCACTTCGTTGCCGGGAAGCGGCCACATTTTTTCCTGGATGCGCGCAGCGATCGACTTGGCATTTGCGTAGGCGTTGGCAAACATTTCCAGCTTCGCGTCGAGGTTGTCCACGTAGTGCAGCGCGATGGCCTCGGGCGTCTTCGGCACCATGGGGCTGCCGAATTGCAGTTCGCCGTGATGCGAGGCGATGAGGTGGAGCAAGTGCAGGCGCACATCCTCGCTCGCTGGATCGAGCGGGAGCCACGTCTTCCACCCGTCGCTCGTCGTGAGTTTGCGCCAGAGGGTGTTCACGAGTTCGATGCCGATGGTGATGTGGCCGAGCAGTTCTCCGGTTTCGTTATACGGCATCGTGAAGCCCTCGGTGGGGAGCTGGTTTTCCCACATCTTTCCGCAGTCATGGAAAAGCACGCCCGCCACGAGCAGGTCGCGGTTCAACTGCGGATAAACGCCCGCGATGGCGATGGCGGATCGCATCATCTGCGCGACGTGCTCGACGAGACCTCCGCGTCGTGCGTGATGATTATTTCGGGCCGCTGCCGCGCGGCGAAAACGGTCGCCAAACTCCGCGAGAAACGCCCGGCATAAAGCGGCGAGGCGCGGGTCCGTGAGCGCAGCCACGCTTTGCTCGATCAAGGCGAAGTCGGCGGCCTGCTTTTCGCGCAGCGAAGGAGACCCGGCGAGCAGCGTGTCGCGCTCCTCGGTTTGCAGTTCACGCACAGTCCAGCGGTTCGATTCGATGCCAAATTTACTGCTGGAAAAATCGCCCGCGATTTCCACAAAAACGCCCACGCTCGCCCGCTCGCAAAACGAAAACGCCGGCGAGTCGTTCCACGCTTTGAGCGAAAATTTCGCCTCCGAATCTGCGAACGCCACCTCGAAGTAGGGCTTGCCGTTGCTCGCATCCTTGCGTGTCAGTGCTTCGATCTGGGCGTGGATGCGGGCTTCGACGCGGCCTTCGGCTGCGGCGCGTTTCAGTTGGGCGATGGGGAGTATTTCCATGCGCCTTTTTTTCCGTGAGGAGAACGCGGTGTCGAGGCGGAAATGATAACGACGAAATCACTTTCAAAAAAACATTTGCCGCGCATCAATGCAGTTACATAGTAAATGCAATCCTTGAGCGCATCTCACGACATTCGCTAAAAAAACCGCATTTTTTCATCCACAAAACCAATCCCTCAAAATCGCCATGCACTCACCTACAAAACGCTTCGCTTTCTCGCTCGTCGAGATGCTCATCGTCATCGCCATCATCGGCATCATCGGCGCTTTTGCGGTGCCTGCCGTAAAAAGTATGCTCAAGGGCTCGGGCTTGAGCACAGGGGCAAATATGCTGTTGGACGAGGTGACACTTGCCCGCCAGCACGCGCTCACCAAGAGCCGTATCGTCGAGTTTCGTTTCTATCGTTTTCCGGATCCCGAGGTGCCGGGCGAAACTGTCGCCTCTCCAACTTCATGGAATTTCCGTGCGTTCCAATTTTTTGAGATTGCAGATAGCGGCGATATTTTGCCCGCCGGAAAATTCAAGCGACTGCCGGATACGATCGTGATGAACAAAGGCTATATCAGTGCAAATTCCAGCTATAAGGACACCACGCTCTCCTCGTTGCTTGGCGATGAACTTACCGGAGGCCGTGCTATTCTTAGTGCGAAACTGACGGCGAACGATCCTGAACTGCCTCGCGGGGTGAAGAAGAACTACGATTATGTTTTTTTCCGCTTTATGCCCGATGGGACAACGAGCCTTTCTCCAACTGGAACAGGCACGCCGGCGACAGCAGGCGGGAAGTGGTTTATCACTCTTCACCACATTGCGGATAAAACAGCGGCGAATATTCTGGCTTCCAGTCAAACGCCCCCGGCAAGTTTTGTCACTTGGATGATAGATCCTGTGGCTGGCACGTCGAAGTTGCTTCGTCCGGGTCTGAAATAAAGGGTTCGGAAAAGCGCGCGGCTATTTCCCAGCCTTGGTGACTTTTTCCACGCGCAAAATACCGCCGCTGGCGATGGTATTCGTCATCGGCTCGCCGTCGCGGATG
>JAYUIF010000249.1:0-8983 GCA_043766295.1 Spartobacteria bacterium | reverse complement strand
CTGGCCATTTCCCTTGCGCCATTTGCTGAGGTCCTTGCCGTCGAAAAGGATCACGGCATCGCTGGGAGCAGTCCCCACTTTTGCCTGCGTGCTCGGCTCGCCGGGGGTGACGATTTTTGGCTGCGGGCGTTCGCCGTCATGCACGTGCCATTTCGTGCCGGGGATGATGGGCGTGTCTTGGTAGCCGAGGGGGTGGGCTGGTTTTTCGTCAGCAAAAGCGACGGTGGCGATGGATGCGGAGAGGATGGCGAGGATGCGATTCATAGAGGCGTGATATACGAGAAGAAGGCGGAAACTTAGAAGGCACTTATTTGGAAAAGTGCGGGGAGGGGCGGGGATTTGTGACTGGTGGTGTGGCGAGCGTCCATCGAGTCCAAGCTCCGTGTTCTCTGTGCTCTCTGTAGTTAAAAGCGCATCGGCATCACGCCGCAGTTGCCCAGCGCGAATCGCGTCGCTAGCGTCCGCGCCCTTCGTATGACTGCCCAACTTTCCGCTCGCGACCTGCGCCGTTCTTTCCTCATGGGTAAGCGCACCATCGAAGTGCTGCGCGGCATCACGCTCGAAATCGCGGCTGGCGAATCCGTCTTCCTCTGCGGTGCGAGCGGTGCGGGGAAGAGCACGCTGCTCTACACACTCGCTGGACTCGAACGCCCCGAGAGCGGCGAGGTTTTTTATGAAAAGCAAAGTCTTTACGCACAGCGCGAGGACGTGCTGGCAAAGCTGCGCAACACGGCGTTCGGCTTCGTATTTCAAGCCTACCATCTGCTCCCCGAACTCACCGCGCTCGAAAACGTGATGCTCCCCGCGATGATCGGCGGAAAGGCCAACTGCACCGCTGCGGAGGCTGCACTCGTGCGGGTGGGGCTCGGCGACCGGCTCCAGCATTTGCCCGGCGAACTGAGCGGCGGCGAGCAGCAGCGCACGGCCATCGCGAGGGCGCTCATCAATAATCCGCGTGTGATTTTCGCCGATGAACCGACCGGCAATCTCGACTCGAAAACCGGCGGTGCCATCGTCGAGCTGTTGCTGGAGCTGGTGAAAACAGAAGGCAAAACGCTCATCGTCGTGACGCACGACACGCAGCTCGCCAAGCGCGGCGACCGGATGTTGGAGATTCACGACGGGCGCATCGCGTAAGCTGCTTGCGTCACCCTTCACGGAGGAAAACCTTGGACAAACGGGCGTCGCCGCATAGCCTGCGCGCCCTTTTTCAAAACCATGTCCAACACCTTGTTCACTTTCATCGCTGATGCCACCGCCGCGTCCGGCCCGCCGCAGCCGGACATGTCCAGTATGTTAGTTCCGATTGGCGCATTTTTTGTCATCATGTGGGTGCTGATGATTCGCCCGCAGCAAAAGAAACAAAAGGAACTCACCGCCAAAATCGCGGGGCTCAAGACCGGCGACAAGGTCGTCACCGTCGGCGGCATCCACGGCACCATCTCCAACGTAAAAGACGGCTCCACGCTCATCCTCAAAGTGGACGACAACGTGAAACTCACCGTGGATAAATCCGCCGTCTCCCTCGTCCTCCCCAAAGACATCAAAGAAGCCTAACCCACCATCGCCATGTCGAACGGACTCACTCTCACTTTCGGTCTCATCCTGCTCGTGCTCTTCGGCTGCCATCTCGCGGCGGTGGAAGAACGCATCAAGCGCATCCTCTCCACGATTCTCACCGTCTTCGTCTGCGGGTTTGCGCTGGCGTGTTTTAATCAGGGAATCACTCTCGGACTCGACCTTCGCGGTGGCACTTCGTTTTTGATCCGCCTCAAGCCCGCAACCGATCCGACGACGGAAAAAGAGCGGCCAATTACACCGCAGGCGGTGGATCAGGCCGTCGAGGTCATCCGCAAGCGCGTGGATCAAATGGGAACGTCGGAGCCGGTCATCACGCCCACGGGCGCGGATCGCATCCTCGTGCAAATCCCCGGTCTCGCCACCGAGCAACTCGACAGCGTGCGTGCGCAACTTCAGCAAGTGGCGAAGCTCGATTTCCGCATCGTGCATCCCGATTCGAATCGGCTGGTGCAGGCGATTGAAGCGAAGCAGCAAATCCTCGATCCCGCGTGGACGCTTTTGCCGATGAAAGAAGGAAAGGGTGCTGAAGGGCAGAAGTTACTCGTCCACCGCATCCCCGACATCACCGGCGAGCACGTCAAGGACGCTGGTGCGCGCTACGACATGGAGGGTTGGAAAATCCTGATAGATTTCGACAAGCAGGGCGGGGACACATTTTACGAACTCACCAAGGCGATGCGCGTGGGGCAGGATCGTTTTGCCATCGTGCTCGATGGGAAAATCCTCTCCGCACCAACGACGCAAGTGGAAGGCGGCATCGCAGGCGGCAGTTGCGTCATCACCGGAAAATTCAGCGAGACCGAGGCGCGCAATCTTTCCAGCGCACTGCTGAACCCGCTGCAAAACCCCGTCGAGATCGAGGAGGAGCGCTCCGCCTCCGCCTCGCTCGGCGCTGACGCGATCAAGAGCGGACAAAAGGCCGGTCTGCTCGGCGTCGCACTCATCACGCTCGTGATGCTCATCTATTACCGCCTCTCCGGTTTCTTCGCGAACATCGGCCTCATCGTCACGATGCTCGTGATTTTCGGCTGCCTCGCGATGCTGCACGCCGTGCTCACGCTGCCCGGCATCGCGGGCATCATCCTCACGCTCGGCATGGCGGTGGATGCCAACGTGCTCATCTTCGAGCGACTGCGCGAAGAGCTTGCGGCGGGCAAATCTTTCAAGGTCGCGGTGGATCATGCTTTCGACCGCGCGTTCACCGCGATTTTCGACGCAAACGTCACCACGCTCATCTCGTCGTTCATTCTTTTCCTCATGGCGAGCGGCCCGGTGAAGGGCTTCGCAGTCGCGCTGACCATCGGCGTCATCGCCTCGCTCTTCTCCTCGCTCATCGTCAGCCGGATGTTCTTCTCGTGGGCCATCGAGAAGGGAAAACTTTCCAGCATCACGATGATGCACATCGTGCAGGGCACGAAGATCAACTTCCTCGGCTATCGCAAAATCGCCGTCGGCATTTCGTTCGCCGTCATCGTCGCCTCGATGGGCGTCTTCGTTTCTCGCGGGGAAAAGAACTACAGCATTGATTTCAAAGGCGGCGACCTTCTCGTGCTCGAAGCCGTGGGGCCCAAACCCGACGACGGCGCAGTGCGCTCAGTTTGCGATGAGTTGAAACTCACGGATGTCGTCGTGCAGAGCGAGAAATCCGCCACCGGCACCGACTACGTCACCGTCCGCAGTCCGAAGCAAACGCGCACCGAGATCAAAGACGCACTGATGGCGAAATTCCCCGATGCGAAATTCAAGGTGAACAAATCGGAAACCGTCGGCTCGCTCGTTGGCGACGAGTTGAAAAACACCAGCGCACTCGCGCTCGCGCTCGGCATCCTCGGCACGATGCTCTACGTCACGATGCGATTCGAGTTCAGCTTCGCCGTCGGCGCCATCGTCGCGCTGTTGCACGATGTCATCATCACCGTCGGAGCGTTCGCGCTTTTTGGTCGCGAGCTTTCGCTCATCACCGTCGGCGCGATCCTCACCATCGGCGGCTATTCGATTAACGACACCATCGTCGTGTTCGACCGCATCCGCGAAACGATCAAGAGCGGACGCCCCGGCTCGCTCGAACAGATCATGAATCAAAGCGTGAACGAAATGCTGGGCCGCACGATCCTCACCAGCGCCGCCACGCTCATCCCGAGCATCGGCCTTTTCCTTTTCGGCGGCCCGGTGCTGCGCGACTTTGCTTTTGCGATTTTGATCGGCGTGCTCACCGGCACCTACTCGTCCGTCTTCATCGCCGCGCCCATCGTCCTCTGGTGGAGCAAGCGCGGTGGCCGCGACCTCCGCAGCGAGGTCAAGCGCGGCGACGAGCAAGCGGTCGTCCCAGCGTAGCGCTCACAGCAAGTGGTGCGCGTCCACGTCCACCACGACGAAGACGTCCTCGGGCCACGTCAGTTTATCCAGCACGCCACGCAATGCGCGACTCAGCTTGAGCACGGCGCGTGTGCGGAGGGCGAGGTGGTAGCGGAAGTTGCCGTGTGATTTCTCCAGCGGAGCGGGCGATGGCTCGCCGAGCGTGACGCCTTTCGGCAGCACTTCCTTCAAGCGCCGGTGCAGCGTCTCGATGGAAAGTTGCGCGCGCTGCTGGTGCGGCGAGCGCACGGTGATGAGGACGAAATGCGTGAAGGGCGGCTGCTCCATTTTTTCGCGCCACTCGATCTCCTGATCGTAAAAACCGGTGAAGTCGTGATGCCGCGCAAACTGAATCGCGGGATGAAACGGCGTGTAGCTTTGCACGACGACTTCGCCCTCCACATCGCCGCGTCCCGCACGCCCGGCGACTTGCGTGAGCAGTTGAAACGTCCGCTCGCTCGCGCGGAAATCCGGCAGGTGCAGCCCCATGTCCGCGTTCACGATTCCGACGAGCGTGACGTTGGGAAAGTGCAGCCCTTTCGCGATCATCTGCGTGCCGACGAGGATGTCTATTTTCCCCGTGCGAAACGCATCAAGCGTCTCGCGGTAGGCCTCGCGCCGCTGCATCGCGTCGGCGTCCATGCGGCGCACGATGGCTTTCGGAAAAAACTTCGCCACCGTGTCCTCGACCTTCTCGGTGCCGGTGCCGGTGTATTTGATGCCGGGGTCTTTGCAGTCCGGGCACTTCGTAGGCGCGACGGCGAGATGGCCGCAAATGTGGCAGACGATGCGGTTCGTCGCGCGATGGAAAGTGAGCGACACCGAGCAGTTCGGGCACTCGGCGACGTAGCCGCATTTCCCGCAGAGCAGCGTGGTGCTGAAGCCTCGGCGGTTGAGAAAAAGGATGATCTGTTCTTTTTTCTCCAGCCGTTTGGTGATGGCCGCGCTGAGCGGATCGCTGAGAATCGGCGAGGATTTCTTCGCCTCCATCCGCATATCCACGATGCGGATGAACGGCATCTTTTGATCGTCCACGCGCATCGTGAGGCGCAGCAATTCGTATTTCCCAGTCGCCGCATTGTGCGCCGTTTCCAGCGAAGGCGTGGCGCTACCGAGCACCACCGCGCACTTTTCCAAATGCCCGCGCAGCACCGCGAGATCGCGCCCGTGGTAGCGCGGCGTCTCCTCCTGCTTGTAGGTGTTTTCGTGTTCTTCATCCACGATGATCACGCCGAGTTTCTCGACCGGCGCAAACACCGCCGACCTCGCGCCGATGGCGATGCGCGCGCGCCCGCTGCGGATGCGGTGCCACTCGTCGTGGCGCTCGCCTTCGCTGAGATGCGAGTGCAGCACCGCGACCTCGTGGTGCGTGGCGGCGAAGCGCGATTTGAAGCGCTCGACGGTCTGCGGAGTGAGCGAAATTTCCGGCACCAGCAGGATCGCGCCGAACCCCAGATTGAGCGCGCGCTCGATGGCCTGGAGATAAATCTCCGTCTTGCCGCTGCCCGTCACGCCGTGGAGGAGGAATGGCTTGAGTGGCGAATCGGAAGTTGGCGCGGCGACTTGATCAATCGCCTGCGCCACGCGTGCGAACACCGCCGCCTGCTCTTCGTTTAATTCGAGGTTTTTGTTCGCGATGAAAATTTCCGCGCCATACGGATCGCGCTCCACTTTCTCCGGCTCGATAATGATGAGCCCTTTTTTTGCGAGCGACTGGATCGTCTGGTGCGCCGCGCCGCATTGCTCGCAAAGCTCCGTGACAAGCAGCGCCTTTGCCGCATCGCGCAACGTAGTGAGCACCTCGGCCTGGCGTTCGGATTTCTTTTGAATCGCCGCGATTTCCTCCGGCGCGATCTCCCGCGCCAGCCGCGCGAAAAGCCGCATTTTGTGCCCGACCTCCGCCTTGCGAATCACGTTCGGCAGCACGGTGCGCATCGCGGCTTCGAGCGGGCAGCAGTAATAATCGCTCATCCATTCCGCGAGCCGGATGAGTTGCGGGCTGAGCGCCGGTTCGTCGCCCACAACATCCGTGATGAGTCGCACGCCGTTCGCCTCCGTCGTGTCGCTCAGCGCGATGATGGTTCCCAGCACGGTGCGCATTCGCACGGGCACACGCACGCGCGTCCCGACGGCGAGCGCGAGCGCGGGCGGCACCTCGTAATCGAACGCGCGACCGCCGGACTCATCCACGAGCACGCTGGCGTATTTGGGCATGAGCGCGAGGATGCAAACCCACGCCGCTTTGTCCACGGCAGACGCACAAAGTAGTCGGCGGCTTCAGCCGGTCCGGCGTGTGCTCGCGGAGAGGGTTGTTCAAAAAGCAGCGTCACTTGCGAAGCGCACGCTGCCATCGGGAGCGGGAGGTTTGGCCGACTGAAGTCGCGGACTACTTTTGCGCGCCGCACATCGTCCGCGTTTTTCCGTGCCTTCTGTGGGTGGGCGATTTTATCTATTCATAGTGAAGCGAACTTTCTGGCGGCTCCTGTTCATGCTCTTCCTCGCTGCGGATTTCGCGGCGGGCGTTGTCTTGTGGCGTTCGCCCGACCCTCGCTACCGAGCGCACGAGTGGCTGGCGCTGGGGCGCTATCATGTCCACGACGCGCTCATCGCCGAGGTCGCGGAAAAGGCGGACGTGGATGCTTTGCTCGTGAAGGCGGTGGTGTGGCGCGAGAGCCGGTTTCAAAAAACAAAAGTGGGCTCCGCTGGCGAACGCGGGCTGATGCAGGTGGGCGAGAATGCCGCGCGCGACTGGGCGGCGGCGCATCGCATCGAGTCATTCATGTTCACCGATTTGTTCGACGCACGCACGAACCTCCAAGCCGGAGCGTGGTATCTCGCCCGCGCGCTCGAACATTGGAAAGATCGCGATGACCCGCTGCCCTTCGCTCTCGCGGAATACAACGCGGGCCGCACCCGCGTGCAGCAATGGGCGGGCGAGTCGGCGACCGCCTCCGAAATGCTGCGTGCGTGCGACATCTCCAGCACGCGGCGGTATGTGGACGACATCATCCGCCGCTACCGTTTTTACCGCGAACATGGATGGTGATTCGCGGTGCTGGCGTCGCTCGCGATTCGCGCTTACTGGTTTCAGCAAATGAGCAGCGCTCCGCGTGAAAAAGCTGATTTCAAAAAGAAGCTCGGCGATGTGCCGCACAAGCCCGGCGTGTATCTGCATCGCGACCGCTTCGGACGCGTGATTTACGTAGGTAAAGCGCGCGATTTGCGCAAGCGGCTCTCGCACTATTTCACGCCGGGAAAACAGATGCGCGCCGATTTAAAAACGCGCGCGCTCATCGAGGCGATTTATGATTTCGACTGGCACACCGTCGGCAGCGAGCCCGAGGCGCTGCTGCTCGAAGGGAAACTGATCAAAGAATATCGCCCGCGCTACAACGTGAGTTTCCGCGACGACAAACGCTTTCTCCTAGTGAAAGTGGACGTCGCCGAGGAGTGGCCGCGCTTCCGGCTCACGCGCTTGAAGACGCCCGACGACGGCTGCCGTTACTTCGGGCCTTTCGCAAACTCCGGCGCGCTGCGGCAGACGATGACGTTTATGCGAAAGCGATTTGGCGTGCTCACTTTTGGCCGTGGCTCGCCGACGGAGCGCGAGCGCAAAAGCTCGACCTACCAAGTGCCGATGAAGCTCGCCGAAACGACGCCCGAGCAATATCGCGAGCGCGTGGAGATGGCGTGCGACTTCATGGGCGGGAAGACGAAGGAGCTGCTCGATGTGCTCGACGCCGAGATGCGCGCTGCTGCGGAGAAGCTCGATTTTGAGCGCGCCGTCGAGCTGCGCAATATGCTCGATGACCTTCGCCAGACCACGAAGCCAATGACGCGCTACACTACGACGATGCGGCATCGCCTCAAGCTTCCCGGCGCACTCAATCCCGCCGCCGATCTCGCCGCGCTCGGCGAAGAACTCGGACTGCCCGGCCCGCCGCGCCGCATGGAGTGCTTCGATATTTCCAACATCAGCACCACGCACGTCGTCGCGAGCATGGTGTGTTTTCTCGATGGTAAACCGGCGAATCACCTCTACCGCCGCTATCGCATCAAGACGCTCGAAGGTCGGCAGGATGATTTCGCGAGCATGGCCGAAGTCGTGCGCCGCCGTTACGCGCGTGTGCTGGGGGAAATTGCGGATTGCGGATTGCGGATTGCGGATTGTGAGCCGACTGCGCGCACGAGTGATGCGGTGGATTACTCGCCGGAATTTTCACAGGACAGCGTCGCCGAGACCGCGCACCGGCTCACGGACTTCGCCAATCCGCAATCCGCAATTCGCAATCCGAAATTGCCCGACCTCATCATCGTGGACGGCGGCAAAGGTCAGCTCAGTTCGGCGTGCGCGGAACTTCAACAGCTCGGACTTTACGAAGTGCCCATCATCGGTCTCGCGAAGGAATTCGAGGAAATCTACCGCCCCTCGCGCACTCAGCCCCTCCGCCTTTCGCACGAAAGCGGCGCGCTCAAATTGCTCCAGCGCATCCGCGACGAAGCCCATCGCTGGGCCAACGGCTACCACCAAGTGCTGATGAAACGCCGCGTCTCCGAGAGCCTGCTCGACGAGTGCCCCGGCGTGAGCGAGTCGCGCAAGCAAACGCTCCTCCGTCACTTCGGCAGCGTCGCCCGAATCCGCCGCGCAAATACCGCCGACATCGCCGCCCTCCCCGGCATCGGAGCACGCCTCGCGGAAGCAATCTCCGCCTTCCTGCGCGGGCGTGCGTAGGAAATGAGCAAAGGTATTGCGGACTCATCTTTCTACTGCGTTATTGGGCGCACCTCACAGAATCATGCGCACACCTTCACGCCCTGATATGAAAAAGCTCCCATCTTCCCACCTTCGACGAGCCCTTCATATTTGTGCCGTGCCGTTCGCGGCGTTGTTTGCGGTGAGTGCGACGGCGGCGAATATTTCGTGGAATGTGGCGACGGATGCGGTGTGGAGCACGGGCGGAAATTGGGTGGGTGGAGTTGCGCCTGCGGCTGCGGACTTGGCGGTGTTTGATGCGAGCTCGACGGCGAATTTGAACACGACGCTGGG
>JAYUIF010000248.1:0-8987 GCA_043766295.1 Spartobacteria bacterium | reverse complement strand
GGTAACGTTATTCCAGCTTCGGGTAACGTTATTCCAGCTCCCGGTAACGTTATTCCAGCTCCCGGTAACGTTACTCCGGCTCTCGATAACGTTACTCCAGCTTCGGGCAGCGTTACTCCAGCTTCGGGCAGCGTTACTCCGGCTTCGGATGACGCTGCTCTGCGCTTCCACAAAGGCACCCTTTTTCACGGTGTTGGTCTCTTTTCTCCCGCCGCCGCCGGGGCGGCTCCCCATTTTCCTCCAGAACGCAAACACACAATAAAATACAACAAAACAGAACACACAAAAACCATGAGAAAACTAACCTACTATCCCAGCCGCATCGCAGACCAGGTGATTTGGCTGGAGAACTATGCAACGAAGTTGAGCGTTCACGCGCCCAATTTCAACATCTCGCCCACGGACACGGGGACGAGCATCAGCGATGCGCGGTGGTGCGCCTATGTGCTGGGCGAATGGCTGCCGGCGGTGCGCGCTTTTGCGCCATCCACGACGGATGCGGTGGATACGGTGCTGACGGGGGCCGGGCCGAATGTGGTGACGCTGCCCGCTTTCACGGTGCCAGCGCTGCCGAGCGGGGTCGGCCAGCAGAGGCCGGGGGCGCTCACGCGCATCTTCAATCTGGTGGCGAAGCTGAAGCTGGATGTTTACTACACGGAGGCGATTGGCACGGACCTCGGCATCGTCGGCTCGCAGGATGCCAGCAGCCACGCGACTCCAAAATTCACCGCCGAGATACAGCAGGGCAGCGGCGTGCAGGTGGTGAAGCTGGTGTTTTTCAAATACACGCACATGGGGGTGTATATCGAAAGCCGTCGCGGCACGGGCGCGTGGGAGTTCCTCGGGATTGATACCGTGAGCCCCTACATGGATGAGCGCGCGCTGCTCACGCCCGCGACGCCGGAGATGCGCGAATATCGGATGCGTTTCTGGGACAAGGGCACGCCGAACGGCGACTGGACGGATGTGGCGAAGGTGACGGTCAGTCCGTAGGCCGATTGCGGATTGCGGGCTTTTCCGCGCAGCGGGGCGCGCTCTTTATCGGGGCGCGCTCCGTTTGTTTGCCCTCACTGCTTGGCCGCGTCGCGGTTCAAATGCGCCCCGAGTTTGGGGCCGTCTATCCGCCGGCTGTGCCTTCGCCGCCGGGCTTGGTCATTTCGATGGGATCGAGGGCGGCGGTGAGTTCGGCTTCGGGGAGGACTTTTTTTTCCACGCAGAGTTCGCGGACTGTGCGGCCTGTTTTCGCGCTCTCTTTTGCGATGTCGGCGGCGGCGAGGTAGCCGATTTTCGGCACGAGGCTGGTGACCATCGCCATGCTGAATTCGATCAGTTCGTTGCAGTGCGCTTTGTTTGCGGTGATGCCTTCGACGCAGCGGGTGCGGAAAACTTCCGCGACGTTGGCGAGCAGGCGGCAGCTTTCGAGCACGGCGTGGGCGATGACGGGCATCCCGACGTTTAGCTCGAAGTTGCTCAGTATCGCGGCGGCCCATGTAACGGTGGCGTCGTTGCCGATGATGCGCGCGCAGACTTGCATGACGGCTTCGCTCATCACGGGGTTCACTTTGCCGGGCATGATGCTGGAGCCGGGCTGAGTCTCGGGCAGCGTGACTTCGGCGATGGCGCAGCGCGGGCCGCTTCCGAGCCAGCGAATGTCGTTGGCGATCTTTGTGAGCGAGACGGCGATGGTTTTCAAATGACCGCTCGCCTCGACGAGTCCGTCCTTCGCGCTCTGGGCCTCGAAATGATTTTTCGCTTCGCGGAATTCAGTCCCCGTGAGCTTGCTCAAATGGCGGCAGACTGCGCCGGAGAAATCGGGATGGCAATTCAGCCCCGTGCCTACGGCGGTGCCGCCGATGGGAAGTTCGGCGACGGCCGCAATCGCGCGCTTGGCTCGCTCGACTGCGAGTTCGCACTGGCGCGCGTAGCCGCTGAATTCCTGGCCGAGTCGCACGGGCGTCGCGTCCATGAGATGGGTGCGACCGATTTTGATGATGTCCCAAAACTCCGCCGCCTTTTTCTCGAACGCCATGTGCAAGCTTTGCAGCGCGGGCACGACGGATTTGCTGAGTTGCTCGGCGACGGCGACGTGGATGGCGGTGGGGATGACGTCGTTGGACGATTGCCCCATGTTCACATGATTGTTCGGGTCCACCGGGTCGCGCGAGCCGAGCGGCTTGCCCGCGAACTGCGAGCAGCGATTCGCGATGACCTCGTTGGCGTTCATGTTCGTCGAGGTGCCGCTGCCGGTCTGGAAAATATCGATCGGGAAGTGCGCGTCGAGTTTCCCCTCCATGACCTCCTCCGCAGCGCGCAGGATGTGCGTGGCGAGTGGCGCGGGAAGCAAACTGAGTTCGAGGTTTGTCTGCGCGGCGGACCATTTCACGACGCCGAGTGCGCGGATGAATTCGCGCCCGAAGCGATAGCCGGAGACGGGAAAATTCAGCACGGCGCGCTGCGTGGATGCGCCATAGAGCGCGTCGTCGGGCACCTGCATGTTGCCCATGGAATCTTTTTCAATGCGTGTGGTCATGCACGAGGGATGCAGGAAGCAGGGGGAAGGATGAAGGAAAAAGTGAAGACCCCAAAGTGCGCGCAGACAAAATCCCGCAGCGACGGGTGGCTAGTGCGCGCCGTTGCCGTTCACGTGGTGGCCGTTTTTGCCGTTGGGCGAATGACCGTTTTTTCCATTCGTCGCGTGACCGTTTGCGCTCTTGAAAAACTTGGTCACAAACATCGGCGGGAGATTGACGAGGCACCATTCGCTCTCGGCGTGCGCAAAGTGGTCGCAGTGGCCGCGGGTTCGCAGTTCGTTTGTCACCTGATAAATCACGAACGCAGCGTGCGGCTCGGGCTTGAGCACCGCGTGGGTGTTGGTGAGGATTTCACGCTTCTTCGCCTTGTCCAAAATGCTGAATGGAATCCCGGAGACGACATAGTCGCAGTGCGTGAGCGCCTTTTCGGCGAGGACTTCGGGCAGGCGCGCGCAGTCGAGATTATGCACGCTGACGCGCTTGTCGTTGGCGAATTGCTTTTGCAGATGCACGCAGAGCGCGGTGTCCAATTCAAACAGCAGGAGACGCGACTCAGGGTGCATCCGGCGGACGATTTCGCGCGTGTGGCAGCCTTCGCCGGGGCCGTATTCAGCGATGACGCGCGGGCCGCTGTGATCGAGCTTTTCGGATACGCGGCGGATGAGCGCCTTGGAACTGGGCACGATGGAAGCGACCTGAAAAGGGTTGCTCAGAAATCGCTTCAGAAAAAGTGCGCTCATCGAAAATTAGTTCACGGAAACGGGCGCGTTTTTAGCGGACAAGACGAGCATGGCAAGTGTGGAGACTCGTCCTCTGTGCTCATTTTTCGATGCAGGGATGATTTCAGCGTGATTCCTCAAGCACCTGCACTCGAATCTCCGCGCAGCGTGTGAGCGTCCGATCATTCGTCAAAAACACATCGCAGCCGCTGGAGATTGCTGCGGCGATGTGCAAGGTGTCCGGCGTTTTCAGATTCAATCCAGCGCGCAACTCGGTCGCCTTCTCGAAGACCGCTGCATTCAATTCCAGCAGCCCGCCATCGAGGCTGGCAAAGAAAGCATCGTAGTCCGCGAGCAGTTCGGCATTGCCTGCGCGCATCGGCTGCACCCGGCACTCCATCCGCGTAAGCACGCTCACCTGCGGCACGACATTGGGCTGGTTGAGAAACGCCTGCACCGATTTTTCCCAAGGGGCGACATTTTCCACAAGGTAGATGACCGCCGACGTGTCGAGATACACGCGCATCAATTCCAGCTTTCGCGTTCTTGGTGGAGTTGCTCCGCCACGGCATCCGCCGTTCGTGGTGCGTGCCCGCGTGCAGCTTGTCGCTTGCGGACTTCCGCCAGAGCGGGCAGCCAGCCGTTGCTACGAATCGGTTTCGCGCTGGCTTCGGGCTCCCCGGAGAGGATCACCAGCAAGCCCGCGCCGGACTTTGGCAGCGGCTCCGATCCGAGCGCGATAAGATGACCCTCGCGTAGTTCGACTTCGATGGCGGCGTAACTCATGCGCGCAGCGTAACTGAAACTTTACCACACTCAAGCGTCGCGATGCTCTGCGCGCTGGATTCGAGGCGGGGAAATCTGCGAAACTTCAGTTCGCGCGTGTGCCGTAGAACCGTTCGCAAAACGCCGCGCGCCGCTCGGCTTCCGGCAATCCCGCCGGGAGCGAGGCCCACACCAGCGCCTTCGCCGTGGCCGTCATATCCATCCCCATCGCCAGTCGCTCGCCAGCGGTGCGCTGCATCATCTCGCGGAAAAGCAGCGCATTCACTTCGGGCGCGGTGTCCTTCACGGAGAAACCCGTGTCAGCATATCTGTCAGGTTCAATTTTACTGACCATGCCCGCAGATATTCCATGTCGCAGCCGGAGGCAATCAGGTTCTCCACATCGGCAAGCTGGCGCTGCGAGTGCGAGTCGCGCGCCCAGTCGAGTTTGGAAAGAATCAAATCCTCCTTGCTCACCACCCACACCTCGAAGCCCTCCACCCGCATCTTCACCCGCCGCGTGAACTCGTGATGGCGATACTCCTCCTGCTTTCGCACCATGAAATCCACCTTCGTCAGGCTGTGCTGATGGATGGCGTTGAAGCTCGATTGATGCAGCACCGCATCGCGCGCGGCTTCGGGAAAAACGTAGTAGTCCGGTCCCAGCACTTGCTCGATCCGTGCCGCGTCTTTCAGGAAAAAAGCGACGACCAAATCAATGTCTCGCGTCATCCGTGGCTGCGCGTAGCAGTTCAGCGCCACGGAGCCGGTGAGCATATAATCAATCCCCGCCGTCTCTAGCCGGGTGGTGATGTCGCGCAGCGTTTGCAGTTCCTCCGTCATGGCATCGTCCGCACGATCTTCATCGTCTCCACATTCACCGTGCAGACGCGGGCGAGCAGGGTGATCATGCCACGCCCTTCGCCATTCCTTGTTTTGCTGGCAGGACGGCGAGGATTTTTGCGACGGTTGCTTCGGCGGTGAGGCCGTGCTTTTCCCGCAGAATATCGGGACTGCCGTGTTCGATGAATTGATCGGGCCAGCCGATGCGGACGAGCGGCGTGGCGATGCGTTGCTCGGAAAGGTGTTCGAGGACGGCGCTGCCGAATCCGTTGGTGACGACGTGATCTTCGATGGTGCAGAGCACATCCACGCTGCGCGCGAAAAATTCGATGAGCGTGGTGTCGAGCGGTTTGATCCAGCGGGGGTTGATGACTGCGGTGGAGATGCCTTCTTTTTCGAGCAACGCGGCTGCGGCTTCCGCCATCTGGCACATCCCGCCGAGGCCGAGGATGGCGACGCGCGTGGGCTGCACGCTGCCGTGTTTGACGACTTCGCCTTTGCCGATTTCGAGAAGGCGCGGCTGTTCTTTTGGCGCGACTCCCGTGCCGATGCCGCGCGGGTAGCGGATGGCGATGGGGCCGGTGTGGTGGTTCGCCATCGTCCACAGCATGTCGCAGAATTCGTCTTCGTCCTTCGGCTGCATGTGGACGATGTTTGGGATGTGGCGGAGGTAGCCGATGTCGAAAAGGCCGTGGTGCGTGGGGCCGTCGTCGCCGCTGAGGCCGCCGCGATCCATGCACAGGCGGACGGGGAGATTTTGCAGCGCGATGTCGTGGACGATCATGTCATACGCGCGCTGCATGAAGGTGGAGTAAATGGCGAGGAATGGCGTGAAGCCTTCGCACGCGAGACCGGCGGCGAAGAGCGCGGCGTGTTCCTCGGCGATGCCTACGTCGAAATAGCGGTCGGGGTGGTCTTTTGCGAATGAGATGAGGCCGGTGCCGCTGGGCATGGCGCCGGTGATGGCGACGAGTTTGTTGTTTGTGTCGGCGAACTTCGAGAGCGTCCTGCCGAACAACTCGGAATACGTCGGCGTGGCGGTGCCTTTCGTTGCGCCGGTCTTTGGCTCGAAGCGGCCAAGGCCGTGAAATTTCAGCGGCTGTTCGATGGCGGGCGCGTAGCCTTTTCCCTTGATGGTTTTGATGTGGAGGACGACCGGTTCGTCCTGTTTTTTGAGGAACTCCAGCGTGCGCAAAAGCGTAGGGAGATCGTGTCCGTCAATCGGGCCGTAGTAGCGCCAGCCAAGATCCTCAAAGAGCACGCTGGGGGCGATGAGATTTTTCACGCTGGTCTCAACGCGATGGGCAAATGCTTTCACGCGCTTGCCAAGGACTTTTTCGACCAGATCGGCGGCGCGGTCGTGGAGCCATGTGTATTGTTTGCTCGTGGCGATGCGGCTGAAGTAGCGGGCCATGGCCCCGACGTTGCGATCGATGCTCCACTCGTTGTCGTTGAGGATGACGATGAGTCGCTTGGTTTGCTCGGCGGCGTTGTTCAGCGCCTCGAAACTCACGCCGCAGGTGAATGCGGCGTCGCCCGCGATGCAGACGACGTGATTATCCCCGCCGCGCATATCGCGCGCGACCGCGAAGCCGAGTGCCGCGCTGAGTGCGGTGCCGGCGTGGCCTGCTCCGTAGCAGTCATGCTCGCTCTCGGTGCGGAGGAGAAAGCCGTTCAGCCCCTCGTATTGCCGCATGGTGCTGAGGCGGTCGCGGCGTCCGGTGAAGAGCTTGTGGACGTAGCCCTGGTGCGAAACGTCGAAGACGAATTTGTCCGCAGGCGTGTCGAAGACGCGGTGCAGCGCGATGGTCAGTTCGACCACGCCGAGATTCGGGCCGAGGTGGCCGCCGACGGATTTTGGATTTTCCTCGGAAAGCACGCCGATGAGTTCCGCGCGCACTTCGTCGGCGAGTTGCGGCAGCGCGGTTTCGGGTAGGGCTTTGACGTCGGCGGGGGAGTTGATTTTCGGCAGGATGGGATCGGTCATTTACGGAGTAGGGATGAGAAAAAAATATACGGGCTTTAGAAAAGGCTGACTCCCTTGGCCGCGGGTTTGGCCGCCGGGTCAAACTCTTTCAATTCGGGATCTGCCGCCGCGCGCCGCTGGATGATTTCGATTTTCTTCTCCGCTTCACCGAGTTTTTGCTGGCAGACTTTCACGAGTTTCGTCCCGTCTTCGTAGGCGACGAGCAGTTGTTCGAGCGGCATGTCGTCGGACTCCATATCGCGCACGATCTTTTCGAGCTGCCCGAGGGCGGTTTCAAAAGTGTGCTCCTGCGATGGCTGGTCTTTGGCGTTCGGCATATTGCCGGAACAGCTAGCGGGGTTGTCGCTCCGGCTCAACGTCCAATTCAAGGCACTGAAGGTGCTAATCCCCGTCTATGTCCGCGTTTCGCCGTGAATCCGCTTTTGCCTTCGTCGAGTTGCTCGTCGTGATGCTCATCGTCGTGGTGCTTTACAGCGTCGTCGTTGCGCCGACGACCTCCTGCCTGCGTGCGCAGAAGCTCACGCGTTGCGCGGAAAATATGCGCAAGCTGCATCTCGCGCTCACGCTTTACGCGAACGAAAACGATGGTGCGTTTCCGGCAGTGGCTGGCGCGAAGAGTTCCACTCAGCCGCTTAGTTTGCTGGTGCCGAAATACACGAGCGATGCTGCGTTGATCGCGTGCCCGGAGGCAAAATCGGGTTTTGGTTACGCGTATATTTCCGGTCTGAAAAAAGATGCCGATCGCCGGCAAATGCTGATCTCCGATGCGCAGGTGAATACGTCGCCAAAGTCGAAAGACGCACCGCTTTTCTCCACGGA
The DNA here is from genome assembly GCA_043766295.1 of Spartobacteria bacterium. Classification (GTDB taxonomy): domain Bacteria; phylum Verrucomicrobiota; class Verrucomicrobiia; order Chthoniobacterales; family Chthoniobacteraceae; genus SXWH01. The sequence continues at coordinate 1,323 of JAYUIF010000248.1, read as the reverse complement.
CGGCACCGGCAGCAATCACGGTGGCAATCACGGTGGCAGCGGCGGCAATGTGCTTTTCGTGGACGGCCATGTAGAGACGATGGGTGTGAGCGCCACGTTTGATTTAATCTTGCCGCCAAATGCGGTGCTCTTGAATCCATAACCGATGCAACTACGCAATGAACCAGGAACGCTTTCCACGAAGGCGGAGAGCCCAAAGAGTGGCAAAAAGAAATACATCATCGTCACTCTCGTGTTCGTGCTGATGGCGACGGGTTTTTGGTATTTATTTTTCGGGCGAAAGCCGCGCGCCGTGATGTCCATCCCGGTGAAGGAGGCTGGTCGCGGAAACGGTTGCTGGCCTGCGGGGGATGGCCAAATCGTGTTGATATCCGATGATGAAGTGAAGCTCTGCGACCTCGGTTCGCGCACTGAAAAATGGAGTGTGAAACTTCCGCCGCAGCCAGCAGTGGATATGCAAAACAGCGAAGCGTTGAACATCCGTTTTGCGAAGCTTCAGCAATGGGCTGACGAGCTGGCGGTGAAGCGAAATGCGCTCAGCACTGCGGAGGCGACGCTGCAATTCAACCAGGAAGTTGCGAAGTATCAGGCCGAACTCATCGCCACGCGCACGTCCGCTGCGAAGCCTGCTCCGCCCAAGCAGGCTCCAGCAGTTTCGTCGGCCCCGCCGATCTCATCGAGCGAGACGGCTCATGTTTTCGGGGCGGATCGCTCGAAGGTGGACAAGCTGAATTCCACGACGCGCGCCGATGTGAAAATGTTCGAGGCGCGCATGAAAAAGCGCGCACCGAAAATCGCTGAACTCGCCAGCAGCATCGAAACGAAACGCGCGGCGGCCAAAACGGATTTTCAGAAAAACGCAGTTAAGGACGACGAGAAGCGACTGGCCGCAATCACTGCCGAGCATAAAGCCGACGAAGATGCGCTCGCTAAATTACAGCCCGCTTCAAAAACCGAACCGCAGGAGGAAGTGCAGTCGCCAGCGATTCATTCTTTCATTTCCATCGCACCCATCGCGCCGCAGGCCGTGCCGCTCGGCGACATCGTGTGGGTGGTGGACGGCACGCACGCAGTTGCTTTGGAGCGCAGCAGCGGAGAGGTGAAGCAGGATGTGCCGCTCGCTGGCTACGCGCAGAAGGTGATTCGCGGAGATGCGGGCATTTTCATCGTGGCCCAGTCCGGCTGGGAAACGAGCCAGATTACGCGACTGACAGCAGGCTCGGCGGCGCAATCTTTCTACGTGATGACGGGGTTCAATGAGCACGCATTTCACACGAACCCGAATGGAGATCGTGAGGCGAATGTGCAGGCGCTGCGTGTGGA
>JAYUIF010000247.1:0-22062 GCA_043766295.1 Spartobacteria bacterium | reverse complement strand
CTGGATGGTCTGCATGAAAATTGGACGTGGAATTTATCGCGACATCACTGCGTCATCGCCATTCACCCTCGGCATCCCGCCGTGCGCGTCAGGCCTTCGGGCCGCTCTTCTCGAAGATGGCGAGAATTTCGTCGGCGCTCGTTGCGGCCCCCAGACGATCACGGACAGCGCGGTCGTTGAGAAATTTCGCGATGGCAGCGAGCGTGCGGAGATGGGTTTGAAATTGATCTTTCGGGACGACGAAGAGGACGACGAATTTGACCGGCGCGTTATCGAGCGCCTCGAATTCGATGCCCACGCTGGAGCGGCCAAACGCGGCGACGACTTCCGTGACGTGCTCGCTCGATGCGTGCGGGATGGCGATTCCGAAGCCGATGCCCGTGCTCATCGTTTCCTCGCGAGCGCGTAACGCTTCGAGGACAGTGTCGCGATTTTCCGCTGCGATCTGATCGCGAGCGACAAGGAGATCCACCAACTCCGCGATGGCAGCATACCGCTCGGTGGCCTGCATTTCCGGGAGGATTGCTTGAGCCGACAGAAGATTACCGAGCGTCATTCGTTGTGTCCGTTTTGTGAAAGATTTGTGGAAGTTAGATAGAGCTACCTTTGTGGCAAGCGCGATTTAGCTGATGTTTCGTGCTTTCGCGAATCGGAGCCAGACGGCATATCGGCGGGATGCTCCCACTTTTAAAAACAGAAATCCCCGGTCCACGTTCGCGGGAACTGGCAGCGAGGCTGCGGCGGTGTGAGTCGAGAAATGTGACATTTCTCGCGGAAGACTGGCCGATTTTTTGGGAGCGCGCGGATGGCGTGAATGTGTGGGACGCGGACGGAAATCGCTTTCTCGATTTCACTGCGGCCTTCGGCGTCGCGGGGCTCGGGCATACGCGCGCGGAGTCGCGGGATGCGCTCGCAGCGCAGGCGGGCGTGCTCATGCACGCGATGGGCGACGTGCATCCCACGGAGCTGAAAGTGCGACTTTGCGAGCGGCTGAGTGCGCTGACTTTCGAGCGATGGGGAGCGGGCGCGGGCAAGGTGATTCTCGGCAACTCGGGATTCGAGGCGGTGGAAGCTGCGCTGAAAACTGCGCTGCTCCGCACGGGGAAACCAGGCGTGATCGCGTTTCGCGGCGGCTATCATGGATTGGGATTCGGCACGCTGGCGGCAGGTGGACTGCCGTTTTTTCGTGAACCGTTTCGCTCGCAGTTGGCGGATTTTGCGACGCTGCTCCCCTTCCCTCGCACCGATGATGAGTTGGACGCAATGCGGGCGGATTTGGAAAAAACGATCCGCGAGCGGAATGTGGGCGCGATACTCGTGGAGCCGATCCAAGGTCGCGGTGGCTGCGTGGTGCCGCCGCGCGATTTTCTCCGCTTGCTGCGCGAGGTGTGCGATGCGCACGGACTGCTGCTCATCGCCGATGAAATCCTCACCGGCTTCAATCGCACTGGCGCGCTCTTTGCCTGCGAGCACTCGGGCATGGTGCCGGATTTGATCTGCCTCGGCAAAGCGCTCACCGGCGGATTCCCGCTGAGTGCGTGCGTGGGGCGCGCAGAAATCATGGACGCATGGCCGCTCTCAAATGGCGAGGCGCTGCACACGAGCACCTTCCTCGGCAACCCGCTCGGCTGCGCGATGGCGCTGGCCTCGCTCGAAAAACACGCGGACCCAGCCGTAGCGCGAATGGTGTGCGAGCGTGGAGAAAAATTGCGCACTGCGCTCGCAGCGATCCGTTCTCCTCACATCGGCGAAGTGCGCGGCATGGGACTCATGCTCGGCATGGAGTTAGTAAAACCAAACGGGCAACCGGATGGTGATCGCGCCGTGGCACTCATTCAACACGCCCTGCGCGATGGCCTGCTATTACTCGCCGATTCACCATCGGCAAACGTCCTCAGTTTCACGCCGCCCTTCGATATTTCGGATGATGAGATTGCTTTTCTCACGCACTGGCTGCGCGCTGCGATGCAGTGACAATGCGCCTCCCGTAATTCGTCATTTCCTAAAACACACGACCCGCTCCACAGCCTGCACCCGTAGATGCGCGCTATTTTTCCTCTGCCAAAGTATTCACCACCTTCGCGCTCTCCACATAAAAAAGTTCACATGCACCGTTGCCGGTGTCGTCCCGGCGGAGCGAACTGTTCCAAATGAAACCGCCGATCTTCGTGGCATTCACGAGATACCCTTTCATCGTCAAAATCTGCCCGACGCGTAGCCAGCGGATCACGCTGCGCACTTCATCATTCGCAGCAATGACGTGGTTGTTCGCCGCTGAAATTTTGATCTCGTCCTGCGCTATCGGCGGCGTGTCGCTCCATTCGTAAAAGAAAAAGCGGTTCCCCATTGAGAGCGACAAATGATCCAGCACCGCTGAGTCGCTCATCCTTTTCCAGCCAACCGCCACGTCTGTGGGAACGAGTCCCGATTGCGGGCCGCTGTGGTAGGTTTTCGTTCCGAGCACGCGCCCATGCAGCCTGTATTCCGCGACCGCAATGAGTTTCCATCCATCCACATCGGAGAGCGACTTCGGCGCGATTTCCTTTTGGAGCGGTGTTCCTTGAATCAGCACGCCCGGCGGCTGCTTCAACTCACGCCACGGCCAAAACACGAACGCTGCGGCGAAGAGTGCGATAACGAAAATGAACTTGATAGCGCTACGAAAAGACACGCTCACCCATCAAGCAGCACAAGTGCCACCGCTCGGAACGGCTGGCAGTCGGCGCTACTTCAGCGCGTTCTTCAAAAGGAAATCCACAATCGGCTTGGGGTCTTTCAGCGAATGCGGGTGATGGTTCACGCCCGGCTTAGTGATGACTTCAATTTTTCCACCGGCAGCGGTGTATTTTTCCGCGAAGAGCTTCGTGTTTTCCGGGAAAGGCACCACGTCATCCGCATCGCCGCAAACTGCAATAATCGGGATGCCTGCCTTCGCGAGAAGCTCGGCGCTATCGAGCGGGTTGCCTTTGAATGTTGGAGCCGTTTCTTCGGTGAGGTTGTAAATATTCATCGCCTGCTGCCAGCAACCTTTGTCGCCTCTGCCTTTGCCTTTACCGCCGGGCCACGAGCGAATATCGAGCACGGGCGCGTCGAGATATAGCGCCGCTGTTTTGTCGGGATGCGCTGCTGCGAAGTTCACGGCATACAGACCGCCACGACTGAAACCTTCCAGCGTGACGCGCTTCGCAAGACCCATCTCACTCGTAACGTGCGCGTGAAATTTCGCCATCAGATCAATGGACGGCGGAGCGCCATACATATTGCTCACTTCGAAATACGCGACGTGCCAGCCTGCCGCGAGCAAGGCGATGTCGCCCTGCGGTTCATGCCCAAAGAATTCCGTGCGCCAAATCCACGGCATCCCGTCCGCTGGGGTTTTCGGTTTCACCACGAGCGCTGCGTGGTCGGCGACTTTGAAATCAAGACGCTCGTAGCCGTTCCATGTGGAGACGCGCGGTGCGTCGTCGGCGAAAGCGATGGTGGTGGCGAAGAAGAGGAAAAAAAGTGCGCGCATAGAGGCTACGTGCCAGCAGTTCGCCAGCGACGCAAGCGCGGCGAACTACGGCAGGCGCAACTCCGCGATGCGAGCCATCACCTGTTCGCTGAGACGCTGATAGACATCGCGCGGATCGCCAGCGACATCCGCTTTTGTGAAATGCAGCGGCTTTCCGATGACGACGGTAATCGGCACGCAGCGCGGAAGTTTTCTACCGCGTGGAAATGCATCGAATGCACCGAAGACGCGCATCGGCACAACTGGCGCGAGCGTCTTGGCGATGACGAGACCGACGCCCGCTTTTGCTGGTTGGAGTTGTCCATCGCGCGAGCGAGTGCCTTCGGGAAAGATGATCGTGCAACCGCCACCGCGCACGAGCCGTATGACGCTTTTCAGCGCGCTCATGTCCGCACCATCGCGGTCCACGCCGATCACATTCAGATGCCGCAGCAAATTTCCAAGATACGGAATGTCGAAGAGCGTCTTGCGAGCGAGGAAATGGATTTGGCGATGGCAGCAAATCGAGGCGAGCGGCGGATCGAGGAAGCTCTGGTGATTCATCGCCAGAAGCGCGGGGCCGTCCTCAATGATGTTTTCCTGTCCGTGAATTTGCAGCCGGAAGAAATCACGCGCGGCGAATCCGGCGAGGTTCCAGCAGAGGTTGTAAATCAGGCCCATGCGCAGCGACTCACACTCCCGGCGGCAACGCGAGCCCCTTCATTTTTAAGCGCCCGATGATCTCGCCGACGACTCCATCTATCGTGAGATTCGAGCTGTCCACGACGTGCGCATCCTCTGCGATGACGAGCGGGCTCGTGCGCCGCGTGGTGTCAATTTTGTCGCGCGCCGCAATAGTATCGGCGAGTCCCTGGCTTGCACGACGACGGGAGCGGACTTCGGGGCTGGCGTCTATGTAAAATTTGTAGGGCGACTCGGGAAATACGACGCTGCCGATGTCGCGCCCTTCCATCACGATGTCGTTCGCGACTGCAAAAGCGCGCTGCTTTTCCACGAGGATGCGGCGCACCTCCGGGATGCTGGCGATGGTCGAAACGTTGGCGTTCACGGCTGGCTCGGTGAGATGTAAATCGGGATCAGTGCCATCGAGCAGGATCGTGCTTTCTCCATCGCGCACGCCGCAGGAAAATTCCGTCGTATCGAGCAAGCCGAGCACCTTTCCGGCATCGTCGCACGGCACACCGCGCAAAACTGCAAGCCACGTGACCGCGCGATACATCGCGCCGCTATTCACGTAGAGCCAGCCGATGCGCTGCGCGAGTGCGCGGGCGACACTGCTTTTTCCGCTGGCGGCTGGGCCGTCTATGGCGATGACTTTCGGCATGGTTAGTTCTTCGTTTTCACTACGTGCTGGAGTGTTTCGTAAAAGCCGGGGTAGCTCGTGGCAACACAATCGGTGTCGTGAATAATCGTCTGCCCCTCGGCGAAAAGACCGAGGATCGCAGCGGACATGGCGATGCGATGATCGCCGAAGCTCTCGACTTCAGCACCGTGCAATGGACAGCCGCCGACGATTTCCATTCCGTCCTCGCGCTCCTCCACCTGCACTCCGAATGCGCGGAGATTCTTCGCGACTGCGGCGATGCGGTCGGTTTCTTTCACGCGCAGTTCCTTCGCATCGCGAATCACCGTGCGCCCTTCGGCCAATGCGGCTGCGACGGCGAGGATGGGTAGCTCATCAATCACGTTGGGGATTTCCTTTCCGCAAATTGTCGTCGCCTTCAGCCGTGTGCCACGCACCTCGACGGAACCGCGCGGTTCACCTTCGCTGCTCCCGATGATTTCGTTCACTTGCGCGCCCATGCGAATGAGCACGGCGAGGATGCCGGTGCGTGTGGGATTGAGGCCCACGTTTTCCACCATCAAACGCGCTCCGGGCTGCGCTGCTGCGGCGACGAGCCAGAATGCAGCGCTGGAAATATCGCCCGGCACATCGAAATCGCGCGACTCCAGCGACTGCCCGCCGAGCACACTCACGGTGAGTCCATTTCTGCGCGGATGCGCGACGTGCCACGCCAGCATCCGCTCCGTGTGATCGCGCGATTGATCGGGCTCGGTGACGCTGGTCGTTCCCTTCGCAAAAAGGCCCGCGAGAAGAACCGCGCTTTTCACCTGCGCGCTGGCGACTGGCGAATTGTATGCGATGCCCGTGAGCGATCCGCCCTCGATGAAAAGCGGCGCACGACCATCGCCGCCCTCTGCGGTGATGCGCGCACCCATCTGCGCGAGTGGCTGCATGACACGCTTCATCGGGCGCTTGCTGAGTGAGGCGTCGCCGATGAGTCGCGAGCGGAATGGCTGCGCGGCGAGGATGCCGCTGAGCAGTCGCATCGTTGTGCCAGAGTTGCCGCAATCAATGTCGCCAGTCGGCGCGGTGAATTTCCCGCGCGTTCCGTGGACGACGAGCGTGGTTTCATCCACTCGCTCGATTTGCACGCCGAGTTGCTGGAATGCTTTCATCGTGGAAAGACAATCCTCGCTCGGCAGAAATCCGGTGATTTGCGCGGTGCCGTTCGCGAGTGCGGCGAGCATGATGGAGCGGTGTGAGATGCTTTTATCGCCCGGCACTTTGATTTCTGCGTGAATCGTCGGTGCTCGGCGGATTTTCCAGTCGGTCATTTCGGGAAAGTGATTTGGTCGCGTGTTTTTTTTGCCTCGGCGAGCAAGTCGTGAAGAGCCTGCGGGTCGCTTTGGGGCGCGAGGGTTTGGCGGAATTCGGCGAGCTTGGCAATCATGGCATCAATCGCTGCAACGACAGCGTTTGAGTTTTCGCGCAGAATTTCAGTCCACATCGGAGGCGGCCCGCTCGCCACGCGCGTGGTGTCGCGGAAGCCGGGGCCGACGACGTCGAACGCGTGCGGATTGTTCGTGGCGACGGTGCGAACGAGCGTGCCCGCGACGAGGTGCGGCAGATGGCTGATGAGCGCGACACATTCGTCGTGCTCCGCTGCTGCGATCTGCACGACACGGCAACCGAGGCTTTGCCAAAATGCGGAAACTTTCGCCGTAGCCTCGCCGGAATCGCCGGGAGTGACGATGCAAGTCGTGCCTTCAAAAAGATCCGCGCGCGCGGCTTTCAGTCCGGTGAATTCGCTGCCGGCCATCGGGTGACTACCGACAAAAAGCGCACGCCCGGCGAAAATCGCGCTCAACTCGGCAACCACTGTGGCTTTCACGCTGCCGACATCGGTGACGATGGTATCCGCGCGAAGTTCGCCGGCGATTTCGCGCGCCAGCGCAGGCATCGCGCCGACTGGCACGCAAAAAACAACAACGTCCGCACCACGCACAACTTCGCGGACATCGGTGGACGCCGCGTCCGCGCAACCACGCGCACGGATCTCCTCCACCGCCTCCGCGCGCCGCGCCCACAGTGCGACGTGTGCACCGCCAACAGCGCGCAATTTCAGCGCGATGGAGCCGCCAAGAAGTCCGGGGCCGAGGATGGCGATGCGTTTCATATGGAGAAAAAAGACCCCGGCTTGCGGTGCGACCGACAAGCCGGGGACAAAAGAAACATGGCGGAGCCGGGCCTACGGGGGGACGAGGAAGGTGCGGTGCGTGTATGGGCACTCGGCCTCGGTGCCGGGAGGCAGACCGCGCACATCAATGAGGCGACCCTGATTGTCGTAGGGGCTCTTCACATAGCCGGCTTTCCCTTCGACTTTGATGGCGTATTCGGGATTCCGCTGACCGGGTGCCTCGGGGATTTTGTTTTTTGGAATCGGATCGGGATCGGGCGTTTTGACCGTCGGTTCGACACTAGTCGGATCAATCGTTGGGACGTTCGGCCCTTGAGGATTTATCGCGGTTGGGTTGTCGCCACTGGGCGCGGGTTTCGTGCGTGGTTTTGGTTTCGGGTCGCAGGCCGACAGCGCAAGCGCGGCAACAAGGACGGAGCCCAAGAGTGTGATTTGCTTCATAAATCGGCGGCAGAGATATGCCATTTGGTAGAAAACGGCAATGCTAATTTTCTAGCATTTGAAAAAGGCTGCTCAAAATAGATCGCCATAGTGCTCGTGGGCGACTGCATCGCACGCAGCCTGAATGGCAGCACCTGAATCGCAAGCGAGTGCGGCTGCGGCGAGGCGCTGGCAGATGTCGGAATCGAGCGAGCGCACTGCACGCTTCACTCGCGGCAACACGGATGCGCCGCAGCTCAGTTCGTCCACGCCGAGGCCGATAAGAAGCGGTGTGAGCGTGATGTCGCCGCCCATTTCGCCGCAAACGCCGACCCAAATTCCAGCAGCGTGCGCAGCATCCACCGTCTGCTTGATCAGGCGAATCACGGCGGGATGCGTGGTCTCGTAAAGATGAGCGATGTGCTCGTTCGTGCGGTCAACGGCGACGGTGTATTGCACGAGGTCGTTCGTCCCGAGGCTGAAAAAATCCACCTCTTTCGCAAGAACATCCGCAATGATCGCGGCGCTCGGCACCTCGATCATGATGCCGATTTCCATCTCGGCGGCGAACTCACGCCCCTCTGCGCGCAACTCAGCGCGACATTCTTCGATCAGTTCCTTGGCGTGCCGGATTTCGCCGATGCCGGAAATCATCGGGAGCAGCAGCTTCACGTTTCCGCGCACGCTCGCACGCAGGATTGCGCGGAGCTGCGGCTTGAAAATATCCAGCCGCTCCAGACACACACGAATCGCCCGCCAGCCGAGAAACGGATTCACCTCCGGCGTCGCGTGGAGTTGCTCGTGCAATTTGTCGCCGCCGAGATCCAGCGTGCGGAAGATGACCGGGTGCGGCCACAGCGCCTCGCTGACTTTGCGATAGGCGGCGAACTGCTCCTCTTCGTCCGGCATATCATCGCGATTAAGATATAGAAACTCCGTGCGGAAAAGCCCCACGCCCTCCGCGCCGCTCGCACGCACTTGCTCCGTGTCCTCGGGCGCTTCGATGTTTGCCGCGAGCGTGACTTGCCTCCCATCGCGCATCGTGGACGCCGTTTCACGCAACTGCCCGAGTTCCGTCTCCACGCTCCGTCGGCGATTCTGCAATTCGCCGTATTCAAAAAGCGTCTGCTCGCTCGGGTGGACGATCAGCAGACCGCTATAGCCATCGAGCAACACCGGCGCTCCTTCTTCGACTTCCACCATCGCTGCATGGATGCCGACAATCGCCGGGATGTTCATCGAACGCGCCATGATCGCCGTGTGCGAAGTCCTGCCGCCGACCTCCGTGCCAAAGCCGAGCACGTTGGTGCGGTTCATCTGCGCCGTGTCGCTCGGCGTGAGATTGTGCGCGAGCACCACGTGCGACGACGTCAGCCCCGCGAGACCCGCGTGATCTTTCCCGAGCAAATTGTGGATCACACGCCGCGACACGTCGAAAATATCCACCGAGCGCTCGCGCAAATACACGTCGTCCATCTCCGCGAGCGTCTTCGTGTATCGCTGGGTGACGGTGTGAAATGCGTGCTCCGCGTTGCAGCGTTCAGCGCGGAGAAGTTTCTGCACTTCGTCCATCAACACGCCATCCTCCACCACGAGCAAATGTGCATCGAAAATCGCCGCGTCATGCGCGCCCAGTTGGTCGGCCACACGCTCCTGCATCAAAATAATTTGCCGACGCGTGGCAGCGAGCGCGGATTGCAAACGACGCATCTCCGACTCGACATCAGACACGCTGCGTCGTGGTGGAAGCTCTTCGTCCGGGCGATAGATGTAGGCCGTTCCTCGTGCGATGCCCGGGGATACCGCTACACCTTGGAATCGCCTTTCACTCTTCATCAAATTTAGTGAGCACGAGTTTCTCCAGCGCAGCCAGCGCAGCCTCAGCGTCGGCCCCCTCACAAGTGATTGCCAGCATACTCCCCTGCCCCGCCGCCAGCATCATGAGTCCCATGATGCTCTTGCCATTCACCGTCTGCTCGTCCTTCACCACCCACACCTCGCATTTAAACTGAGCCGCGAGCTTCACAAATTTCGAGCACGGGCGCGCGTGCAGCCCGAGTTTGTTGATGATCTCGATTTCCCGGCTGATGGTGATTTTTGGTTTCAAAATGCTCATCGGTTACTCTTCTTTCTTCTTTGGCTGCATCGCATTCAGCAAGCGTTCATTGAATTCAACTGCACTATTGTGCCCGTGACTCTTCAGCTTTTGATCGAGCGCAGCCACCTCCACCAACCGGCCTAAATCGCGTCCCGAACGGACAGGCACAGTCACATGAGGGATGAATAAACCGAGGATTTCATAATACTGCTGCTCGATTCCAGTGCGCTCGATTTCCTCGATCTCCTGCCAGTCCTTCAGCGTCACCACGAGGTCCAGCCGCTTCTCCATACGGATCGCACCGACGCCAAAAATCGCCGTCACATTGATCACGCCAATGCCGCGCACCTCCATGTGATTTCGCGTCAACTCCGCGCTCGTGCCCATCAACTCGCGCCCCTCAACCACGCGAAAATGTGTGATGTCATCGCTCACCAGCGAATAGCCGCGTTCGAGCAAGCCGAGCACGCACTCGCTTTTGCCGATGCCGCTGGAGCCGCGAATCATCACGCCGATGCCCTGGATGTCCACCATGCTGCCGTATTCACTTTTGCGCGGCGCAAAATCAAACTCCAGCGCGAGCGTGGCCGCATTGATGAATCGCATCGTCACCATCGGCGTGCTGAACACCGCAATCTCGCGATCCCTCGCCGCAGTGATGAGCGACTCCGGCACGCGATGATGCCGCGCCACCACGATGCACGGGATGGGGTGCTCGCACATCGCCTCGCAGCGTTGCGCCACTTCTTTGTCCGGCAGACTTTTCAAATACGACAGCTCCGCCGAACCCAAAACCTGAATGCGCTTATCCGCGAAATACGAAAAAAATCCGCAGAGCGCCAAGCCGGGCCGGTTGATCGTGGGCTCGCGGATGCGCCGCTGAAAACCAATGCCCGACTCCGTGAGTAGTTCGAGTTGCAACGACTCGGAGTGCCGTGTGTAGAACTCGCCCACGGTCAGTGTCGGGTGCTTTTCAGGCGAAGTCATCGCCCGCATTTAGCCCAGACCCCACACACAGTGGCAAGGTGGAAACCACGCTTACTTCCGCGCCTCGATCGTTGCGGTGATTTCCACGCGCTTGCTTTCGCGCTCCACGACGACCTTCGCGAGCTGGCCGATCTCCACCGAGAACCCACTCGCCTTCCAAAATCAAATCCGCTGTCCTCCTCGCACGATGCATTTGAAAGACATGAGCGACGATCCCTCATTCCAATCTAAAATCATCCTCTGCCAAACGGAGGATGGCGACCCACGCATCAAGACGGTGAAAAGTTTTCACGAACTGCTCACGACGCCTTTTGCGGATGGCGTCAATGCGCTCTGCTGGGCGCGCACGCTGGCTGGGGATTTCGGCGAAGTGCTGGAGCATTTGGTTGTGAGCGAGGGGATCAACACGCTCGACGAAGCGCAACTTGCCAGCCTCCCGGTGAGTGCGGCAGGCCGCGCCGCCATCGCCATTTTGCTCGAAGATCAGCGACTCCTCCGCGAACACGATCGCGATCCCACGCTCAACTGCATCAACGGCTATCTCCGCGACGAAAATCCGGGGCCGGTGCCCACGGACGTCATTTCCTTTCACACCGACAGCGCCCCGGTGGAAGCGGACACTTGGCTTTGCACATACCACGGCGCACCAAGCGAGGGATTGCGCAACGACGAAGCGCAGCGGCGCGTGGACATCCCCGAAACGCGCGCCGAACTCCTCAAACTTTATGGCGGAAAGGATGACGCCGCCTTTCACGAATTTCTAAACGAAAACTGCTACGATCTGCACTACGCCCCGCTCCCGCACGCACGTCCATTTTCCTTCGGCATCGGCAATCTCTGGCGCATCGCCACGGACTGGCCCGGCAGCCCCGTCCCGCCGTGCATCCACCGCGCCCCCGAGACTCGCCCCGGCGACCCACTGCGCCTGCTGCTGATCAGTTGAGCAGGCGGGCTACAATACGTTCGTATCCCGTCCGAGAAAAACGCGGAACCGGTTTTTATCAATCGCCTTCATGTAGGCTTCCATCGGGCTGACTTTGCCCTGCTGCATCGCCGTCCAAATCGCGTCGTCCATGAACTGCATCCCCTGCCCTTTTCCGCCGATGATGACGTCCTGCATTTTCTGCGTGGCACCTTCACGGATGATCGCGGCGGCTGCGCTGTTGACGATGAGGATTTCGTTCACGGCCATACGACCGCCGCCTGATTCCTCGGTCTTTTTCAGAAGGAGCTGGGCGACGACTCCACGAAGTGAATTCGAGAGCATGGTGCGAACTTGCGACTGCTGATCGGACGGGAATACGTCCACCATGCGATCCACGGTTTTGCGGGCGTTGTTCGTGTGGAGTGTGCCGAAGACAAGGAGCCCGGTCTCGGCGGCGGTGAGCGCGAGCTGGATGGTTTCGAGATCGCGCATTTCGCCGACGAGGACGATGTCGCTGTCTTCGCGAAGTGATGCCTTCAATCCTTGCGCGAAGCTGGCGCAGTGATCGGGAACTTCGCGCTGTGTGATGATGCTTTTTTTGTTGGAATGGACGAATTCAATCGGCTCCTCGACCGTGATGATGTGGCGGTTGAAGTTCGTGTTGATGTAGTCAATGAGCGCGGCGAGCGTGGTGCTTTTGCCAGAGCCGGTGGGGCCGGTGACGAGGACGAGTCCGCCTTTCATGTGGCCGAATTCCTTGACGACAGGCGGGACTCCAAGTTGGTCGAGCGACAGAATTTTCGTGGGGATGAGACGGAAAACGCAACCTAGCCCGCTGGTTTGCTTGAGGTAATTGCAGCGGAAGCGCGAGTCCCCGTTCATCTCGTAGGCGAAATCGAGGTCGCCACTTTCCATGAAGCGCGCCCATTTTTTCGGGCCGCAGATTTCCTCCATCATCCCTGCGAGTTCAGCGTGAAGCAGCAGCTCTTCGCGGATCGGAATGATAGTGCCGTGCAGCCGCATTTTCGGCGGCTGGTTTTCTCCGAGATGAAGATCGGAAGCGTTGTGCTCAACGATAAATTGAAAGAATTGGTCTATGTAGGCCATGTCGAAAAAAAGTTACGCGCCCGTGAGTTGCGTGCGCATGATCGCCTTTTGCTCGGAGCGCATGTAGGCTTCCTCGGCGGTGATGATGCCCGCCCGGTAAAGATTCAGCAGGGAATCATCCATGACTATCATGCCCAATTTTCCGCCGGTCTGCATCACGCCGGGCAACATGAAAGTTTTCCCATCGCGGATACACGCGGCAACGGCCTCCGTGCGTAGCAGAATTTCCAGCGCGAGCGCACGGCCTTTGCCATCCTGCGTCGGCACGAGTTGCTGGGAAATGATGCCGCGCAGGGATTCGGAAACCATGACGCGGATCTGCTCGCGCTGATCCACCGGAAACACATCGAGCACACGATCCAAAGTGCGCGCGGCATTTCCGGTGTGGAGCGTGGCGAGCACCAAGTGGCCCGTCTCGGACGCGGTGATCGCGAGCTGGATGGTTTCGAGGTCGCGCATTTCACCGACCATGATCACATCCGGGTCCTCACGGAGCGAACCACGGAGCGCAGCGGCGAAGCTGTTCGTGTGCGTGTGGACTTCGCGTTGCGTGACGTGGCAATTGCGCGAGTTGATGACGTATTCGATGGGGTCTTCGAGCGTGATGATGTGCTCGTGCCGCGTCTCGTTGATGTAATCTATCATCGCGGCGAGCGTGGTGCTTTTGCCGGAGCCCACGGAGCCCGTCACGAGGATGAGGCCGTTCTGATATTGGCAGAGCATCTTCAACGTCTCGGGCAATCCGAGCTGATCCATCGTGCGGACGCTCGTGCTGATGATACGAAAAACAATATCCAATCCGAGGCGATGCCTCACGACGCTTGCGCGGAAGCGGCCAAACGCCGTCGCGTAGGCAAAATCAATGTCGCCCTTTTCACTCAGCCTCTTTTGTTGCTCCTCATTCAAAAAGCCCATCGCCAGCCGCTCGGTGTCATTCACAGTGACTAAATCCGCCTGAATCCAAATCGGTTCAAGATTTCCAAAGAGACGCCACGTTGGCTGGACGTTCACGGCGAGATGAATATCCGACGCCCCCGCTTCCTGGCCGACCTGGAGATACAAATCTACGTGATCGAGCGTGTGGATGGGCTCCACGTGAACGACCTCAATCTCCGCATCCGTCGGGACTTCATCGGTCGCAGATTCTTCAAGTTGAGGGTGCTCTTCCATTTCGTAAAAAGTGCGTGAGAGGTAACGGACGTTCCAGCGAAGGCAAACGAAACTTTGCATCCGCACTAAAATATCGCGCAGCCCTTTCGATAAAAGTGCTGCAGAACGCTGCGATGGTTGCGCCCGATGCGGCGTGCGTGCTACATCCCACGCACATTGCGTCACATCAAGGCCACACTCGTCTGTGCATCTCTCGCCGCCTTCATCGCTGCGGGCCTTTTCGAGTTGGGCGCATTTCGCGCGCTGGATGCCGCACTTGCATCCTTCCTCGACTATCCCGAACCCGGCACTGCGCGCGCTTCGCAGTATTTGCTGATTCTTACATTCGCACTCGGCATCGCATGGACCACCGTGGACATCGGGCGCAACTTACTGAAAGCCGTCATCGCCGTCGTCGCGCTCGCGGAAACTTTCGCCGCCGCGTGGGCGCTCAATCTCCGTGATGTTTTTTTCAGCCCCTTCGCCAGCATCGCTGCCATCGTCCTGTCGTTCACCTGCGCATTTTTCTATGGCCAGACGAGCGCGGGGCGCAGAAAACGCACACTGCACCAGTTCCTCGGCGACCGTGTCTCGGCGCGCACTTTCACCGCGTTGCTCGATAGCGACATTCCGCTGATATTCGAAGGCGAACAGCGCACCGCCACCGTCGTAATTTGCGAACTTTTCAACCACGACGAACTCGCCGACTCGCTGAACGTGCAGGATCATGTGGCGATGACGAATGCCTTCCTGCGCAACTCCGCCGACGTGCTGGTCGAGCACGGCGGCTACCTCGATGAATGTGACGGCGAAAGTCTGCGCGTTGTTTTCGGCGCACCGCTTCCCGACTCCCGACACGCCATCCACGCCTGCGAAGCCGCACTCGAACTTATCCAGCGCCTCGATGCGTTGAACCGCGAATGCCACGCTAAATTCGGCAAACACTTCGACTACCGCGTGGGCATCAACAGCGGCGAAATGATCATGGCCGCCTACGGCTCACGGCGGGTCGGCTCACTCAGCGTCGCGGGCGAGAGTGTTAATTTTGCACGCCGCCTTTGCGCTGCAAACACCATCTACGGCACGCACATTCTCGTCGGTGCCGGGGCATTCGTGCTCGCGGAGGAAGGAATCGAAGTGCGCCCGATGGAGTTCATCCAGCGCGACACCGAATCGCCCGAACGCGAGGAAGTCTATGAACTCCTCGCCCGCCACGGCACCCTCTCGGCACCCGAGCGCGAGCGGCGCGATCTTTTTTGGAAAGGCATCGTCTATTTTCGCGAGCAACGCTGGGACGACGCGCTCACGGTATTCCGTCAGGCCGCGCAACTCTGCGGTGCGGATGCCCCGTGCGAATTTTACATCCACCGCATCGAGCAAGTCCGCGCCGGTCGTCCCGCGCCCGGCTTCAATAATCCCAAACTGTGAAACGCACCTCCTACCCCGCACCCATCCAAGCTCTCATCGCCGAACTCAAGCGGATGCCCGGCATCGGCCCGCGCAGCGCAGAGCGCATCGCACTTTGGATGGTGCAAAGACGCGACTCCCGCGCCGGGGACATCGCCACCGCCATCCAAGGCGTCGCCGAACACATTCATCCGTGCCCGCGTTGCGCCTACTTTACCACCGACGCGATGTGCGATTTTTGCGCGGATGAAAGCCGCGACAGCACCCTGCTCTGCGTCGTCGAGCAACCCACCGACATCCTCCCGCTCGAACGCACCGGCGTCTTCCGTGGGCGCTATCACGCGCTCGGCGGACGCATCTCCCCGCTCGATCACATCGGCCCCGAACACCTTCGTATTGCTGAATTGCTCACCCGCATCCGCGACGAAAAACCCGCCGAGATCATCCTCGCGCTCGGCTCCGATGTGGAAGGCGAAGCCACCGCCAACTACCTCGCCAGTCTCCTACGCGAACTGCCCGTAAACATCACCCGTCTCGCGCAAGGAATGCCCGCCGGCGGCGGCCTCGAACACGCCGACGAACTCACCCTCTCCCGCGCGCTCTCCGGACGCACAAAACTCGAAGCCAAATAAGTTAGCCGCGCATGGCGCGCTCTACGAGCAGTGCGGCGAGTTGTTGCGTGGCTTCGTCGAGGGCGGCGACGGATTTTTTCAGCGCGGTCGCACCGCCGCTGGCGATGGCGGCCTCGACCTCCTGTGCGCGACGCAGGATGAGTTCGCGCTCCACTTGCTCCAGCTCCGTGCCGATCTGCGCAAGCGCGGTGCGGACGGCTGGGAGCATTTCGTCGGCTTTCAATTTGGCCTCGGTGAATGCGCGCTCGTTCATGTCCTCGAAGGCGTGTTCGAGCGAATCGCCGAGCATTTTTTCCACGGCTTCGTCGCTCACATCCACCGCGCTGCGCATTTCCACGCGCTGCTCCGCGCCGGTTTTCGTGTCGCGTGCGAGGACGTGGAGAATGCCGTTTGCATCAATCTCGAATTGCACGCCAACGCGCGCGTGGCCCTTCGGCGCGGACTCGAAAGGGAGATCGAATTTACCAAGTTCCCAATTGTCCCGCGCCAGTTCGCGCTCGCCTTGCAACACGCGGATGAGCATCGAACGCTGCCCGGTGACTGCGTTGGTAAATAGCTCGCCGCGCTTGATGGGAATCGTGGAGTTGCGGGGGATGATGACGTTCATCAATCCGCCAAACGTCTCGATGCCGAGCGAGAGCGGCGTCACATCGAGCAGCACGACATTTTGCACCGCGCCGCTGAGGATGCCCGCCTGAATGGTCGCGCCGATTGCGACGGCTTCGTCGGGATTTTGATCCGTGTTCGGCTCGCGTCCGAAAATCTCCGCGACCAGACGTCGCACCATCGGCATTCGCGTCTGCCCGCCGACGAGAATCACTTCATCCAGTTCCTCCGGCTTCACGCGCGCATCCACCAATGCACGCAGGCAATGTGCGCGCGTGCGCTCGACGATTGGACGCGCAAGCCGTTCCAGTTCCGTGCGCGTGAGCGTGTGCGAAAAACTGCGCCCACCAGCGATGAACGGCAATTCGATGAGCGCTGCGTCGCTCGCCGAAAGCGTGTGTTTCGCGGCGATGGCGGCCTCGCGGAGACGCGGAAGAATGGTCGGATCACCGGGGATGAGTGCGGCCAGTTCCGCGACGATGGCGGCGTCAATGTCGTCGCCACCGAGGTGAGTGTCACCGTTCGTGGCGAGCACTTGAAAGACGCCCGCGTTGAGTTCGAGGATCGAGATGTCGAACGTGCCGCCGCCGAGATCAAACACGGCGATCTTCGATTTCTCGCGCAGCCGATCCAGTCCGTAAGCAAGCGCGGCAGCGGTGGGCTCGTTCACGATGCGCTCGACGCTGAAGCCGGCGAGTTCGCCCGCGCGCTTGGTGGCGTTGCGCTGCGCGTCGTTGAAATACGCGGGCACCGTGATCACCGCGCGCGTCACGGGTTCACCGAGCGCGAGTTCAGCATCGGCGCGTAATTTTTTCAGCACGAGCGCCGATATTTCCTCCGGTGCCAGTTCGCGCTCACGCGCAATGATGCGCACGGGCTCGCCGCGTTTCCCGGCGATGCGATACGACACATCATCCGCCGCCTCCCCCACTCTGCGTCCGATGAATCGCTTCGCCGAATACACAGTGTTCTGCGGATCAATCGCACGCATCCGCGAGGCAGCGCGCCCGATGATCTGCGCGCCATCGCTGTGAAAATACACGACGGACGGCGTGAGGCGCTCGCCCTCCGCATCCGCAAGCAGGATGGGAAAGCCAGCCTCCATCACTCCGATGAGTGAGTTCGTAGTGCCGAGATCTATTCCGACGATGTGTGACACGGTGTTTATTATAGATGTGAACGAGCGCGCATTTACCCGACCGCACCACGAAGCAACAACCCAATCTCAGCCAATTCGCTGATTTCTCTTTGCGAAACCGCCCGCAATACATGAAATCCCGCCCCGCACATGCGCCTGCTCGACCGATACGTCCTACGAAATTTTCTGGAGCCATTCCTCCTCTGCTTCTCCGCGTTCCTCGGCATCCTCTTGATTTTCGATTTAAACGACAACCTCACCGACTTCCTGGAAGCCAATGCGAAATGGAAACAAATCGGCGTTTATTACATCCACCAGCTCCCGCATTTTTGCCTGCTCTCGATGCCGCTCGGTCTGTTGCTCGCACTGCTCTACGGCCTGAGCAAAATGTCGCGCGCAAACGAAATCATCTCGATGCTAACCGCCGGGCGCAGCGTCGTGCGCGTGCTCGCTCCGCTCATGTTATGCGGCGTTTTGGCGACGGGTGTGTGCGTGTGGCTAAACTACGAACTCGCTCCGCAGGCAGACGCCGTGCGAAAGGCGGACATCGAGCGCATCACCAAGGGAGACAAGCGGGCCGAAAAACTCAACGTCATCGAAACTCACCTCGCGAAAGATCGCATGACCAACCGCGTCTGGTTCACACGCAGGATGCAAATGGGCAGGAACGAACTTGAGGATGTCCACGTCACGCAGCTCAATCCGAGCGGCGAACCGGTCACGAGGTGGTATGCAAAAAGCGCGGCATTTGATCCTCGCGACAAAAAATGGCTTCTCCTTCTCGGTCGCAAAGTGAACTTCGACAACGAGGGCAACATCGCCGGTGACATCGAGGACTGGAGCAAGGAGAACGGTGCGCGCACCACACGGACGCTGAAAAACTGGAGCGAAACCCCGTATCGCATCGCCAGTTCCACGATGGAAGCCGAGCAACTCACCGTTCCGCAACTCCGCACCTACCTCTCGCAAAACTCCGATTTTCCGGAGCCACAACTCGCCGCCTACCGCACCCACTTGCAATACCGCTGGGCACTGCCACTCACCTGTCTGAGCGTCGTATTCATCGCCGCGCCGCTCGGCATTGTCTTCACGCGGCGCGCGGTGCTCGCATCGGTCGCAAGCAGCATTTTTATTTTCTTCGGCTACCTCTTCCTCATGTTTCTCATGCTGGCTTTGGGCAAAGGAAATCACGTTTCTCCCATCGTCGCCGGATGGCTCCCAAACGCCTTACTGCTGATCATCGGCTGCTATCTCCTCTACCTGCGCTCGACGAATCGCGAGCTGCCGAAGTTTTCATTCCGCCGGAAATAAAATGACCACTGACTGGACCATCCAAAGCCGCGCCCATGCCTGCGCAACCACGGGCCACACCTTCGTAGAGGGCGAGCATTTTTATACGCTGCTGTATTTTGAAAACGGGGAATTCCGGCGCGAGGATCTGTGCGAGGATGCTTTCAAAGCGCGCAACGAAAACGTCGCTCCTTTCTCGCAATGGAAATCTAAATATGTGCCCCCGCCACCTACGCAGACGGAGGCCGTGAGCAAACAGACCGGCGAAGATTTGCTGCGAAAATACATGGATGAGGAAGGCAGCGAGCACACCAACGCGCGCTACATTCTCGCACTCATGCTGGAAAGGAAACGCGTGCTGAAGGAAATCGAAGTGAAGCGCGGCGACGATGGTTCGCTCACCCGCATCTACGAGCACGGCAAGACCGGCGAAGTTTTCATCATCCCCGACCCGCAACTCCGGCTGGATCAAGTCGCGGATATTCAGACACAAGTCGCGGGCCTGCTCGGAGCGCCCGCGCCGGCAAGCGCACCGCAGCCCATCGCAAACGCGGATACCGTCGAGGCATCGTAATGCCGGGCTGCCTTCACCACGCGCTGCGCGTGCGCGTCTTCCATTTCCTCCACGCAATCCAGCCAAGGATCGGAATTAGAAGGATGACGCACACGGTTCCCAACTCGATATTGATGAAAGGCTTTTTCGGCGGAGTCGAAAACTGCACGGAGAAAATCGTCTCCGCTCCACGAACAGCACGCAATGTGTAGGGCTGCGATGGCGCGAGATCGTGAAACTCCACACTCAAACGCCCGCTTGATTCTTTGAAGTCCAGCTTGGGCAAATCGCTCCACGTCACCTTCAGTGCATCGGCATCATCCAGCGACAACACGCGCTCTTGAAAGCGCAGTCCCGCCGCTGGCGCAAACTCGACGGGCCATTCGATCACTGCACTCGTCGGCGAAGTCACGCGGGTAAAATTTCTGACCAGTCTCGGAAAGTCGGCGGCATTATTTTGCATTCGCACGGGAGCGGCGGCGGGCGCCTCCTCCACGGGAGACTCGCAAGCGTCCGGCGCTGATTCCTCCCGGACACTTGCGACGGGTGCTGCGGGAGGCGGGTGCGTTTCCACGAGGGGCGCAGGTGGTAGCGGCAGTGCTTCCGCGAGGATCTTCAGCGCCTCTACGTGAATAGGAATTTCTGCGCGCCAACCTTTGGATTGGAATATCAATGGATCATCAAACGCAGACAGCACTGCGGCATCAGCAGCGATGGCAACGTCCACTTTTCCACGCGCGGACACTGTGAACTTTTTGCCGACAATCAAACGCGCGCCCGCAGTCACCGTCACCGCAATCTCTTCTTCCGAGCGGTTGCTGATTTGCAGCGCCGCCTTGCGCGCCGTGTCGCCGGGCACACTCGGCAGCGAGAGGCTCGTGGGTGAAACAACAAGCGCCTCCTCCACTTCGCATTTCAAAGAAACATTGCTGCGCGGCTCCGGCCCGAGCGCGACGTCGGCGGTGAAGGTGCCCGGCTTTTCCGCAACGAATGAAACCTTCAAAGTGGCACGCTCGCCGGGGCCGATGTTGTAGCGTTTCTGCCCCTCGATGCTCCACGGCGCGGGCACACTTGCATTCCCTTCGAGCGCTGTGCCACCGGTGTTGCGAAGCTCCAAATCCGCCGTCGCACGCTGGCCGGGAAATACCTTCGGCAAATCAATCGTCTCCGGCGCGGAGAGCTTCGCCGGTTGCACCGGGATCATCGGGATGCTGATGCTCACAATGCCCGGTGCCGAGACGCCATCCCGGCAGCGCACTGCGTAGGTAAAACGATCCTCCTCAGCGCCATTCATCGGCGCAGTGTAGGAGACTTGCGCCATGTTCACGCCCACCGCGCGCACGTCCGAAAGTTTGCCGGACTTCGGCTGCGAGCGAATGACAAATTCGAGTTGCTCGCCGCGCACTCCGTGGATGCCGAGCAGAATGATCACCGTATCCCCCGCTCTCACGACGAGCGACTGCGCGACGACAGGCGGCGGCGCGGATGCCTCGCTGTGGCGCTGGGCATGGAGCGGCACAGCGAAACAGAAGAACAGAATCAGCAACGTGATGGACTTTCTCATTTCGCGGCTCGCGTGTGTAGCGGAGCACGCGGATGTTTTGCAACGCGCACTGTGATTATCTCATTGCCGCAGCCATGCCCCGCTCACTAGAACGCCACGCACGATGAAGCACGCGCCCACTCTTCTCATCGCCGTCATTGCCAGCACGCTCATCGCGGGCGGTTCGTCCGTTTTTGCGCAGGCTGCGAAGGGCGGCGCACCGCAGGCGACGCCGATGAAGAGCGCACGCGAGTTGATCAGCAACCAGCCTCCCGCCGTCATCAACAAAGATTTGGCCGCCACGATCAATCCCGACAATTCCCACGTCATCGTCTCACTTTCCAAACAGCGCGCCTACCTCATGACCGGCGAGCAAATCTACATAGACACCCCCATTTCCAGCGGTAAACGCGCCGGCATGACGCCCGCCGGCAGCTTCACCGTCGCCGAAAAAGACAAAGACCACCGCTCCAGTTTCTACGGCAACTTCGTGGATACGCGAGGGCGCACCGTGCGCGCAGGTATTTCGATGAAAGTGGACTCCGCCCCCAGCGGCACACACTACGAAGGCGCGCCGATGCGCTGGTTCTGCCGCTTCAACGGAGCCATCGGGATGCACATCGGCATCCTCCCCGGCTACCCCGCCTCGCACGGCTGCGTGCGACTTCCCGCAGAGATCGCGCCGCTCATCTACGAGAAAGTAAAAGTCGGCACCCCCGTCGAAGTCCGCGAGGAGTAGATTCCCGCAGCCCCGTTGCACGAAAGTAGTCAACAGCTCCAGTCGGCAGACATCCAGCCTTCTAAAAAACTTCATAGAATCTCCATTGTCGCGGGTTGTTTCCGTGACACACTTGCAGACATCTCCCAGCGCACACCACCGCCGACACCACGAACATGAGCAATCCAAACCTCAGCGAAAAATACATCCGCGAACATTCCTCTGATTTCGCCGACCCGATCTTCACGCGGCGCGACATGCTCATGCGCACAGGCATGGGTTTTGGCGCGATGAGCCTTTCAGCACTGTTCGGCATCAATCCCTTCGCGGAAGGCGCCGAAGCGCTCGCGTCTGCAAAATCGCTGGGCCCACTCGCGCCCAAGCAGCCGCACTTTCCTGCGAAGGCGAAACACATCATCCACATCTTTGCATCGGGCGGGCCGACGCAGGTGGATACGTGGGACCCGAAGCCGGAGCTGGCGAAATTCGACGG
>JAYUIF010000246.1:0-3832 GCA_043766295.1 Spartobacteria bacterium | reverse complement strand
TCCGCGGCGGCCAAATTTGCGACGCGCTCCTCTTCCGGCACATCAGCACCGCTGCCAGCGCGTTCGCCCTCAAGTCCAACGTCTAGCATGGCAGCCTCGCGCCCATGAAATTGCACTACGTGCTCAATTTCATGCCGGAGCACAAACCAGAAGTTATCAATGCGATCAAATCGCATCGACATACCGATTACAGGCTTATCATCATCTAGCCAGAAACACACGCCGTCAATCTCAGCCCCCGGCAACGTCTCAACCACGACGAATCGAATACCGCATTCAGCCAATAGCCTAGGAACCTTTCTGATTGCAGATGGAGAAACCAGCAGTTCTTTCAATTTCGGTATCATGCTCTCAACCGATTTTGGCGAGTATCTCGCGGTTAGCATTTCGCTCGCGATTTCCCTAACCCTGCATAACCACGCAAGTTGAACGGGGGTGGCGTCGGGGCCGACATTTTTCTTTTTAGCTGCGTGCCGAAATACTCCCGCATCTTCAAGCGACGACACGCCAAAAAATCTCATCACCTCTGCTTCGATTGAAGTCACATTTTTGATGTTGTCCACAGCGAGCCAGCCCCTCCTAATCATTTCGGCGATTGGCAAAGTCCCAAAAAGTCTTGCTCGTTTCGCGAGATCGGGATCAACGCGTAAAAGCAGCCGTGTTTGCGCCAGCTCGTAAGATTTTTGAAGTTCCAAAAATCGTTCAGCCGGAACGGCGAAAATCGCCGAAAGCGAAATCGCCAATTCAGCATCCAGCGGCTGCTTGCCTGTAATCACTTTATTGATTCCTGTTTCGCTGGCGTTCAAGACGACAGCCAGCACTCTCTGGCTCCAACCACGCGCATCCAAGAGTTCTTGGATCAACTGCCCCGGAGTTCGATGGTCTGAATGTTCTGGCACGCGGAATGAGTAATTTCAAATCGCGCGGTCGTCAACTGCGAAATTGCTCAATATCGCAAACTGAACAATAATGCTTGACCGTTGAAGAATACGGGCGAGAATCTTTGCATGAACAAGCTGAGCACCGAAGACCGCACGCGGATTGTCGCCGCCCTCGTCGAAGGCAACTCCATGCGCGCCGTTAGCCGCATGACGGGAGTTGCCCGCAACACGATAAACAAGCTCCTCGTCGATCTCGGCACGGCCTGTTCTGACTATCAGGACAAGGCGTTCGTGAACCTTAAATGCAAGCGCATCCAGTGCGATGAAATCTGGACGTTCATCGGCTGCAAAGAGAAGCAGGTGACGAAGGAGAAAAAGGCGGAAGGCCAAGGCGATTGCTGGACGTGGGTGGCGCTGGATGCGGAAACGAAATTGGTTCCGACGTGGTACATCGGAACGCGCGACGCGAGCGCGGCGTATCACTTCATGCACGATCTCGCCGCCCGGCTGGCGAGCCGCGTGCAACTCACCACGGACGGCCACAAGGCGTATCTCAGCGCCGTGGAAGATGCCTTCGGCGCGAACATTGATTACGCGATGCTCGTGAAGATTTACGGCAACGCGCCAGAGGGGCCGGAAGTCCGCTACAGCCCCGCGCAGTGCATGGGCGCTCGCAAGGCAGTCCAGAGCGGCAAGCCGGAGTTCAAGCACATTTCCACGAGCTATGTGGAGCGCCAGAATCTCACGATGCGGATGGGTATGAAGCGGTTCGCGCGGCTCTCAAACGGATTCAGCAAAAAGGTGGAGAACCACGAGCACATGGTCGCGCTCCACTACATGTTTTACAATTTCGCCCGCATCCATCAGTCGCTCCGCGTGACGCCCGCGATGGAAGCAGGGGTTTCCGATCACGTTTGGACGCTGGACGAGATAATTGCACTTATTGATTGATTGCGGGGAGGCGTCCGATATGGAAACGGCATGGTTTCCGCCGTTCACGTAGCAAATTACTTTCTCTCCAAGGCGGACGACGACGCGGGCGACGTGATCTCCAATTTGAAGCTGCAAAAGCTGCTGTACTACGCGCAGGGGTTCACCCTTGCAATCATGGGGGCACCGCTTTTCCCGGAAAAAATCGAAGCATGGACTCACGGGCCGGTAGTGCCAGATGTTTACCATTATTTCAAAGCGCACGGAAACGCTGGGCTCCCGATTCCAGCGGAAGTCCCAGAAATGCCCGATGACTACGCCACGATTCTTGACGAGGTTTATAGCGTGTATGCTCAGTTCTCGGCTTGGAAGCTGCGGAATATGACCCACGATGAATCCCCTTGGAAGGATACGATCAAGTCACAGGAGATCACGAACGCTTCGCTTTTTGACTTTTTCTCTACACAGTTGGTGTGAGTAAAATTAAGCGGAGAAACGCGGAGAAAAGCGCCCGAATTGCGGCTCCGTCTTCCGCACCAGAAATCTCGGACGAGAATCAACGTCCTTTATTTTGCTTCGAGCATCTTCAAAAGCACTTTTGCATTTCGGATTGCCAGACCGACGAAAAGTCTGCGTTGGCAGATAAATTGAAGGAAATGAGCCAGCTTACTTGGAGTCAGATGCGTCAAGCCGGTAAGCATGGGCAAGGATACGAAAAAATAGCCAGAAACGCAATAAAAGCTGCGATGCCTTCCGTAGTCACGGAGGAGGTAAATCTCATCGCGTTCCGGTTTTGCGGAAAAGCCCCCGTTGTGGGATTTAGGGCGCGCAGGATTTTTCATGTCCTCTGGCTTGACCGCGCCTTCAAGCTCTACGACCACGGCCCCTGAAATTCAAACTGAGCCACTACCGGATTTGTCCTCGTCGCTTTGGGTGCCTTCCTTTGGATTCACGGATGACCTTTCACCCCAACCGGTGAAGCCGCACCGCGCACCTCACGCAAAGATCCCCGTCACCGGCTTCCCATCCGAGATCATCACCGGCCGGTTGCCCGTCGTGCGCATCTCGGTGTGCGGGTCGATGCCGAGCGCGTAGTAAATCGTCGCCGCGAGGTCGTCGGGGCGGACGGGGTCTTCAGCGGGATACGCGCCAGTCTTGTCGCTCGCGCCATAGACGAAGCCGCGCTTGACGCCGCCGCCGGCGAGGAGCGTGGTGTAGCACTGCGGCCAGTGGTCGCGGCTCACGTTTTTGTTGATGCTCGGCGTGCGGCCAAACTCGCCCATCCAGACGACGAGCGTTGTGTCGAGCAGGCCGCGCTGGTCGAGGTCGTTGAGCAAAGTCGGGAGCGTCTGCTCGGTGATGGGGAGATGGTATTTCTCCACGATGGGAAACATCCGCGTGTCGTTGAAACCATGCGTGTCCCAGCCGCCACCGTCCGTCCGTTGACCGCCGATGGAGTCGGAGAAATAGACGGTCACGAACTTTGTCCCCGCCTCCACGAGCCGCCGCGCGAGCAGGCAGCTCTGCCCGTAACTCGTGCGCCCATAAGCCTCGCGCATGACCTCAGGCTCCGCGGAAAGGTTGAAAGCCTCGCGCAGTTTGGGCGATTGCAGCATGCCGATGGCGCGCTCGTAGTAGGCGTCGAGCCCTCGCGCCTGCGCGGAGAAATCGAGCATGCGGGCCTGCTGGTCGATGAGTTGCTGGAGTCCGCGCCGCGCTTGCAGGCGCTCAAAGGGCAAGCCCTCCGGCAGGCTCAGCTCAGGCAGGGCAAAGGCGGGCGAGTTTGGATCCTGAATGACCGTGAGCGGGTCGTGCGCTTTGCCGAGAAAACTGGCGTGCTGGCCGGGTGTGACGGAGCCGTCGCCGATGACGTACGGATACGAAATCGCCGTCGGCATTTCGCCCGGCAGCGGCGCGAATTTGTCCACGATGGAGGCGTAGCCGGGGAAAAGATCGAGCGAATCGCGCAGGCGCTGATCGTCCGTCGGCGGCGCGTGGCCGGTGAGCGCGTAGTAGCCGGC
>JAYUIF010000245.1:0-9031 GCA_043766295.1 Spartobacteria bacterium | reverse complement strand
GCATGGGCGGAATGAACCGCCGCGAAATCGGCCACGGCGCACTCGCCGAGCGTTCAATCGCTCCCGTCATCCCCGATGCCGCCGATTTCCCCTACGCCATCCGCATCAGCAGCGAAGTGTGCGAAAGCAACGGCTCCACCTCGATGGCCTCCGTCTGCGGCGGCGTCCTCGCCCTCATGGATGCAGGCGTCCCGATTAAAACACCCGTCGCCGGCATCAGCGTCGGCCTCGTCACCGAGTTCGAGGGCGACGTCCTCAAACGCTACACCACACTCGCCGACATCATCGGCAGCGAGGATCACTTCGGCGACATGGACTTCAAACTTTGCGGCACCCGCGAAGGCGTCACCGGCTTCCAGCTCGACCTCAAGCTCCCCGGCGTCTCGCACAAAATTCTATTCGAGGCCGTCCATCAGGCCCGCGAGCTTCGCATGAAAATCCTCGACGTGATGCACAGCATCATCGCCGCGCCGAAGACCGAAATGTCGCCCTACGCACCGCGCATCGAGACCCTCAAAATCAACCCCGACAAAATCGGCCTCCTCATCGGGCCTGGCGGCAAGACCATCAAGGGCATCGTCGCCGAGACCGGCTGCGAAATTAACATCGAAGACGACGGCAGCGTCCACATCTACTCGAACAACCCCGACGGCCTCAACCGCGCCAAACAGATCATCAACGGCATGACCAAAGAGATCTCCATCGGCGAAGTCTATGAAGGCACCGTCGTCACCATCAAAGAATTCGGTGCCTTCGTCGAATTCATGCCCGGAAAAGACGGCCTCGTCCACATCAGCGAACTCGCCGACCGCCGCGTGAACCGCACCGAAGACGTCGTCAAAGTCGGCGACCGCATCTGGGTGAAGTGCATCGGCGTGGACGAGCGTGGAAAAGTGAAACTCTCCCGCAAAGCCGCGATGAAGGAGCGCGACGAAGCCGCCCAAGCCGCCGGCACCCCCGCCCCCGCGAATAACTAAGCGAACCCATTCAAACAAACCGCCGCACCTCGCAAGGGTGCGGCGGTTTTGTTTTCCAAGCGCAAAGAAAAAATCTCGCCCACAAAAAACCTGCCAGCTATTCGATAAACCCATCGCACCATCCCATCCCATCCAAAGAAGCCCCGCAAACACCGCACTCCATGAAAGCCACCATTATCGCCTTCCTCCTTTTGCTCGCTCTCTCTGTTGCGAACGCCGCCGAAAACGTCATTCACCTTCAGAGCGAGCAAGTGAGCCTTCGTTGTCCGGCGTCGTGGGTTATCATTGCCCACAAGCTCGGTTCCCCGTCCGATGTCGTTGCATTCCAGATTCTCAACCCAGCCGATGACGGCTCCGATAACTCTACCAACCTTTCCGTCATTGCATTCGACCTCCGCCAGACCGAAGCAATGCTCAAGTTCACGCAAGCGATACTCGAACACGAAAAGCAGAAACATCCCGTCAAGGAAGCCGGAGAGTGGGCCATCAATACGTGGAGCGACAAGCAGGGCGACACGTCTTACGAGATTCGAGACTGCTACCGCACAGCCAAGCCCTTCGGCATTCACGTTCGCCTCGCTATTCCGAAGCTCCCGAAGACCACGAAGGATTGGTCGGACAAGCTCGAAACAGACTTCAAGAAGCTCCTCGGATCTATCACTTCCAAAACGTCTAAACCCGCTGAAGGAGTAAAGGTGGAGCGTAGGGAAAATTGAAGTTGGGAGAGATGCTTTGGTGCTCCATGCGGAGAAGGCATCATACGATTTCTACAGTCAGGTCGCCCGTTGGCGCGTAGCGCCAGCCACTACGGTAGCCGGGGCGCGCTCGTGGATTGCCCGTTGTCATCCCCGCGCATCGAGATAAAATGGAGCGTCACTCCGATGCGAAAGTCATCACCAGCGCCGACCAACTACAATCCCATCACCTTGCGAAAGCTGACCGTGCTCGCACAATGCTCCTTTGTGGCGGCATTGCTTGTGATGCAGGCGTGGGGGCACGGGCCTTTGCACGAGCGGATCGCGGAGTTGACGGCGGAGGTCGCGAGGAAGCCGGATAATGCGGCGTTGCGCTACCAGTTGGCGGAAATTTGTTGCCAGCATGGCGATTGGGAAATCGCGCTGACGAGCCTCGATAGCGCGGATCAACTCGCGCCGGGTCGCTTTCCAACCGACCTCCTCCGGGGCCGCGCCGCGCTGAGTGCCGGGCAAGCGATGGAGGCGAAAACGGCGCTGGATCGTTTCATCGCAGCGCATCCGGGGAATCCACAGGCGCTCCTTTTGCGAGCGCGGGCCTTCGAGCGACTCGGGAAAAATGAGCCGTGTCTCGATGACTATCGCGCCGCGCTGGCAGCGGACGAACACCCGGAGCCGGATCTTTTTTGCGAAGCAGCAGTGGCGCTGGCTTTCCGGGGACACGAAGACGAAGCGCTGCGCGTGCTCGATGCGGGGATGGCGAAGCTGGGGACGATTCCCTCGCTGGCGCTCAAGGCGATGGAAATGGAAGTGTCGCAGAAACACTACGACGCCGCGCTGGTGCGATTGGACGCGATGCAAAAAGCTGCGCCGCGTCCCGAGCCGTGGATGGCAAAGCACGCTGCGCTGCTCGAACAAGCAGGCCGCCACGATGAATCCCGGGCGGCATGGGAATCGCTCGCTTCTCATCTCGCCACGCTGCCAAATACTGAGCGTCGCTCGCACGCCATGAGCGCGCTCGCCGAACAAGCGCAACATGCGCTACAGAAATTTCCTAAATCACCTACAACTCCTCTACACTCTCTCAAATGATGCGCTCTTTCGCCCGCTTCCTGATCGTTCTCTCCGTCTTTGCCGCGATGGCGGCGCGCGCTCAGATCAGCTACACGGGCGGCGTCTATAGTCAGAACTTCGACACGCTGCCGGGCACGACGAACAATACTCTCAACACGGCGTGGACGGATAACGTCACGTTGGCAGGATGGTATGCGAGCAAGACAACTTTCAGCGTCACCGATGGCACCGTCGGCGGAAGTGCGGCGACATTTGATTCGACGGCCAGCGCGAACAATATCGGCCTCTTCAGCTTCGGCACCGCTTCCTCAACGGATCGCGCGCTCGGCTCACGGGCGACATCAGTCTTCGCTGGAAACGCCCCAGTTCTCTACGGCGTGAAGCTGGTCAACAACACGGGGAATACGCTGACGAAATTCACCGTCATCTACACCGGCGAGCAGTGGTTCAAGAGTTCGTCCGCAAGCGCGCACACGCTGAACCTCGATTACCAACTTGGAGCGGCGAATATCAATTCCGGCACATGGACAGCGGTGTCTCCGGGCACTTTCACAGCGCCAGTATTCACCAACATTGCAGCCACTCTGAATGGCAACCTCGCTGCAAACCGCTCGCTCAAAGTAGCAGTCGTCAGCGGCATTTCATGGGCGGCTGGCCAATCACTCTGGATTCGCTTTCGCGATGACAACGAAACAGGCAACGAGCAGGGTCTCGCTGCGGATGATTTCTTCTTTCTCGCCGATACGGAACTCGGTCTTTTCTACAATGGCAGCAGCAGCTACGTGACGATGGGCGCGGCGACGGCGGCGCTCGGCGCGAGCAGTTTTACCATCGAGTGTCGCTTCCTCAAAACCGGCGCAGGAGTGACTACGACCACTGGTGCTGATGGCGTGACGGCGATTCCGCTGGTGACGAAAGGACGCGATGAGGGCGAAGGAAACACGACCGACTGCAACTACTTCCTCGGCATAGATGCCAGCAACAAACTCGTCGCGGACTTCGAGCAACTCAGCGCCACCAACAACGGCACCGCTTACGCCGCCGGACAAAATTTCCCCGTCACCGGCTCGACGACGCTGCAAGACGGCGTGTGGTATCACGTCGCAGCGACCTACGACACGGCGACGGCCACTTGGAGTCTTTATGTGAATGGCGTGGCGGAGACGCTCACCACTTCGCTGCCGACCTTCGCGGGAGTGATTCCGCGCAGCGACAGCGTGCAGCATTTCGGCGTCGGCACGGCGTTGGATTCATCGGGCGTTGCCGACGGGTTTTTCCAAGGAGCCATAGACGAAGTGCGGGTGTGGAATTTCGCGCGCTCCGCCGCAAGCATCCTCGCAAACAAAGACACGAAAATCACCACGGGCATCGCCGGCCTGCTCGGACGCTATGGCTTTGACGAGGGCATCGCCGCGACCACCTCCGGCATCACGGCTACGGGCGCAGCACCCATCGGCACACTCTCCGGCGGCACGCTGCCACAATGGATAAACACTAAGGCTTTCACGAATAGCGCGGCCAACACGCCACCCGTCGTTTCGCTGACCAGTCCGGCGAGCAACTCGACCTACGATGCTCACACGCCCCCCACTCTTACGGCTTCCGCGAGCGATGCCGATGGAGCAATCATAAAGGTCGAGTTTTACAGCGGCGCAGTGAAACTCGGGGAGGACACCACCGCGCCATACACCTACGCGATCCCTTCCCCGCTGTTCACTGGAGCATATACTTTCACCGCACGCGCGATTGATACTCTGGCAGCGGCGACGACCTCGACCGCAGTCACTGTCACGGTGACCAACCCGAATAACTTTCCACCGTCTGTCAGCATCACCGCTCCGGCGAACGCTGCGTCTTTCACGGCTGGCAGCACGATCAACGTCAGCGCCACGGCAAGCGATACGGATGGCACAGTCTCGAAGGTGCAACTTTTCCAAGGTGCCACGCTGCTCAGTGAAAGTTTCAGTTCAACAATTTCCTACGCATGGGCATCACCGGGCGTCACCGGCAGCTACACGCTCACCGCCGTGGCGACCGACAACGACGGCGGCACAAACACCTCCGCGCCGGTAACGATCACACTCACGACAACGCAATTCAGCTATGCGCAAACTTTCGACTCGATGAATGGCGGCACCGCACTGCCGGGCGGCTGGGCTGTGTATGGCACGCTGGGCGGAGACATCTCCACTTGGACCGACGCAACGGGCATCCCAGCAAACTCGGTGGCTGGCGGCACCACCAATGCCACGCTGATAGCTGCGACTACCTTTGCTGCGACCAGCGATCTGAAGGGCTACAATTATGCGCTTCCCGCTTCCACCGACCGCGCACTCGGCACCTCGCCGAACAGCGCCAAGGGCATGGCCCTTCAATTATCGGTGAGCAACACATCAGGCGCAGCTTTAAACTCGCTGCGCCTCGGCTACGACATCCGCCGCTTCACCGCTGCCCCGGCGGACAATGAACTGCCGGGCTACCGGGTTTTTTACAGTCTGGATAGCGGCGTGACGTGGACGAACGTGGCCGCACTGAATCCCACACTCAGCGGGCCGACTGGCGTGATTGTGCCCAACACCGTCGGCGTGACGACTGTATCAAAAACAAATTTCAGTCTGAACGGAATTTGGGCCAGCGGCGCGACACTGCTGCTTCGCTGGGTGGATGATAATGCGGGGCAGTCCTCGCCCAATCAGGTCATCGGGCTCGACAATGTAACGGTCGAATCTGGCGACTTGCGACGCGGACCGTATTTGCAAAAAGCCGCGCCCACACAAATCACCGTGCGCTGGCGCACGCTATCGAGCGTCGCAGGGCGCGTGCAATTCGGCACCACGCTGGGCAATTTAAATCAAACGGTGGATGAGCCCGCAGCCACGACGGAGCACAGCGTCGCGCTCACCGGACTGACGCCGAACGCGACCTATTTCTACAGCATAGGCTCAGCGGTCGAGACGCTCGATGGCGACGCATCATTCACCTTCACGACGCCACCGCTAACGGGCACGGCAATCAATACGCGCATCTGGGTGATGGGCGATGCCGGAACTGCGAGTGTCAATCAGCGGGCAGTGCGCGACGCCTTCTACACTTGGACGGATCGCACTCCGAATCTCGTCCTGCAACTAGGCGATAACGCTTACAACAGCGGCCTCGATACTGAGTTTCAGACTGCCGTTTTCGACATCTATCCCACGATGCTGCGCAAGACGCCGTTCTGGTCGTGCCTCGGCAACCACGAAACGAATCAGGAAACCACGAACAAGGATGTCTATCCGTATTTCAATATCTACACCTTCCCGATAGCGGGCGAATGTGGCGGCGTCGCATCCGGCACCGAGCATTACTACGCGTTTGATTACGGCAATATCCACTTCATCTGCCTCGATTCGATGACTGCGAGTCGTTCCTCGACGGGCGCGATGGCGACATGGCTCCAGAGCGACCTCGCCAGCACCGCCGCAACTTGGATCATCTGCTTTTTCCATCATCCGCCTTACACGAAGGGCTCGCACGATTCGGATAATTCTTCGGACAGCAACGGCAGCTTGATGGAAATGCGCCAGAATATCCTGCCGATTCTCGAAGCGGGCGGAGTGGATATTGTCCTCAGTGGACATAGCCACTGCTATGAACGCTCGAAGCTGATTGACGGCTTCTACGCGACGCCGACGCTCGCCGGAAGTGGCACGTTCAAATCCAGCGGCAATGGACGCGAATCTGGCCCGGGATTCACGGGTGCGTATTCAAAAGATTTCGGAGCCCACAGCGGCGCGGTCTATACCGTTGCTGGCTCGTCGGGCCAGGCCACACTTTGGACGGGCGGAAGCTCGGCACTGGTGAACCCCACTCCCCACCCCGTGATGTTCAGTTCGCTGCTCACGCTTGGCTCCGTGGTTCTCGATATTAGTGAGAACCGGCTCGATGCAAAATTTCTCAACAGCGCGGGCGGAGTGGACGACTACTACACCCTCATCAAACAGGGCAACGCCGATAGCGATGCAGACGGCATCCCCGATGAATACGAAATCGCCCACGGCCTAAACCGCCACGTCGCAGCAGACGCATTGCTCGATAGCGACGGCGATGGCACTAAAAACCGCGACGAATACATTCTCGGACTGAACCCCCAAATGCCGGATCACTACAACTTGATCACCACACGCGACGCGCAGACTGGCGTGGTTTCGGTAAGTTTCCCCACCATCGCCGCACGCAACTATCGCGTCTGGTATAGCGACGATTTGATCACATGGAATACAGCGTCCTCCATCATCGCCGGCACAGGCTCCACGCAAGTCTGGGTGGACGATGGCTCTCAAATCCCGGCAGCGACCGACAACCGGCGATTTTATCAAATCCGCGTGACGACTGCGCCGTAACGCGGGGCAAATTTACGGCAACTTCTCCAGCGTCTGCGCGAGGTCAGCGATCAAATCCACCGCGTCTTCCAGCCCGATGCTCAGACGCAGAAAACCTTCGCCGATGTCCTCCGGATAATTGAGCACGCCGATTTCGGGATTGTTGCCTTCCTGCGGATAATACTGAACCAGCGACTCCGCATGACCGAGGCAGACGGCGTGTGTGATCAGCCGCATATTTTTGAGGAAAGTGAAGTAGTCCGGTTTCGCGCATTTCAGAATGACGTTCATCATCCCGCCAAAGCCGCTCATTTGTTGCTTCGCGATTTCGTGTTGAGGATGGCTCTCCAATCCGGGGTAGCGCACGAGTTTCACCTTCGGATGCGACTCCAAAAAGCGCGCGACGGTCATGGCGTTTTCGCAGTGCTGCTTCATCCGCAGAGGCAGCGTGGCCGCGCTGCGCATCATGAGCCATGCGGTGAACGGACTGATCGTCGCACCGAGATGCACGCTGGCGGTGAGGCGGATTTTGGAAATGAGATCCTTCCGTCCAGTCACGCATCCGCCGAGGCTGTCGCCGTGGCCGTTGATATATTTGGTCAGGCTGTGCATCACCAAATCCGCGCCGAGCGCGAGCGGCTTTTGCGTCACGAGACCGGAGAAAGTGCTGTCCACGGTGAAGATCGCGCCGACCTTTTTTGCGATGGCCGAAATGGCGGCGATGTCGCTGACGAGCGTTGTGGGATTGGCCGGAGTTTCGATGTGGATGAGCTTGGTGTTTGGGCGGATCGCCGCGCGCACTTCGTCCGGGTTCGTCGAATCCACGAGCGTCAACTCCACGCCAAAGCGTTTGGCGAAATGCTCCACGAGAAAACCGTGGATGCCGATGTAGCAAATCCGCGAGCTGATCAAATGATCGCCCGCGCTCAGTAGTGTGAAAAACGCGCCGGAAATCGCGGCTACTCCGCTCGCGGAAACCACGCAGTCCTCGCCGCCCTCCATCCCCGCGAGCCGCTCTTCGAGATAGCGCGCATTTGGATGCCGCGAGCGCGGATAGTTGAAAGCATCGGGGTTCTCCCAATCGAAGGATTCCGCGAGCGTCTCCGAGGTGCTGTTGAGTTCAAAACTGTTGCCGAGAACGATGGGACGGCGGATGACTTTCGTTTCGGAATCCACTCCCTCGCCACAATGAATGGCCCGACTGGCCTCCCCTAATTTACGTGTCTCTTCAAACG
Source organism: Spartobacteria bacterium (assembly GCA_043766295.1). GTDB lineage: Bacteria > Verrucomicrobiota > Verrucomicrobiia > Chthoniobacterales > Chthoniobacteraceae > SXWH01. The sequence continues at coordinate 692 of JAYUIF010000245.1, read as the reverse complement.
GCAGATTCATGATTTGGTTTCGTCAGATTTTCCAGAAGGATCGGGAACGTAGTCTTTGTCGAATTTGTCGTAGCGCGCCGGATTCGCGACCACCATCAGCGCACAGATGGAAATCCCCAAACAAAGGAACAGCGCCGGGAAGCCGCCCAGATTTGAGAGCATTTTAATCCCGTCCAGCTTGAAGCACGTCACCATGATCCAGCAGAACACGGCCATCAGCGTGCCCCACGCAATCTTCACGAACATGCTCGATTCCGTGTGCTCGGGGGAAATTCCCTTTGAGCTGATGTTGCTCATCGTGTCGGTGTTTCCATCCGCCGTGGTCACGAACGAAAGAAACGCCGTGATGAGCAGCACGGGCACGAGGAAGTTGCCAAACGGGAGACGGCCGAGAAATGCGTAGAGCACTTTGGAAGGATCGCTGCCATCCAACTGCGCGGCCAGTCCGACATGCTCGATCATATCCATGTGGACCACCGCGCCGCAGATCACAGCCATCCAGATGCCCGTGAAGATGGACGGCAGCAGGACATTGAAAAAGAGGAACGCGCGGACGGTGTAGCCATAGGCAATGCGACCGAGGAACACACCCATGATCGGCGCCCAGGCGAAAAAGGCGGAGAAATACATTTGCGTCCACCCATGTGGCCAAGGGTCCTGATGGGCCGCACCGGTGTTCAGAACCTTTTGAA
>JAYUIF010000244.1:0-22106 GCA_043766295.1 Spartobacteria bacterium | reverse complement strand
TCGAGTTTTTGTCGTGGTCGTGCCATCCATTCTCTTTACCTCTCCGCTCATTCTATGTCCAGTATGTTCTACCGATGTTTATGAACGTTTGGTATGAGTCCCGAGTGGCGCTCCATTCATTTGTGAAAATGTCACAGCTTCCGTGCTGCCAAGATACGGCGTGCAATCCGACACGACTGTCTGTCTGCCCTTGTTCCTTTTAAGGCGTCGTCTGTCGCCACTCTCTGCTTACAGCTTCGGCGCGGGGATGCAGTCCTCCGTGATGTAAGCCGCGTGCTCTGCGGGCGGGAGCGGGAGGCCGGGCGGGGTGATGGGTTTGCTGGCCTTTTCGGCGGCGGCGCACTCGGCGTTGAGGGAAAGGAGGAAGGCCAGCGGGTCTTCCGTCGCGGCCATGCCGTAGGCGGTGCGGACGGCGGCATCAAGGGTGGCGTGGGCGGCTTTGAGCGGGGACGCGCCGGGGTCATCCAGCGTCCGGTAAAGCGCGCGCAGCGACCAGCCGCGCTCGGTCATCACCGTGCGCCGGAGCTTGCGGAGCGCGACCGCCGCATCCGCCACCGCGCGCATCGCTTTCTTCCCCGGCTTCTGCGGCCAGGGGAAGGTGTCGAAGACGGTGTCCGCCGTATAGCACGGGCGCGACTCTAAGGTGCCGCCGCGCGCGAGCGTCCATCGCCAGTGCAGGTTTGAGGAGAGGATGCCGAACGAGTAGTCGTCGGGAAAAGAGAAGATCACGAGTTTGCTGTCGGCGTGAACGTCGCGGCAGACGAACTCGAAGATAGGGCGCTTTGATGTTCGGGATAGGGCGACCCAGCGTGCCCGGCTCTCCACTGCCGCCACTGCGCCGGGCCGGTAGTCGTAGAATTGCCACCACCGCTCGGCGATGCGCGTGTAGCGCGTGACTTCCTTCTTCTGCGCCTTTTTCTCCGCCTCGGCGCGGGCGAGGACGACGGGGAGGACGCGCTCTTTCACCCACGCAAACGGCTCCGCGTAGGCCATCGCCGCGAAGAGGTCGCGCTTGGCGAAATCAATGACGCAGCGTGTGGGGCCGCCGTCCTCCACGAGGTCGCGTCCGATCATGTAGGGAAAGATCACGTCGCGGTTCTTCGCGTTCCTTTTGATCAACTGCGCGGCTTCCTCATGCGTGAGGAAGAATCCGGCGTTCACGGGATTCTGGCCGGTGAAGCATTTCTTCGCGCGCTCGTTCGCGGCGAGGACTCGTGCGCCGGTGACATCGGTATCGCTCTTGAGCGTGGGCGGGATGAGTGGGAGATCTTCGATCTTCCAAGGGGAATCCACGCGGTCGCCGAGCTGCGTATGAAGCCGAAAAGACTGTAGCTGGGTAGCGCCCGCGCCCCCGCGGGCTGGTTTCGGCGCCCCCGCCGAAACAGGGTGGCCACCGGGGAGGGCGTCCGGTTTCAGTGAGTCTTCGTCGTCTCCGTCTGCACGCGGTTCATTCCCCGCGAGGGCGCGGGGAACAGCCCGCGGGGGCGCGGGCGCTACCCCGCGGCAGTCTCCTGCGTTTGCCACGTTCTCTTTGATCCAATTGACGATGCTCACATGCACCGCCGCCTCGCCGCTCCATACCTGCGTGGAGACGGCTTCGGTGATGATGCCGCCGCTTTTCACGATGTGATCCAGCGAAGCCTCCCGCGATTCGTTTTGCCGGATGGTGTTCGTGCCGACGAGGCCCGCGCGCCCGCCGACGGGCAGCGCATCGTGCGCGAGGCGGAACCAATGGGTGCAGAAGTCCGCCATTTTCGGCACGCCGGGAAACCGCGCGTAGAGGCGCTGCGTGTAGTCGTGGCCGTGCTCCTTGGCGATGTAGCGGGAGCCGAGATACGGCGGGTTGCCGATGATGGCGTCGGCCTTGGGCCACTTGGTGAAGAGGGCGTCGGCGCAGAGGATTTGTTTGTCGAGGTTGTCGAGGGGGAGCGGCTTTTCCGGGAGGTGGAGGTGGTCGCTTTCCTCGGTCTTGGCGGCTTCGCGCAGTTCGAGTTCCTTCGCGAGCATGAGGGTGACTTTCGCCAGCTCGACGGCGAAGGGGACGACATCGAGGCCGAAGAAGTTTTCCAGCGAGATGGCGGAGACGAGTTTATCGGCCTTTTCCCCGGCGTCGCGGAGGGCGACGAGGAGCTGGCGTTCGAGGCGTTTCACTTCGCGGTAGGCGACGAAGAGGAAGTTCCCGCTGCCGCACGCGGGGTCGAGGACGCGGAAGGCGCGAAGTGCTGCGAGGACGGCGCGGAGTTTGGGGAGGGATTTGCCAGCGGCGAGGATGCGTTCGCGCCACGGGCGGGTGATGGTGGGGGTGACGACTTTCTCGATGTCGAACTCGCTGGTGAAGTGCGCGCCGAAGGCATGGCGCTCGTTGCGGCTCTTGCCGTCTTTGCCGTCTTCCATGCTTTGCTGGAAGATGGTGCCAAAGATTTCGGGTTTCACTTTGTCCCACTCGGAGTGCTTCGCGGCGTCGTGCAGGGCGTGGGCTTCGGCGCTTTTGAGCGCGATGGCCTCGCCGTGCTCGAATAGGCCGCCGTTGAAATACTGGACGTGTTCGTAGCGCCCGCCGCTCGCCTTTTTCGGCGAAGCCATCTGCGCGAATAGTCCGCCAAGGAGGTCGTAGCTGTCGGCGGGCCGCTCGGCGCTGTCGCGGAGGAGGTCGGTGACGATGCGCTCGGGAAGCAGGCCGAGGTCTTGCGCGACGAGTGCGACGAGGAGCTGGAGGATGAATCGCTGCGCCTGCTCGCGCGGGACTCTGCGGGCGATGAGCTTTTTGAACACATCCGCGAAGACATCGGCGGCTTTGCGGGTGACGGCGACGCGGTCGTTGTCGAACTGCGGCTTTTGCGCGATGGGGAGGAGGAAGCCGAGCGCGGCACGGTTTTCGTGGAGCTTTGCGAGGGGGATTTTGTCCACCGGGTCGAAGAGCTGCTGGTTGAAGTCGTAGATCCAGAACTCGTCGAAATTGCAGAGGATAGCATAGGGCGGGCGGTGCGGGACGATGTGGCTCCAGTAGTCGAAGAGCTGGTCGTAGTGCTTTTCGAGTTTCGCGCCGCGCGACTTCATCTCGATGAGGACGCGGGAGGGCCAAAGGAGGTCGGCGAATTTTTTACCGCCCTTCGCGGGGGCGGCGTCGGGGCCGGTGAGGAGTTCGAGTTGGGAACTGCCGGGCTTTTTTGCGACGCGAAACTCAAAGGTCGCGCCGGCCTCAATGGCGCTCTTGTGCCCGAGCGCGCGGAAGAGCTGATCGAGAAAGGACTGCGCCTCGCCTTTCTCGTCGCCTTTTAATTTGGCGGCGAAGTCGGCGAAAGCGGTGAAGCGTGCGGTAAGCTCTTCGTGTGCGGGGATCATCGGCGCGGAAATTGGCGGGAGGCGGCGGCGTTGGCGAGGCGAAAGGCGCTACTTCGCCAGAATGGACGCCCACCATTCACCGTGTTCTCTGTAGTTCAAACCAACTGCGGTTCAATCAGCGGCTCCCTTTTCGAGAGCCGCCTTTTTTGAATGACGTGCGGTTAGTTCAGCCAGTCGTAATGGAAGTGTTCGCCCGCTGGTTTATCCACGCGCTCGAAGGTGTGCGCGCCGAAGAAGTCGCGCTGAGCCTGGAGCAGGTTGGCGGGCGAATTTGCGCTGCGGTAGCTGTCGAAATACGCGAGCGCGCTGCTGAATCCGGGGACGGCGATTCCGTTCTCGATGGCGTTGGTGACGGCGATGCGCCAGTTCGATTGCGTGCGGTTCAGCACGTCGGCGAAGAACGGATCGAGGACGAGGTTCTTGAGCGTCGGATTCGTTTTGTAGGCCGCAGTGATGCGGTTCAGGAAGCGCGCGCGGATGATGCAACCGCCGCGCCAGATGCTCGCGATGTCCTCGAAGTTGAGGTTCCAATTATAGAGCGCGCTCGCTGCGCCGAGCTGCACCATGCCTTGCGCGTAGCTGATGATCTTCGAGGCGTAGAGCGCGTCGCGCACGGCCTCGATGAGTTTGGCGCGGTCGCCGGTGAAGGGTTTTGGCGCGGGGCCTTTGAGGACGGCGCTGGCGGCGACGCGCTGGTCTTTGATCGAGGAAAGGATGCGGGCTTCGACTGCGCTGCCGATGACGCTGAGCGGCACGCCCATTTCGACGGCGTGGCCGACGGTCCATTTGCCGGTGCCCTTTTGCCCGGCTTTATCGAGGACGATGTCCACGACGGCCTTGCCGGTCTCGGGGTCTTTCTTGGTGAAAATGCGCGACGTGATTTCGATGAGGAAGCTATCGAGTTCGCCTTTGTTCCACTCGGTGAAAATCTGCGCGAACTCGTCGGCGCTCGGATTCAGCGCGGCTTTCAAAATCGCATACGCCTCGCAGATGAGCTGCATGTCGCCGTATTCGATCCCGTTGTGCGCCATCTTCACGTAGTGGCCCGCGCCATCCGGCCCCATGTGGCGGCAGCACGGCTCGCCATCGGCGATGGCTGCGATCTTCGTGTAGATGGGCGCGAGCGATGCCCATCCTTCCTTCGATCCGCCGGGCATGATGCTCGGGCCTTTGAGTGCGCCTTCTTCGCCGCCGGAAACTCCGACGCCAAAGAAATGGATGCCTTTTTCTTTCAATGCTTTTTCGCGGCGCTGTGTGTCGGTCCAGAGCGAATTGCCTCCGTCAATGATGACATCGCCGGGCTCCAAGAGCGGGACGAGTTGGTCGATCACCGCATCCACTGGCGCGCCTGCTTTCACCATGATCTGCGCGCGGCGGGGACGCTTGAGTGCGCCGACGAACTCCTTGAGCGTCTTCGCAAAGACGAAATTTTTTCCTTTTCCACGCCCGGCCTCGAAAGCCTCGACGACGCTCGTGGTTCGGTTGAATACGGCGACGTGAAAGCCGCGGGATTCCATGTTTAGGACGAGGTTTTCGCCCATTACGGCGAGGCCAATCAGGCCGATGTCACAGGTGTTCATAGTGGTGGTTGGTGTTGGTGTGTTGAGAATTGCGGCTGCTCCGTGCCGTGCGGGTCTTGGAAAGGGGGCGCAGACTGTGGCAGCAAAGTTTGCTTGGCAAGCGTGGGGTGCGGGATGCGGCGCGTTGTTTGCGACGATCTTGAAATCCGTGGTTCTCGTTTGCTGTGATTCGTGATTGATGTCGCGTGCCGACGATGAATTTACCGAACAAGCTGACAGTTTCGCGCTTTGTGATGACGGGAATTTTCGTGGGCTGCATGGCTGGCGGCGAAGAGTATGATGTGCTGCATGCGCCGGGGCGGGCAGAGGGTTGGAATTTCGCCTACACGGCGGCGCTGCTCTTGTTCCTCGTGGCGGCGGCGACGGATTTTCTCGATGGAGAAATCGCCCGGCGGCGCGGGCTGGAGACGAATTTCGGCAAGCTGATGGATCCGCTGGCGGACAAGGTGATGATGGCGGCGGGATTCATCACGCTGGTGCCGCTGAAGGCGATCCCGGCGTGGGTGGTGATTTGCATCATCAGCCGGGAATTTCTCATCACCGGATTGCGCCTCGTGGCGGCGAGCAAGGGGATCGTGCTGCCTGCGGAAAAAATCGGGAAGCACAAGACGGCATGGCAGATGGTGACGGTGAGCTATTTTCTGCTGCTGCTCGCGCTGATGGAATTTCAGCGCGCAGGGATCGAACTCCACGCAAAAGAATGGTGGTGGCCGGTGTGGCGCTACGGCGGATGGACGCTTGCAGGCGTGGCGCTGGCGCTGACGCTTTACTCGGGCCTCGGCTATTTGTGGCGGCACCGCAATCTCATCGCGGAGTAACTGCGCGGATTCCTAGAGTTCGCCTTGGACTTCGATGTAGTCGCCGGGGAGTATTTTCGGATCGTTCGCCGGATCTTTCTTGATCGCTTTGCGGCTGAAAAACTCAGCTTTGCCGCCACGGACGATTTTTACTTTGTCATCGGCGTATTCACCAGGGCCGGAAGCCGAGGCGAGGGCGATGCTGAGGGTCATATCCGTGGACCACGGCTGCCGGCCAGGGTTGCGGACTGCTCCGCCGAGGATGATGACACGCTGGTTCGGGGTGAGGTTCACCATCACCGTCGGGTTGGTGAAGATTTTCTCGTCACGCAGACGCTTTTCGATGGCGGCGGCAAGCTGTGTAGGCGTGAGTCCCGCAGCTTTGATGCGACCGACGTATTGCACCGTAACAACACCGTCTGCGATGCTGTATTGGAGGTGAAATTCCTCGGTGAATTCACGCGGCGCACCACCGACGACCATTTCAAAGGTGTCGCCATCGTGAAGGGCGGAATCCGCATGGAGTGAAGTAAGTGAGCCGAGGAAGACGGCGAGGCAGTAGATGAAATATCGCATGGCTTAGTATTTTTCTCCTTCTTCAGAAAGTGCACCGGCAGTGGCGCGGGATTTTTTGGACTCCTTGGCGCTCTGTTCGCGTTGCGGAGAATAGTAATCGTTGTAGTTCGAATAATAGGAATACGAGTCGTCGTGTTTGGTGTCCACGTTGTTGAGAACGACGCCGATGAGATTGCCGCCAACATGAGCGACCGACTGTTTCACCCGCAAGAGCATCCCGCGCGGGAAGCGCCTGTGCTGGACGACCATGATGGTGTTGTCCACCTCGGAAACCAGAAGGCTGGCGTCCGACACGCCAAGAATAGGCGGCGAGTCGAGGAAGACGATGTCGTATTGTTTTTTGAGCTGGGAAATGAGCGCCCCCATGCGCGGGCTGTTGAGGATGCCCGCATCATCCTGAGGAAGTTTTCCACTGGGAATGAAGCTGAGGTTTTCGAGCTTGGTGGGCTTGATGATGGATTTGAGTTCGACTTTGTTCTGGATGTAATCCGAGAGGCCGACGCTGTTATCCATATCGAAAAAGCGATGCTGCGAGGGGCGGCGCAAGTCGGCGTCAACAACGAGGACACGAGCCCCTGCTTTGGCATAACTGTAGGCAAGATTGTTGAGCGTGGTGCTCTTGCCCTCACCGGGGCCGCCGGAGACGAGCGTGTAGCTGTTCGCCTCGCGATCGGTTTGGTTGAATTCGATGTTGGCCTTGAGAATGCGATACACCTCGGCGTCCGCTGAATCGCGTTTCTGTTTGATGAGGATGGCGATGTCCTTCGGAACGACTGCGAGCACTGTGAGGGAGAGATATTTCTCGATGTCCTCAATCGTCTTCACGGAAGTATCGAGATACTCGATGAAGAAGGCGAGACCTACGCCTACGACGGCACCAATGAGAGCTGCCAAAAGCATATAGACGGGAACTTTGGGCTTCTCGGGGTAAAGTCCGGGCTCGGCACGCTCCCATATTTTGACGGGAATGGTTGAGAGAACCTGGTCAAACTTGGCGGCAGCATATCGCTGCTCGATGGCCATCAAGAGTGATTTGGCGCTGAGGTAATTGGCTTTCTTTTCCACGTAACCGGTCAACAGCGTCTTTTCTGTAATCTGTTTCTCGCGAAGCTCGGCCAGCTTGGCCTCGAGAGTTTTGAGATTGATTTCCTCGATGGTGAACAATGTTCGTTGCGAGCGTTTGATGCTGTCGAGCTGCTGGGAAAGGGTTGCACGATACACATCGCGTTGGGCGCGAAGGGATCTGACGCGCATGTGATTTTCACCCAAGCCGGAGTTCAAAAGCTTGGCCTCCTCAGATTGCGCGTCCTGAAGAAGGGGAAGCGTTTTCACCATGGTAAGATCGTCAATCTTGAGGGTGCGCAATGCCTCCAGAAGTTCCTCGGGTTTGAGTTCCTCGATACGATTCAGTGCGTTACGCATTTGATCCACCAAGTTGCGTTTTTCGACAACCGCCTGCTCATTCATGTAGAGTGGCTTTTCACTGAGGGAGACAAGGGCATTACTGTTCTCTGGATCCTGATCAATGATGCCTTGCTCCGTTCGGATTTTAGCAGACTCCGCAAAGAGATTTTTCACATCGGTTCTCTTCTTATCCAACTCGTCACGCATCTCGGCCAAAGTCTGATCGACGTTCTTCTTTAGGTCATCAATGCGCTTGTCGCGATAGATGATGGCGATGGTGTTCGCGATGTCGGCGGCGAGTTTTGGATCTGTATTGAAAACGCCGACTTCGATCAGCGTGGTGTTGCGCTGCTCCTGGACGTTCATGCTCCGTTCGAGCACCCGGGCGACCCAGGAATCCGACATATGGATTCCGGCTGGCGAAAGCTTGCTGGCAAGGTCGAGCTTTTGAATGACTGGGTAGAGGATTTCGGTTTTCTTCAGAATATTGAACTGGGTGCTGATAAAAGTCGGATCCGCTCTGTTCATGCCTCCCATACTGATCGGATCGAGCCCCTTGTTGTTGTCCGGCTTAATCTCGATGGTGACGCGCGAATAGTATTCGCGAGGCAGGAAGAAGACATAGACGCCCGCCGTAACCATCACGAGAAAGAAGGTGAGCAAAATGAGGCCCATCCGAAGTTTGATGACCCGCCAGTAGTCGAGGAAGTGTAGTTTGACCTCGGTGTTATCGTTCATGGGATTTGTGTGATGATGTGTTCTCTAAAAGTGAAAAGGGCGGGAAAGAAAGCGCGTTACCGTGAAGAACGCAATGACGGAGACGGGCTTTTTGACCAGCCCTGCGCAGGTTTGTTCAAAACTCATACTGCCCTGTAAAAAAAAGACGGCTGCGATCGTAGTCGCTGGTGCCGATGGTGCTGGTTCGGAGCGTGTAGCTGTAGCGGGCATTCACTGAGAAGCGTCGGCTGAATGTGTAGTTAAAAGAGAGGCTGGAATCGTAAATGGATGTGGCATCCCCAACTCCCAGTTCTCTGGTGATGTCGTTATGGACATAATTGACCCCAAGATTCCCCGATAATCGCGCCGACAACACCCGCGAATAGGTCAGACTGGTGCGATAGCCGGTATTTTTTTCGCCGGTGCGCAAGGTTGGCTCCAAACCGTATCGGCTGCTTGCTACAAACTGCGAACGAACACCCGCTTGATAGATCGTGCTGATTTCAGCATAGGGGCCGACAGAACTGCCACCGATATCGAATTTGCGCAACTGCTCACCAAGACGGATCGTTCCCCTCAGACGACGGCTCCATGTCCAGTCAGTGCCCAATAGGACGAAAACGTCGTTATAATTCCGATCCTGAACATTGATATAATTGCTAAGGCCGTATCGCAATTCCCCCACCCAAGTGTAATGCGGCGACCAGATGTATCGAAACTCCTGACCGAGAGTCGCCCCCCACTTATCATTCGTCTTGCTGGCTTCCAATTCGTAGCTGGTCGCATCTGCGGTGATGCTCGAAACCGTGCTGAAGCGCGAACCCCAGCGGTAGCTGAGATCCATTTTTGCAGTCCCGCTAAAATAACTGCCGCCTCCGTTGCCAACTGAGGTATCGAGGTTTGACTGCGAATAATCCGGCTGAGATTGGTAGGAAAGATTCGCGCTCGTTGTGAACTGCATCCGCGAGGTGATCTTGCGGAGATAAACAAGCGACATGGAGCCGTTGTAGTCGAGCGGCTTGCCGGTGCGGTTCCAGTAATAGTCCCCGCCCACATTGAGATCGAAAGTGAAAAGCGACCGCTGCTTTGCCCACTGGACGTCGAGGTGCGCGTTCACCGAACTCACAACGCTCTCATTTCGCTCCTGCGCCGGGACTGTGATCACTTGCTCGGGCTGAAACGGCCGCAACACCACTTTCCGCTGCACCGTTTTAAATACCGGCCTGTAAGCGCCTCCGATGTATTGCACGCCGGTTTGCTCCCGCACCGGCCTGGTAATCGAAATCTCGGGTTGCGCGGGGATTGTCTGCGAAAAACCGCTGCCATCCGGCGTTTGCAGCGTGTTATCATCAAAGCCCATCCCATACGACCCGCCGTAGCGGTAGCGAGGGCGCAAAAAACGACCCTGCCCGCTGTTGAAAGTCTGCCCTCCCGAGCCGTAAAAACCCGGCGCAGAATACGTGATGGGCTGTTCCTTGGGGCGCATCGGCTCGGTCGTTTCCGCTGGGCCTGCCGGGGTAATCGCACTCGTGCCTTCGCGCGGCCCGACGCCAAAAGTAGTGGTCGCGCCGCCGCCTGTTCCGAATGGCGTGGTGCCGCCGGTTCCTCCACTGGGAGTCGGCTCGCTAAAACCAAAGGGATCTTTCTTTGGCGCTGTAGTGCCTCCAGTGCCCGTGGCGTCGCTCGGGTTTGTCGCAGCAGGCGGCGTGGTCGGTGTGATCGTCGAAGTTCCACTGGGCGTTGAGTCGCTCGTGCCGGCGCCCGTCGTCCCGCTCCCTGTCTCGCCGCCGCCCGTCTGCGCGAGCGAGACATGTGCCCATGAGCATCCGGCGAGCAGGAGCAATATCCAAGGCCGGTGATACATCATGAGTGTTTTTTGTGAGCTGCTGATTTGGCGGGGCGCATGGACTTAGCGGATGCACTCCACAGTGGCAAGAGCCTCTCGCCGACAATAACGACGGCAAACAACTCATCGTAAAAAAAGCATCGAGGGCGAACAGATTTCATCGGGGTTTCATTCAGACCACGGCCATGCAATCGCGTTCGATTTTTTCGAAAAGGGAGAGCGGGTAGAGGGAATCGAACCCTCCTAGCCAGTTTGGAAAACTGGAGCTTTACCACTAAGCTATACCCGCGTGGATGGCGGTCTTTTATATCGGGAACGTTTGTGCTCAAGCCCGTTTTACTAAACTTCCAACAATTTGATTTTCGTCGCCGCACCGCCGATTTGGATTTCGTCGTTGTGCGGACCGGCTTGGACAGCCGTTTTGACGCCGTTCACTTTCAAGCTGTCCACTTGCTCGGCCACGATGCCGAAAGCAGCGCCGGATGCCGCATTCGGGTTCGCGGCGACACTGCCGAGAATCACACTCGCGATGCGCGAAATGAGATTCTGATTTGCAGGCTGAGTCGCCCCGACAACCGTCTGCTGATCGTCAATCGTGCCGAATTTCCCATCGCCGCCTGCATCCACTCCCGCGACGATGCTTGATGCGCTCAGTGTGCCGTTCACGATGATCGTGCCGATATTCGCACCCGCATCCACCAGCGAGCCTCGCGGCGTTCCGACCACCGTCGGTCTGCTGTAGCCGGCGAGGATTTCGGCAAAGCTCACATCTCCATCGAATGTCGCATTGCGTATTCCTTTGGCTGCGGAAATCACAACCGGCGCAGACTTATCGCCCGTCACGGCGACGGTTCCGCCATCTCCATGCACATTCAAAGCGCCAATCGCACCGTCACTGAAAATACCACCGCTGCCGGCAAGACTGGTGCCCGCATTCATGCCACCCTGGATGCGTCCCTCGATCGTCAATTTTCCGATGTCACCCGCTTCAATTAAACCGGAGCGCAGCAAGCTGGCGACGCCTCCCGTCGTGCCGGGAGCGTCCGTGCTACCGCCGATGAGATTTCCTTTGATGACCGCCTGTTTCAACGCCGCAGTGCCAGCGTCACTGAGCACGAAAAGTCCGCCACTTCCATTGCCCTTGCCGCCACGAATGTCGCCGTAAGCGAGAAATTTTTTCACCGTGCCGGCGATGGTAATATGGCCGGAGTCCACTCCGCTTCCGCCGATGATATTGCCCTTTCCGGTCGCGCCCGATTTGCCAACGGTCACGGATGAAACTTTCGCAAGAACACCAGCCTCTCCGCTGATCTCCACGGCACCGCTACTCTCCCCATCTCCGCCCTTGACGTCTCCCTCGATGACTAACGTGCCCTTCAATAATCCGCCCGCAATCACGCCCGAATTGCTCGCGTTCTGCGCGGATACGTTCGTGTTTTTATTGCCACCGATCACGTCGCCCGTCACACGAGTGCTTCCGAGATTGTGGACGGCGGAAATTCGAGCGGAACTCGATCCGGAGCCGCCTTGAATATCTCCATTCACCAGCACGTGCCCGATGCTGTTGTTGGAAAATACGCTTCCTGACTGGCTGCCGCTGCCGCCGATGAGATTGCCCTCGATCGCAACATCCGTTGAATGCTTCTTGAGTTTACCAAATGCGAGAGAGTTGATCTTGGACGCGTTCACAAAACCGCTGTTCGCGCCGCTCCCTCCCACGATGTCGCCCAGCACAGTGAGTTTGCCAATCGAAGTGCTGAAGCGTCCATCCACCGGCAGCAGCGCACCGCTGATCCCGCCGGAACCCCCGACGATGCCGCCCAGTGTCGCGCTGCCGATGCCGCCCGTGAATGCGATCTGCCCGGAGCTTTCTGCGGAGCCTCCACGGAGCACTCCTTTCACCACGAGCGTGCCGATGCGGCCCACGGAGCCGGACGGAATCGGCTGATCAATCGAATCACCGATGACACTCAGCGAACCGACCACATCTCCCTGCACTGTCATTTTTCCAATCGGCCCAAGCACGATGCTCGAATTCGGATTCAGTCCACTCACCGGCGAGTTCGGAATATTCGTCCCAGCGCCCAGCGATCCAACATCCAGCACGCGCACTCCTGCCGGAGTCTGGGTGCTGCCTGCGATGATGCGTCCGAGGTCACCGGAAATCTTCACTTTCCCCAGCGACTGCCCGGTGATGAATTGAAACAGACCCGGCTGCGGCAATGCTGCGTCAATCGCGCCGACGTTCGCCTTTCCATCGCCGAGCGACTCACCCGTCACGAGCACCTGCGGATGGGCGGTGACGGTGATGTTTGCGCCGTTGAACTCAAAGCCGTTGTCGCTCAAATTCAAACGCTGGAAGAAACGCCCGCCAACACTGCCCGATGGCGTAAAGAAAACATCATTGCCCGTGCCGCCGTTGCCAGTAATCGGAACAGACAGACTGCCCTTGGAAACCTTCACATTCACCAGGTCGCCATCCACATCCACGTATTCAAATTCACGCCCGCTCACGATGTGGATGTCGTCATTTAAAATAATCCCGCGCGTTGAAATCGTGCCACTTCCACCGACGACCGCCTTTACTCCAGCCGGGAGATCCTTGAGGTCGAGAAACATGAATTCCGACTGCTCGAACTGTAAGTCCGATATCACATTCACGGGAACCGACACGCTGGACTGACCAACGGCGATGCCGAACGACTGAGCATTGAGCGCAGTGAAATCCGAGCCGGCCCTCGCAGTGCCGTTGCGTGTGCTCGCTTTGAATGTCAGCGCACTCCCGCTCACCGGAGCCGTCGTCTCGATGCTGAAACTGAGCGTCGAATTTCCGAAATTGCCCTCCACGACACGGGCAATGTTCACGAAAATGCCAAGCTGCGAATCGCCATTATCCTGAATGGTGCCCGTCCCCGTGTCGCCCGCCAAAGTCACGCCGGAGGTGTTCGTGCCGAGTCGCGCGTTGGCGAGTTTCACGCTGAAAGTTTCGTTCGCTTCCTTCCAAATATCGCCCAGCACCGGCACAGTCACCTGCATCGTGCGGCCATCCGGCGACGGCGCAAAAGTCAGCGTCCCCTTCGTGTTCTCGTAGTCAATCTGCTGCCCGCTCGATTTCGCTGTGCCGTCTAGCGTTGAAAAATCCACCTTCACTTCCTCCTGAGTGCCGCCAGCCAGCGTGACGTTGAAAATCAAATTCGCACGCCCGCTGTCCCCCTCAATAATCGTCGCATCGCCAATGGTGAGACTCGGCGCAGCGTCGTCATTCGTAAGCGTAAAAACAGATTCCGTGGCGCTGAGTTTTGCGCCAGTGACATTGCTATATTGCACCTTGAACGAGTCGTTTTGCTCCGCATAGCGATCTCCCTTCAACTGCACGCTGAATGTCGCCGAAGTCTGCCCCGCAACGATGGTCACATCACCCTCGCCAGCCACGTAATCCGCAAAACTTCCCGTGGAAACAGCCGTGCCGTCAGTCGTTTTGTAATGGACGCTCACATCGTGCGCGGAAATTTGCGGAATGCTCACCGTGAAAACGTGCGCATGATCCACGATGTCCTCCGCTGCGCTCGTCGCCGCGTCCACGCTCAGCAGCAAATCGTCGTTCGCGATCGTGCCGGTCGCCTGATTATCGAGGATGGTCACCGGCAGCGTGGTTCCGCTGGGAATGGCAAACGTGGCGCTGGTGATATTAAACTGAAACGTCTCATCATCCTCATCAGCGGTGTCACCCGTCACAGACACGGTGATTTCTTTCTCCGTCTGCCCGGCACTAAATGTGACCATCCCGCCTACAAGCGCCGAATAGTCACTGCCCGCCATAGCGGAGACGTTCGCAGTCTCATACGCCACCGTGATGTCCCCGCCCGCCGTGGCTGGTGTCGTTCCATCGGCACCCACGAGCTTCACTTTGAAAACCATATTCATCGTGCCGGAATTCCCTTCTTCCATCCGGACATCGCCGATGGTCACACGCGGCAGACTCGCAGCATCATTGTCAGCGATCGTCACGATGGCCTCGCCGCCAGTCGCGGAAATAATCCCGTTCACACCGTTTGTGAGCTTCACTTTGAAAGTCTCATTTCCCTCCGCAAGATTGTCCTTCGTGATGGGCACGCGGATAATCGTCGCACCCTCCTGCGAGATCGATCCATCGTTCAGCACGGGGAAAGTAACGCTGCCATTCACCGCTGTGAAATCCGTGCCGCTGGTGGCCATACGCACTCCTCCCACATCGTCAGCGGTGGAGAATGACACGACTCCAGGCACATCGAGCTTACCCTCGCGCACGACCTTAAATTCCACAAACTGCTGTCCGCCGCCCGCAGCCTCCTCATCCACCGTCAGTGAGCCATTATCCACGCGCACGAGTTTGTAACTCACCTCGTCGTTCAAGATTTTTCCGATGGCAGTGCCATCATTGATGGTCGCTCCAACAGCGCTGCTCAAATTCACAAAAAACGTCTCGTCCGCTTCGTTGGTGACATCACTGTGAACCGTCACATCTATCGTCTTCGAGACCTGCCCCGGATCAAAAGTCAGCGTGCCCATCTTCAGATCGTAGTCGCCCGCCGTTACAAGAGCCGACCCATCCCCCGTGGTATAATTCACCGTGCTCGTCAGCGTCATCAAGCCGCTGCGCGTCACGGTGAAAGTGAACGTCTTCGTCCCGCTGTCTCCCTCCACCTCGCTCACATCGCCGATACTCAGTGTGCTCAGATCGTTCGCACTGATCGTCGCCGTTCCACTGATGCCCGTGCCCACATTCGCATCAATCGTGGTTGCGAGCACATTCACTTTGAAAGTCTCATCCAATTCGTCAATCGAGTCGTTCACGGTCGGAACCGAAATTTGCCCGGTCGTCTGTCCCGCTAGGATCGTCAGCGTTTGCTCCGTCAGGAACTGCTGATAGTCACCCGCCCCGCCATCTCCCGGAGTCGCCCCGTCGAGCACCGCCTCAGTCACCCAATGCACCACCACGTTTTTTGCGGATACCGTGCTCAAGGTCACAGTAAAATTCGCGGACTGCCCTTCGATCACCGTCGGGTTACTGATGGTGAGCAACGGCGCTAAATCATCATTGGTGATCGTCGCCACCGCCGTGGCATTTCCGAGTTTAGCGTTCTGTGCTCCAGTGAGCGTCATATTCACCGTCTCGCCACTTTCATAAAGCGCATCGCCGACCACACCCAATAAAATATCCGCCGATGTCTGCCCCGCTGGAATCATCACCGTCAGATTTGCGGGCGCGGTGAAATCCACCCCCGCCGTAGCCGTCCCCGCAGCGACCGTGAATGTCACCAACACATCATGCGACGATACCTGCGACAGCGTCACCGGAATGTGAAACTGACTCGTCCCGCTGTTCCCCTCCACGAAAGTCGAAGTGGCCCCGATGGACACCGTCAGGTCGTCATTTAAAATCGTCCCCACGCCCTGCCCATCCGTGATCGAAAGTATCGTCACGTTTGCCTGTCCCGTCAGCATCGTGCTCGCATTCGTCAGATTCACGAGGAATCGCTCATCCAATTCATCCGTCGCATCGCCGATAATCGGCACCGAAATCGTCACCGTTTTCTGCCCGGCTGGAATGATCTGATGTGTCAGATTAGTCGCCGTAAAATCCACGCCCGACACCGCCGCGTCTGCTCCCGTAGCCGCAGCCGTCGCCACGTCAAAAATCACATCGCCACCAGACGGAGCAGAAAGAGTGACGGTGAAATTTAGATTCTTCGTCCCACTGTCTCCCTCGCTGATCTGCGCATCGCCGATGCTGATCGTTGGCGCGGGATCATTCGCGTCCTGGATTTTTCCAGTTCCTTCCCCATCCACAATCACAGCCCCCACAGCATCGCTGAGCAGGACTTTGAAAATCTCCTCCGGCGACTCAAACGAACGATCCCCATTGATCGTCACTGCAAACGTCTTGATCGTATCTCCGATATCAAAAGTCAGCGTCTCCGTCTTCGCCACAAAATCCGCGGCAGCGCCCGTGGAAGTCGCAGTGTCATCCGCAGTCGAAACTTTCACCGTCACAGAAGATGCCGCCGCTGGCGTGAGGCTCACTGTGAAAACCGCCGTGGACGTGCCGTTATCACCCTCGACGATCGTCACATCATTGATGCTCAGAAACGCATCGTCATTCGCAATCGTCGCCTCCGCCGTCGAAGTCCCCAGACTTGATCCGCCCGATGGATTGCTCAGCGAAACAGCAAACGTCTCATTCGCCTCGTTCGTCGAATCTTGATTCACCTTCACCGTGAACGTCGCCTCCGTCTGCCCCGCCGGAATCGTCACCAGCTCACTTTTAAATACAAAATCCCCGTCGGATTGCGTCGCGGTGCCATTCAGCGTCATCGCCGTCACCGTCACATCCGCAAGCTCCGCAGCGTCCAGCTTCACCTTGAAAACAAAATCCGTGGTCGCACCGATAACGCTCCCCTCGTTTTTGGGACTGTCTGTAGGTGCAAAAATGGAGATCACCGCGGGAGCGATACGGGACTCCAGAGGCTCGATGGTTGGGAACTTCATATAAAAAGTGTTGAGAGAAAAATCGGGCGGCAAACTATCCCCAGTCGCGCAGGCGTCAAGTTGGGGTGTGAACAGATTCGCAGCATTGTGACACGGCAGAGCATCAATTGTTCAAACGGACAGCACCGCTCCAGCCTTAGTATCCGGCCATTTCTGCAAATTGAAAAAATCCCGCGTGCCTTCATCGTTCACGACGCTAGCCTCCGCCCCATGTTCACCGGCCTCGTCGTGGAAACAGGAGAAATACTCAGCCTCGCACGCAACGGCGAGAGCGCGCGCCTCACCCTGCGCGCGCCCGCCACCGCAGCGCAGACGCAGCTTGGCGACAGCATCGCTGTGAACGGCTGCTGCCTCACCGTCATCACGCGCGACGACGACCGACTCGTATTTGATCTCCTCGCCGAAACTCTTCGCATCACCAATCTCGGCGACCACTCTCCCGGCGCAAAAGTGAACCTCGAACCCGCGCTCGGTGCCGGCGCAAAAATGGGCGGCCATTTCGTCCAAGGCCATGTGGACACCACCGCCGCCATCCTCGACCTCTCGCTGCACGGACAGGATCACCGCCTCGAAATCGCGCTGCCGTCCGCATTCGCGCAGCTCGTCGTTTCCAAAGGCAGCATCGCCGTGGACGGCATCAGCCTCACCGTCGCCGAAGTCCGCGACTCCAGCTTCGTCTGCTGGATTATCCCCCACACCCTCGCCGAAACAAACCTCGCCACCCATCGCACCGGCGACCGCGTGAACCTCGAATTCGATATGCTCGCCAAATACGTCGAGCGCATCATTTCCCATCGCAGATAGCGATTACTCCGGACTTTTTTCCGGGCAAAAGCGGACGCGCTACTTCGCCACGTCCTCGATTTCGAGATAGGTCGGCTTCGGGTCCGTGCTACGGCCCGCCGCGCTCTCGATGCGCATTTGCTTCAGCAGCCAAAGACCATCCCGCTTCATCACACTGCGAACCGTAAAACGCCGCGCCCACTTGTCGCGCGCATCGTAGCTCTCCGCCTTCATCAGCGCGCCATCGTCCTTGCCGATCCACAGCACCGCGCGCGTGTATTGCGAATCATCCTTCGCAGCCGGCCGCACCTCCACTTTCCAACACGAGTGCGCGACAATCATGTCGTCGCCGATCACCTTCGCCTCCGGCCAATACAGAAACCGCAGCGCGAGATCTTCATAGCTGAGATCGGTATCAAAAACCGGCTGGTTGAATTTCGCCGCCGTCACGCGCGCCGACTTGCCGCCCTTCGTTTCCTCCAGCGTCGAGCCCTTCTCGCCGAGCCGCAGCGTGAGCGTGTCCCCCGTGTCGGTGAATTCATATCGGATCGCCCCCTTCGCCACCGCGAGTTTGAACGGATGCTTCGCGCTGCCCACGCGGAGCTGCCCCGTGAGATTCCACTCCTGCCCCGTCTGCGCCATGCGCACCGCGCGGAGAAGTTCGTGCGCGTCCGGCGCTTCATCCGCGTGCGCGGAAAAAAGAAACATCAGCATCGCGGCGAGCGGGAGCTTTACAGAAAACAGTCGGCCCATAGGCTCCGAACTTCGGCGAACCTAGGATGGATCAAAAGCTCCTTTTTCTCATCAACCACGAGTGGGCCAGCCCCGCACTGGATCGGCTCATGGCCGTCATGTCCAGCGGGGCATTCTGGGCCGTGCCGCTCGTGCTCATCGCCGTCGCAGTCGCTGTGCGTGCCGGGTTTAAAGGGCGCGCGTTCCTCGTGGTCACGCTGCTCGCAATCGGGCTGAGCGATGCTGTTTTCGGCAACACCATCAAACACGCCGCAGGCCGTCTGCGCCCGCACCAGAGCGAAGTCGGCGTGCGCACACTCGACCTCGCCAGCCCCGCATGGCGCGGACTTTTTCAGCCGCTGAAAGAAAAAATCTCCCTCGGCACCGGGCGCGATCAGCCGGGCAATTCCTTCCCGTCCAACCACGCCGCAAACACCGCCGCTGCCGCGCTCATCGCAACACTCCTGTGGCGGCGGCGCGGCTGGCTCGCATTCATCCCCGCGCTCATCGTCAGCTACTCGCGCATCTACACCGGCGCACATTGGCCGAGCGATGTCCTCGCCGGAATTTGCGTCGGCCTCGCAGCCGGACTCCTCGCTTTACTATTCGCAGAATGGTCGTGGCGGCGATGGGGCGCGCGCCTCGCACCGCGCATCGCCACGCAAAATCCCAGCATACTTTCCGCATGAGACTCGCCGCATTCCTCATCGTCCTCACCGTGCTCCGACTCGTCATGATCGGCCAGATGGAGCTGTCGCCCGACGAAGCATATTACCACGAATGGAGCCAGCGCCTCGACTGGTGCTACTTCAGCAAAGGCCCCGGCGTCGCCCTCGCGATGCGCGCAGGCACGACGCTCTTCGGCCACGGCGAATTCGGCGTCCGCTTTTTCGCGCCGCTGCTCGCACTCGGCACCAGCCTGCTCGTCTTCTGGCTCGCACGCAGGCTCTACGACGCACGCACCGCGACATGGACCGTCGTGCTCCTCAATCTCACCCCGCTCTTCAACGCCGGCGGCCTCTTGATGACGATTGATCCGCTCTCGATTTTCTTTTGGATCGCCGCGCTCTGCACGCTCTGGCGGGCGTTGGAAAAAAGTTCCGCCCTCTCGCTGTGGTGGCCGCTCAGCGGCGTGCTCATCGGCGCAGGCTTTTTGTGCAAATGGACGAACGCCTTCCAACTCCTCGGCGTGCTGCTCCTCCTCGCGATGACTCCGCGCTATCGCCGCGAACTTCTGCGCCCCGGCTTTTGGAGCATGGTCGCCGCCTTCGCACCAGCGCTCTGGCCGCCGTGGCATTGGCAGGAACCGCGCGGCTGGCCGCTGCTCCACCATCTCTCATCGCGTGGCGGGCTGGAGACTCCGTGGTGGCAGTTTAATTTCACCGAGTTCGGAAAATTTTTCGCCAGCCACTTCGGCGTTTATTCCCCGCTCATCTTCGCCGCCATGCTCATCGCGTTTTGGGCAGCGTGCAAAGACTCGCTCATCCGCTGGTGCGTCGCATTCAAGCGCGCAATTCCCGCGCTGCCACGCGGCCTGCGCACTCATCCCGTCGTCGTCGCAATCGTTCTCTTCACCACGCTCGCACTCTATTTCCTCGGCAACGCCTTCGAGCTTCCGCTGCTGCACAAACTCGCCATCGCTACTCCGATTTTCGCCGCCATCATCGGCATCGCGCAGTGCAAGGATGAAGCAAACATCCATTGGAAATCCCGTTTCCTCACCGCCTTCGCCCTCCCCATCGTCCTCACCTATTT
This sequence comes from Spartobacteria bacterium, assembly GCA_043766295.1. GTDB lineage: Bacteria > Verrucomicrobiota > Verrucomicrobiia > Chthoniobacterales > Chthoniobacteraceae > SXWH01. The sequence goes on along the minus strand of JAYUIF010000244.1, from coordinate 2,046 downwards.
GTGGATTTCACTCCATCACGATAGCGAAGTGAATTGGACCGCCCCCGCCGCCGTCACCATCGCAATCCTCACAGTCGCGCATTGGCTCGACCGCGCCCCGCGCGCCCTCGCCACCACCGCGCTCGTCCTCGGCGGCGCGTTGAGCATCATCGGCATGAACCCCGGAATCGTCCGCGCCGTCGGCATCCCGTGGCCATTCAAATACGATCACACCACTCGCCTTCGCGGATGGACGAACACCGCAAAAACCGTCGCCGATTTCCGCCAGCAATACGAGAAGCAGTTGGGACAACCCGTTTTCCTCATCGCGGAAAACTACGGCCTCGCCGGATCGCTCTGCTATTACCTGCCGGAAAAACGCATCGAGTCGCCCGGCCATCCCGCCTGCTACGTCGAGGAATCGCCCGTCGCGGCGAACCAATTTCACTTCTGGGGTCGCTACGACGAATACGAAGAACGCACCGCGCCCATCATCAACGATCAAGAAGACTCGCGCGAATACGGCATCAATAAATTCGCCGGACGCACCGCGCTCTACATCACCACGCGCGATGAACAAAAACCGCCGGGCGTGCTCAAGCGCACCTTCGAGCAATGGGAACTCGCCACCGATTTTGAGTTGAAAGAAAACGGCCAGCCCCTGCGCACGATCCGCATTTTCATCTGCCATCGCTACAGACCCGGTGTGCTGCTGGATTAACCACGTTCTCGCTTGCGACACACGCGCCCGCACTCTGAACTCACCCGCGCTTTTTAAACCCATGCTCTCAGTCGTCATCCCGCTATTTAACGAGGAAGAAAACATCGCCCCCTTGCAGGCCGAACTCGCCACCGCGCTCGCCGGTCGCGAATACGAACTCGTGCTCGTGGACGATTGCTCGACCGACAAAACTCTCGAACGCATCCAGCGCGGCCCCGGCGTGCGCGTCATCGAGTTTGAAAAAAATGCCGGCCAGAGCGCCGCCATGTATCACGGCATCCACGCCGCGCGCGGCGACATCACCATCTTCCTCGACGGCGACCGCCAAAACGATCCCGCCGACATCGTGAAAATGCTCACGAAACTCGACGAAGGCTTCGACCTCGTCTGCGGCTGGCGCGTGAATCGCCAGGACAACTGGAGCAAAAAAATATCGAGCCGCATCGCCAATTTCGTCCGTTCGCGCTTCACGCGCGACGGCGTCCACGACACCGGCTGCTCGCTCAAAGTTTTGCGCACCGAGTGCCGCGACGCGCTCTTTCTATTTCGCGGGATGCACCGCTTCATCCCCGCGCTCGTGAAAGGCCTCGGCTATCGCGTCACCGAAATGCCCACGCACCACCGCCCCCGCGTCGCCGGTGTAAGCAAATACGGCTTCGGCTCGCGCGCATGGAAAGCAACGTGCGACATGTTCGCCGTGCGCTGGTTTCTCTCGCGGCAGTTGAAAGTGCGCTTCCGCAAGCAGGACTAAAAATCACCAGCGCCGTTTATCGGTGCCACTCCTGCAGCGGCTTCACCGTGTAGCCGCTCGCCGTCATCGAACGGATCCCTTCGAGCGATGCGCGTGCGGCGCGGAGCGTGGTCATCACGGGGACGCGGCTACTGCTGGCGGTGCTGCGGATTTTCACCTCATCCTCGCGCGCCGACTTGCCGCTCGGCGTGTTGATGATCATCGCGAGTTCGCCGTTCTTCAGCATATCGAGCGCGTTGGGGCGGCCTTCCGAAAGTTTGAAGAGTTTCTTCACCGGGACCTTCGCCTTTTCCAGCGCGGCGGCGGTGCCGCTCGTGGCGTAGAGCGTGAAGCCGAGTTCGGCGAAGCCGGCGGCGATGTCGGCGACCTTCGTTTTGTCGGCGTCGGAGACGCTCAGGAAAATGTTGCCCTTCAACGGCAGCGCGGGCTGCGCGGCCATCTGCGCTTTCGCGTAGGCGATGCCGAAATTCGCATCAATCCCCATCACCTCGCCGGTGCTCTTCATCTCGGGGCCGAGCACGATGTCGGTGCCGGGGAATTTCGTGAACGGGAACACGGCCTCCTTCACGCAGTAGTGGGCGGGCACGACTTCCTT
>JAYUIF010000243.1:0-3852 GCA_043766295.1 Spartobacteria bacterium | reverse complement strand
CAACACCACAGCACTATGAGCCAGCAAAACAACGCCGCCGCGCTGGAAAAATTCAAACCTGCGATGAGCGCGCTGAACTCCGCATGGTTCGCATTCGAGTGCGGCGTGGCGCTGTGATGTTCATTCTCTTTCTGCTGTCGGCGCTGGGGCTGGTGGTGAGTTTGGCGATTCACCTGTCCACATTTCTACCCGGCTGCGCCTTGGAAACGGGGCAGGTGTGGCCACTGCACATTTGTGTTTTTCCGCTCTTCTTCATCGCGATCCGCAAACTGAGAAATGACGGCACTCTCGATAAAGAGAACTCGTTCGTGCCAGCGGATGCACCGCGTTGGATGCGTAGGATGGCTGCGGTTTTTTTCGTCTATGCGGGTGTGAATTTCGCGATGCTCTTCGTTCACACTCGCGACGGAGGGCCGGGGATGCGTGATGGAAAATTTGTGAGGCAAAGCCACGGTCGCGTCATCAGCGAGATCACGGAAGCCGAGTATCATCAACTGCAAGCCTACGTAGCGCGCGGATTTTCCGGGCACTGGATGTTATTCTACTACGCTCCCATGATTTCATTTTTCGCCTTCTGGCGTAGGCGAGCGCGGCCTACTCCTTGAAGTTTGCGGCGACGATCTCGGGGGAAGGAAGCTGGTTTGTCCGCATGAGGTGGCGGATTTCCTGCGGCGAAAGCGGGCGGTCTGCGATGAGAAGTTCGTCGAGCAATCCGTGAAAGTGTTCGCTGCTTCCGATGGTGCCGCCGAGCCAGAGCGTGCCGGATTTTTCCTCACTGCGGCGAAGGGCATGGCGGCCAGATGGAGTTTCGAGTCGGCCATCCACGTAGAGCGCGAGACCGGGCCTCGCTGCGTTTTTTGGATTCGCACCAAAGACGGCGGCGATGTGATGCCAGCGTCCATCGCGCAGCGGAGTGGAGCCGATGAGCCAGCCGTTGCCCGACTGCAAACGCAGCGCGCCGGGAGTCCCCTCGCCCGGACGCGTGTTGGTGAGAAACTCGAAGAGCGATCCTTTGCCGATGGCGACTCCAGCCATCGCACCATCGGCGGTCGGCGACTCCTCGGAAAGTCGCGTCCAAAACGCAACCGTGTGCGCGCCTCGCGAGAGTGCGGCGTCGAGCTTTGCAGTCGTCGCTCCATCCAATGCGAGCGCCTTTCCCCAACGCCCCTCGCTCCAATGCTGCGGGCTTCCTTCGATGCGCAGTGCGCCTGCGGAAAAACCGTTCACTTCCGGTGCAGCAACATCGCCAGCACCTTCATCGAAACGCCAGCGCGCGTAGCCTGCGGGTTTCGCATGGCGCACCATCGCGATCTTGCGCGCGAAACGCTGGAACTTCGCATCGCTGTCGCGCACCTCGCTCGCGCCCGCCTTTGCAAAACGACGCGACTGCTTTTCGCGGAGCACGGACTTTTGCGGATGTCCCGCGTTGCGAGGCTGCACTTCGACAGCACCCTTCAGCACGAAGACCTCCGCCGCTCCATCGTCGCCAGCCGTCATGCTAAACTCGGTGCCGAGATCCACAACTTGCACGGCGACATTCGTGAGTGTGAAACCGATCGCCTCCTGCGGCACGTTTGCTTTCACCGTGCCGCTTTGAAGCTCGGCCTCCCACGCAGAGCGCACGTCGAGTGTCGCCGGGCCTTCGAGAACGAGTTGCGCGCCGGAGTCGAAGGTGATTTCCGCAAAACCGGATTTGAGTGCGAGACGCTGGCCGGGCGCGAGTTCATCGCCGGGCGTCGTGGAAACCCACTGGCAATCTTTGCCGCCGGAAAGATGCGCGACCATTTCATCGCCATCATCCGCAGCACCGTTTTTTCCGCCGATGAACGAGCGCCCGATCCACACTCCAATCAACACAATCGCAGCAGCAGCGAGCGGAGAAATCCAGCGACGCCATTGCGATGGGCGGATGATATTCGTCGGCTCGGGCGTCTGCATTTCTCCCGCGTAGCCGATGAGACTCGCGGAAAGCGCCATCGTGCGGACGTAAAAACGACGCGCCTCCTCACTGGCGAGCAGCATTTCCTCCATGCGCGCACGCTGCGCATCCGTGAGCGTGCCGTCCATCAGCGCGCTGCACAGTTCGTTGAGTTCCACTCGCTCGTTGTCGTTCATGCGGCGGCCTCCGAGTTGAGATGATTCGTCACGCAGTCGTGCAGCAGCTTGCGCAGACGCGCGAGCGCCTTGTATGCGGCGACGAGCGAGCGCCCCGTGCGGCGCGCAGCTTCCTCGACGTTGCTTTCATAGCGCGTGAGCAAAAGTTCGCGGTCACGCGTGGCGAGCTTTTGCAAACATTTCGCGAGCGCCTCGTGTCGCGCGTCCTGCTCCGGCGCGAGTTCGGCGGCGGTGTGTGCGACGGTTTCGAGCACCTTGTCGTCGAAGATCACTTTCGAGCGCGCGTATTTCGTCCGCGAAGCGCGCACCTGCCACCACGCAATCTGGCACGCCCATGCCACGAAGTCCGTGCCCAACGTATAGCCATCGAATTTTTCGCAAACAACCAGCGAGGTCTCCTGCAAAATATCCTCCGCAGCGTGGCGGTCGGGCACGAGCGTGTAGATGTAGGAAAAAATGCGCCGCTGATGTTGCGTCATCAAAAGCACCAGCTCCTTCGTGCGGTCAGCGGCGGCGTCAGGCATGGCTACGGTTTTATTATCGCGGCTTTCGCAGCGCCATTTTCGGCACGACTAGGCGGCTGGCTGTTTCTTTTTTGCAGCGCCCTTGCCCTTGCCTGCACCTTTGCCTTTTCCGTGCTTGGCCATTCTGGCGTTCAGCGCCGTGACTTCGTCGTCGTCAATCTGCCCGTTGCTATTTTTGTCGAGAGCCTTGAGGTCCGCGTTACCTGCGAGCGCGCTCTTGAGCGCGTCAGTTTCCTTGCCGTCAATCTGGCCGTTCTTGTCGGCGTCGAAGCTCCTCACGGACTTCATACATGCGTGACCGGCTCGATTGCCTTTGCCTGCTTTAGCGCCCTTGCCAGCGGCGAAGGTCGGGATTGCGAGTGCGAATGTGAGTGCGAGGATGATGCTGAGTTTTTTCATATGTGTTTTGTTGTTACGCTGGTGAAATAGCACCCCTCTCCAAATTTAGGACATTTCAATGGCGAAATTTTTCAGCCCGCGAAAGACGCGCCATCCGCACCATCCACGGAGCCGTCCGCAAAAGCCCTGAAATCCCATCCCGCCTCCCAACGTAACACTCAAAATCCAAATCCAATTTTAACTTTCCCTACGCTCCACCTTGACTCATTGCATATGTGGTTTGGCTGCGGTTCAAAAGGCAATGTCTTCATCGTCGGTAGCAGTGGGCATCTCCGCCTTGTTCCTCGCAAAAAGTGCCTGCGCCTCTCCAAGAAGCGCCTCATCAACGTCGGCTTCGTGCCCAGTGAGAACATTATGCAGAAAGTGCTGAACATCCTCATCGTCGATGATCGACGAAACCTGCGAATTAGACACGGCGGCACGCACAATATCATTTCTCTGTGTGGCCGTGAACTGAGTGTGCTTGGCCAGTCGAGCGATTGCGCTGTGCGTCTGTGAAAACGATCGACTCGCCGCGAGCGTCTGAATGCAAAGCTCCTTCTCAAACTCGCTCGCTAGCTTGATTTGCGGGAAGTGCTCCTTGAAGAAGGAAGATAGCCGTCTATAAAAGCGAAGATCGCTGCCGACCGTTCGCTCAGTCCATTCATCGAGCAAGAATTCCTTAAAGCGGCTCTCATCCAAGATCGAGACGTAGTCTCGATCATCAGTGATAAAGTGGAGATCGGATAATGTTGGCATGCGATCCATCAGTGCCTCCCAGTTGATTGCGTCTCCCATCGAACCGTCTTTGCCGGGCGGGTTTCCGATCTGAACG
>JAYUIF010000242.1:0-3853 GCA_043766295.1 Spartobacteria bacterium | reverse complement strand
GCATGATTCTGTGAGGCGTGCCCAACATTGCGGGGAAAGGATGATCCCGCAACCACGATTATCTGTTCGCGCAGGTGATTTCCCAAACGCGCCGCCCGCCGCAAATCATCGCGCTATTTCTCAATCACCTTCGGCAGGATTCCGCCCGGGTAATCCGCGCCGGTATTGCTCTGGCGGACGGACTCCAGCCATTTGCCCAACTGCGCCTGCATCCGCTTTACGTCCTCGGGGTGTTGCGCGGCGATGTCGGTCTTTTCACTTGGGTCTGCGATGAGATCATAGAGTTCATATTTCGCCGCGCCCTCCTTGGACTCCTTTTTCTCCGAGTCGTTCTTGATGAGTTTATAGCGGTTTTCCATCCACACTGCGGGGCCACCATTCAAGCTGATCTCGCCGTGGTGCCAGAATCCGAGCGGCTGCGGCCTTTCCTTCATTTCGCCTTTGATGAGCGGCATCAGACTGATGCCGTCGAGTGGCAGCACTTGGTCGGGGATTTTGATATTTAAAAGATCCACGATGGTCGGGTAGATGTCGCTCGTGCAGGCGATCATATTCGTCACGGCGGGTTTCTTGATTTTCGCGGGCCACTCGATGATTCCCGGCACGCGGATGCCGCCCTCCCAAAGTTCGCCTTTGTGCCCGTGCAGAGTGGAGTTGGAGCCATACGCATCCGGCTCGGCCTTGTCCTCCATCCATGCGCCGTTATCGCTGTTAAACCACAGCATCGTATTGTCGGCGATGCCCAGTTTGCGAAGCCCGGCACGCAACGCGCCCAGACTGCGATCCACGCCAACCATTTCGCCATAATAAGGCGACCCTCCTGCCGCCTTGAGGTCAGCCTCCGTGGGTTTCAAAGGGATATGCGGGCTGCCATACCAAATCACGGCAAGAAACGGCTTATCCTCTTTCGCTTTTTTTTCGATGAACTTCAGCGCCTCCGCGACGATGGCATCCGAGCCGTCGCCGGTCACTTTCTCCAGCTTGCCGTTGTGACTGAACGTCCAATCCAAATCGAACCAATTGGAAACCGTGAACCATTCGTCGAAACCAAACTTGCCCGGCCCGAGTGGATCTGATGCCTCAATCGGACGGCCCGCTCCCGGCTTGCCTCCGCTCAAGTGCCACTTCCCGAAATGCGCGGTCGCGTAATCTGCGCGCTTCACCGCCTGCGCGATGCTCATTTCCTGCGCACGCAAAGTCATCCCCGGCCAAAAGCATCCCATGCGATACGGATGCCGCCCCGTCATCACGCTCGCCCGCGTCGGCGAGCAGCTCGGATGTTGCGCGTAAAACCGATCGAAACGCAGCCCCGCCGCCGCCATCGCATCCATGTTGGGCGTCTGGATTTTCTTCAAGCCGTTGTAGCTCGTATCGCCCCAGCCTTGGTCATCCGTCATGCACAGGATGATGTTTGGCTTCGCCGCATCCGCAGCGCGCAGCTTGGAAAATGGGGGAAATGCCATGCAAATGATGGCGAAGAGGAAGGTGGAGATTTTCATGTGCAGTGAGTGGAAGATGACGCGAGCAATCCGCAACCATGAACTCAGAACGTCGCCGGAGTGTCCATGCCGTTCTCCGCGATGGCGGATACAAAACATTCATCATTGCGAGCATCGCTCAGCGCAATTGCTCGTGAACAGCCACGATGAAATAATAGGCACCACAGCAGGCGATGATCGCGGAGGCGCAGCGGAGGAGGCGGACGTGGATTTGTATTTTTCGGCGGCTCGCAACGAGCATTCCAAAGAGCGGGAGAACCACGGTTTGATGCCCGATCTCCACGCCGAGGCTGAAAGCGAGAAGTGCGATCCAAATGCCGACGGGCGGCAGTCCTTCCATCGCATCGAGCAGTCCGCCTGCAAAGCCGAGCCCATGCACGAGGCCAAAGCCAAACGTAACGGCAAGCCGCGCGCGCGAGTGCGTGCGATCCGGGCGCAGGAGATTTTCCAAAGCGACGAAAACGATGCTGGCAGCGATCATCGGCTCGACGAAAGCGGACGGCAGACGCACCACATTGAAAACGGAAAGCCCGAGCGTGAGCGTATGCGCGAGCGTGAACGCGGTGATGACTTTCACCATCTCCCAAAAACTCATCGTCGCGATCACGAGCGCGGCGACGAACAGCAGATGATCATAGCCGGTGAGAATGTGCATGACGCCGTGCCGGAGATATTCGCCAAACATCCGCCAGTCGTCCCCCGCTGCGGCCCTCGTCGCACCGGGCCAGCCGGTGGGGATGAGTGTGCGTTCCTGATTTCGCAAGAGGCGCGAAGACACCTCCGCCGTGCCCGCGCGCTTCGTGCGGACGACGTAGCTCACATTCCACGACTCGCCCACCGCGTAGGGCCACTCGTTCAGCATCGTGTGAAAAAAGGCGACCTCCGCAGGTGGTGAACCGTCCAGCGCGTATTCGATTTCGTATTGGAAAAAAGTGCTCTCCGCGTCGGTGATCTGTGGCGGCGGCGTGACATTGATCACGCGACCCGCGAGCGATTTCTCGCCGGTAGAAAGCACGAGATGCGAAAGCACATAGCCGCTATGTTTTTCCGCCGCAGCGGCGAGCGTCGCGGTGTCCGCATCGGTCGCGATGTGCTGCGCGACGGCGATTTCTTTCACGGAAACATTTACCGCCACACGCACGCACTGCGGCTCGAACTGCACCCACATCGCATCCTGCAAATTTGGATGCGCGTGCGCAGCGAGAACGCAGACTAGAAAAGCAATGAGGGCGAAAAGACGGACGTTCATCACAAGCGGGAAAACGCAATCATTGCGCTCCCCCTTTCACGCCTCCCCTCCCACCGCGACGCTCTTGAATCGGCTGCACTTTCGCCGGATCAAATTTCGGATTCGGCACCGGCATCTGCGCGCCCACCGCTTTCAAATACTCCGCGAGACGACGATCCAGATCAGCAGTTTCCTTCGCCTTTTCCTTCGCGAGATCGTGATTTTCGCCCGCGTCTTTCGACAGATCGAAGAGCAGCGGCACGCCAGTCTCGTAGGGATGGATCAGCTTGTCATTCCCGAACAGCAGCGCCGACGCCGGGCCTTGCTCGTCCTTATCGTAGTGCGGAAAATGAACCACGAACTCCTCGCGCGAACGCTTCACCACCGCAGGTGCGCCGCCGAGCACCGCGCCGAGATTTCCGCCTTCGAGATTTTTCGGCAGCGCATCCTTCACACGCGCCAGCGCGGCGATGGTCGGGAAAATATCCACCGTGCTTGCGCGGACGTGCGAGCAAGTGCCCGCCTGAATCCCCGGCCCACGCATGATCAGCGGCACGCGGATGCCGCCCTCCCACACCGTGCCCTTGCCGTTCGTCAGCGGAGCGTTCGCGTTGCGCCCCATCGCGCCGTGATCGGCGGTGTAGATAAAGTAAGTGCGATCCGCGATGCCGAGCACTTCGAGCTTCGCCATCAGCATCCCGATCGTCGTGTCCATATCCTGCGCCACCGCTGCGGAGCCGACCAATCGCTGATCGCGATCCGTCGTCGCGCGCTTGCGCACCTCGGTGTAAGTCTCGGGCCGCGCATCCATGCCGCCGCGCCCCGCGTAGTGCGAGATTTGGAGATAGAACGGCTTCCCCGCCTTCGCCTGCCGCGCCATGAAATCCATCCCGCGCTCAGCGGTTGCAAACGCCTGCTTCGGGTTCGGATTCTCCACGTCCTCCGGCCCGCCGTTGTTGTTCGGCCCGTCGTTCTCCTCGAAGCCGTGCCGCGTCGGGCTGATGCGCCCCACGTGCCATTTTCCAAAGTGCGCCGTCGCATAGCCCTCTCGCTTGAGCATGGATGCGATCGTCACCTCCGACTCCGGCAACTGCGAGACCTGCTGCGGCGGGATCACCCTGCTGCC
>JAYUIF010000241.1:0-9173 GCA_043766295.1 Spartobacteria bacterium | reverse complement strand
CCATCGAGCTGCGTCTCGAAGTCCTCCCGCTCATCAACAGCGACAAGGAAGTCTCCCTCGAAATCGTCCAAAACGTCTCCGAGCGCGCAGGCACCACGCGCATTGATAACAACGACATCCCCAACATCTCCCGCCGTGCGCTGAAAACCTACGTCACCGTCCCGAACAACGGCACGCTCATCCTCGGCGGCCTCATCAAGGACAGCCAGGACTACAACAAAGGCGGCATCAATAAACTCGTGAACCTCCCGCTCATCGGCCCGCTCTTTGGCAAGACCAGCAAGGACAAAACGCGCACCGAACTCATCGTCATCATGCGCCCCGTCGTCACCGTCGCTCCGCCGGAAAACGCCGTGCTCCGCGAGAAAACCTTCGAGTCTTTCAACATCCCGCCCGACTTTGATCAGGCGCTCATCCCCGAAGGCATCCGCGAAAGCATCCCCCGCGCAAAAACCGTCGCGCCCCCCGCATCCATGCGCAGCCCCGCGCCGAAGCTCCGCAGCGAAGAACCCCCCACACGCCGTAAATAAATGAGCCAGCTCCGCGCCCTACTCGACGCGCTGCTCGCCGCCGGTTGCGACGACGCCACCGCTGCCGAACTCCTCGCCATCAAGCCCCCCGGCGGCAGCACATGGACCGTCGAAGTCCTCAACAGCGGCAAGGCCGACGAGACCAAACTCACCACCGAGCTGGGCAAAATCTTCCGCACCCCGTGCGAGCCGATTGACACCCAGAAAATAGATCGCCTTGCCCTCCAGCTATTACCCGGCCGCTTCGTCTTCAAACACCACATCCTCCCCATCGCTCAGGAAGGCGAAACCGTCACCCTCGCCACCTACGACGTCTTCAACCAAACGGGCCGCCGCCTCGCGCAGCAGCAGCTCATCGGCAAAAAAATCCGCTGGCAGCTCACCCCGCGCACCCAGCTCCTCCGCGCCCTGCGCACCGCTTACGGCGTCGGTGCCGATGTCTTCGAGGAAATCCTCAAAAACAACCGCGCCTACGAAACGCTGGAGCAGGACACCGCGCTCGACATCACGAACGACGACCCCGAGGCCAGCGTCGTCAAATTCGTCAACCAAATCATCCGCGAAGCCATCGTCGAACGCGCCACGGACATCCACGTCGAGCCCCTCGAAGGCGACCTCCGCATCCGCGTCCGCATTGACGGCATCCTCCACGAAGTCGCCGTCCCGCCACAGCTCCGCGTTTTGCAAAGCGCCATCATCTCGCGCTTGAAAGTGATGGCCCACATGGACATCGCCGAGCGCCGCCTGCCGCAGGATGGCCGCATCAACCTCACCACCGGCGCCGGCGCGATTGATGTCCGCGTTTCCACCATCCCCACGGTGAACGGCGAATCCATTTCCCTCCGCCTCCTCTCGCGCACCGAGACGCTCACCTTCGGCCTCGAACGCCTCGACATGGGCGAGCGCCAGATGGCCCAGATGAAACAAATGCTCGCCCTCCCCAACGGCATCATCCTCGTCACTGGCCCCACCGGCAGCGGCAAAAGCACCTCGCTCTACTCCTTCCTCTCCAGCATCAATGCCATCTCCCGCCGCATCATCACCGTCGAAGAACCCGTCGAATACCGCCTCCCCGGCATCTCGCAGATTGATGTGAAAGCCGACATCGGCCTCACCTTCGCCAACGGCCTCCGCGCCATCCTCCGGCAGGACCCGAACATCGTCATGGTCGGCGAAATCCGCGACTTCGAGACCGCCGAAATCTCCATCCGCGCCGCCATGACCGGCCACCTCGTCTTTTCCACCCTCCACACCAACGACGCCGTCAGCGGCATCACGCGTTTGCTCGATATGGGCATCGAGCCCTTCCTCCTCGCCAGCGTCGTCCGCTGCTTCCTCGCCCAGCGCCTCATCCGCACCATCTGCCCGGATTGCACCATCGAGACCACCTACGACCCCCAATACCTCAAAGAGATTGATTTCCACGTCCCCAACGGCACCAAACTCTACAAAGGCCGCGGCTGCGAAAGCTGCCGCCACACCGGCTACCGCGGACGCCGCGCCATCTTCGAAGTCGCCACCATCACCGAAGGATTGCGCCGCATGATCATCCGCAAAGAAACCGGCAGCGCCCTCAAAGCCCGCGCCCTCCAGGACGGCATGGAAAGTCTCCGTTCCGACGGCTGGCGTCGCGTCCTCAAAGGCCAGACCACCGTCGAGGAAATCGTCCGCGTCACCCAGCAGGATGAGGCGATGACCGAGACGGACTGATACCTTCTCCCGAAATAAACCCGTCCAAGGCGAGCGGCGGGTAGGACAGGCGTCTCGCCTGTCATGGTCTCGGCGGGCGTCCCGCCTATGATGGCAGGCAGTCCGTCCTGGCTGCCGCTCCGTGCGCCCAAGTTGGGGGCGGCTGTGATCCACCGCACTGCTCCGCTGCATTCTTCCGCGTTTCTTTGAGTTCAACGGAAGGCGCGTTGTATACAACGGATGATGCGTTGCGTTCAACGGATTGTGCGGTGTATACAACGGACGATGCGTTGTATTCAACGGATGCCGCGTTGCGTTCAACGGACGGCTCGTTGCGTTCAACGGATGGTGCGTTGCGTTCAACGGATGGTGCGTTGCATTCAACGGACGGCGCGTTGTATTCAACGGATTGCGCGTTGTATTCAACGGACGGCGCGTTGCGTTCAACGGACGGTGCGTTGTATACAACGGATGACTCGTGAAAGTCATAAAAACTCCCGCCGACGCCCCTCCAACAGGGAAAACCGCCATTTTAGGCGCAAACCCAGCCCCTCATCCAATCTCCCGGAGTCAACCCGTCCAAGGCGAACGATGTGCGCTGGGTAGGGCGGGCGTCCCGCCTGCCGGTTCAGGCGTCCCGCCTGAACCGCTCGAACGCACGACAGCCGCGCCACTCGCGAGAGTCATGTCCCAAGACGTTCGCAGATGCCGCGCGAGACGCGCGGCATGGCAGGCGGGACGCCCGCCCTACCCCGATGCCCTTCCATCGCCTTTTCCACGCGCTCTCTCCTCCGATTTAATCCGCGTCTTCCTAGTCCTCGTCGGGGCCCCAGAGGTGTTCCTTTTGCCACTTGGTCTCGTAGAGTTTGCAGAGGCCGAGGGCGGGGGCGACTCCGCCGCTGTAGGTGGCGGTGGTGGAGTATTGTTTGTCTTCGTCATACCAGCCGACGGCGACGATGGCGTGGTCGAAGTGTTCGCCGAGGAGTTCGATGACTTTGTCGAGGACGTCTTGTTGTGCGGCGTTCATGCGATTGGAGAAAAGACCGATTTTGGAGAATGTGAAGTGGAAATGTGCGCGGGCTTTGCGGGGATGGTTTGGCGGGGGCTATGCGGGGGTGTTTGCGATGATGGACTCTTGCTCGATGGCGCTGTGGATGATGGTGGCGAGGCTGCGGGAGAGGTAGGGCTTCGGCAGGTAGTTGACGCCTTCGATGAGGCTCGTGTTGCTGGCGAAAAGTTCCGTGCTGTAGCCGCTCGTGTAGATGACTTTCAGGCTGGGTTTGCTGTCGAGGCAGTGGCGGGCGACATCGAGCCCGCTGGCGCCGCCGGGCATGACCATGTCGGTGAGGAGGACGTCCACTTTGTCTTTCACTTCCGGCCATAGGGCGATGGCTGCGTCGCCGTTCTCGGCTTGGAGGACGTTGTAGTTGTAGCTTTGCAGGACTTCGACGACGAGGGCGCGCACGGCGCTGTCGTCCTCGACGACGAAGATGGTGTGGTTGCCATCGTCCGGCTCGGATTCGAAGGCGAGGTTGATGGCTTCTTCGGTCTTGCTGTCTGTGATGGGGAGAAAGAGGTGGAAGGTGCTGCCTTTCCCCGGTGCGGTGATGACATTGATCCAGCCGTGATGCTGTTTGACGATGCCATAGACGGTGGCGAGGCCCATGCCGGTGCCTTTGTTGACGTCTTTCGTGGTGAAGAATGGCTCGAAGATGTGGGTGCGGGTGGCTTCGTCCATGCCGCTGCCGGTGTCGGTGACGCTGAGACGGAGAAATTCGCCGGAGCGTGCGGCGGGATGGGTCGCGGCGGTTTCATCATTGAAGCGGACGTGGGCGGTGTTGATGGTGATGATGCCGCCGTCGGGCATGGCGTCGCGTGAGTTGAGGGTGAGATTCATCAGCACTTGCTCGATGCTGGTGAGGTCGGCGAAGAGATTAGGGAGGTCCTTTGCCAGATCGGTGAGGAGCGTGACTTTTTCGCCGAGGAGCCGGCGGAGCATGGTGCCGAGGCCGAGGATCGCTGTGTTCAAATCGAGCACGCGATGGCGCATGATGCCGCGCCGGGAAAATGAGAGGAGCTTGCGCGTGAGGTCGGCGGCGCGTGAGGCGGCGCTATTGATCTGATGGAGGGAGGAGTTGATTTCCGAGGCGGTAGCGTGTGTATCGAGGTGGAGACTGGCGTGGCCCTGAATGATGGTGAGGAGGTTATTAAAATCGTGGGCGATGCCGGCGGCGAGCTGGCCGATGGCGTCCATTTTCTGCGCCTGCCGGAGCTGGGCTTCGAGGTGGAGGCGGTCGGAGATGTCCTGCATCATGAGCAGGACGTGCGGCTCGCCCGCGATATTGAGCGGTTCGAGCGAAAGGAGTGTGTGGCGGAGTTCGCCGTTGCGGGTGCTGATTTGCGCCTCGGCATCACGCACGATTTTTCCCTCGCGCACTTGGCCGAGGAAGCGGCTCTCGAAGTCGAGGCAGAGGTGCAGTTCCAGCGGCGTGCGCCCGATGACTTCTTCGCGCTGAAAGCCGGTCATGCGGAGGAAAGCGTCGTTCGCATCGAGAAAACGCTGCGCCCGTAGAGTCTGGATGGCCTGCGGGATGGGGTTGTTGTGAAAGGCCTGCGAGAATCGTTCTTCGGACAAGCGCAGTTCCGCCGTGCGCTCGCCGACCATTTGCTCCAATTCATCGAGCCGGAGCTGGGCTTGTCGCGTGACGAGCCATTTCTTGGTGAGCGCGTGGCTGAGTTGGAGGACTTCGACGTTGTCGAAAGGTTTTTTCAGCAACACGAGGCTGTCGCTCACGCCGAGCTTCTCGGTCATTTTCTCCCACGAGTAATCGGAGTAGGCGGTGCAGACGACGACTTGCAGCGTGGGATCGGCTTTCCACAAATGCGCAATCGTCTCGATACCGTCCCACCCCGGCGGCATCCGCACATCCACAAACGCCATCGCAAAAGGCCGCCCATCGGCGAGCGATTGCACGACTTTCTCCAACGCCTCGCGGCCTTGAAAGGCGGACTCGATACTAAACTGCACGGGCTTGCTGCCGGTAGCAGAGGGGGTGTCGAAAAGGATCGCCTCCGCAGCATCGAGCGCGGAGTTGCGCGCCTGGTGGCCGAGGATGATTTTGCGAAAGTCTTCGTGGATGGCCGGATTGTCGTCCACGACGAGGATGCGATAGTGGGTGTCGTTGTTCACGCGACTACCTCCTTATTTTCCAAACCGGTGATTGAGAGGTCAAAAATAAAAGTCGCCCCGCACCCCTCTCCCCTGCTGTGGCCGGTGAGTCTCCCACCCATTTGCTGCGCGGCGAGCGCGGCGCTGTGGAGGCCGAAGCCGTGGCCGTTTTTGCGGGTGGTGAATCCGTGCGAGAAAATCTTGGTAAGGTTTTCCTCGGGGATGCCGACGCCGTTATCCTCGATGGTGATGGTGACAAATTCCGGCGACGTCTGCTTTACGCGGAGCGTGAGGAGCTTCGACGACGGACTTGCTTCGTCCATGGCGTGCTTGGCGTTGCGAATGAGGTTCACGAGGATTTGTAGCGCCTTGTGACGCTCGATGGAAACTAGCGGGCACTTGGAAAAATCACGCACCACTTCGATGTGATGCCGGTGGAGGCTGCCGGTAGTCATGCGCAGGGCGTCCTCGACGAGCGACTCGGGCTGGAGCTGTTCGATGAAGCCGGCGAGGCGCGCGTAGTTCTGCTGCATGGAGACGATTTCCTTGATGTGTTCGATGTTTTTGGTGAGCAGTTCAAGCTCCACCAGCGCCTCCTGCCGCTCGCCGACGAGGTGCTTGGAAAGATCGGCAATGTAGCTCGGAATGAGCCGCCCTTTCGGATCCTTGGTGAAGAAATCCGCGAGTTCAGCGCCCTTGTCGTGCAGCATCTCGGCGGTGCGGACGAGGTTGTTCAAACGATGCAGCCCGAGCTTTTCAGCAACGAGCGTCGCGGAGACGTTCACGCTGTTGAGCACGTTGCCGACGTTGTGCAGCACACCCGTGGCGACCTCCGCCATGCCCGCCTGGCGCGAGGCATCGAGGAGTTGCGCGTGGAGGTTTTGCAGTTCCTTCTCGGCGCGCTCGCGTTCGAGGATTTCGTGGCGCAACTCCGCGTCGCGATCCTCGATGCGCTCGATCATGCGATTGAATGAATCGGTGAAGGCGCCCACTTCATCTTCCGCAAATTTTCGCGCACGCACCGAGTAGTCGTTGCTGCCCGCGATCTTTTTCACCGTCGAAGCGAGGCGGTCGAGCGGCCCGGTGATGAGTCGCGCGAGCTTGCCGGAAATCAACAGCACGATGAACGCGGACAGTGCGATGACTCCGCAAAAAATCGCGAAGTAGAGGCTGATCAGTTTCTTCGCCTGCGTGCCGTAATCCGCAACGAGGTAGAGCGTGCCGAGCCGTTCGCCTTTGTATTCGATGGGCTGCGCGTAGAGGATATCCGGGCCCAGTTGGCTCAGCCCCGCCTTCGCCGGTTGTTGCTTGGGGATGCTCACCCCTATCGCGTGATAGCTGGCGAATGTGCGCCCGTCATTTAACAGCAGCAACGCGCCGGTGAAATGAGGCTTTACCGCAAGACTGTTGAGGATTTCCCCGGCGCGATCCGGGTTGTCGAAATCAATGCTCGGGGGCAACCGCGTGGCGAGCATCTCGGAGACGGCTCTCACGTCTGCGTGAAACTCTTTGCGGAAAAAGAAAAACTGCACGGTGAAAAGCGCGCCGCACGCAACGAGCAGCGCCACCGCGCACGTCGTCAGAATAACGAAGCGCAGTTTAC
Source organism: Spartobacteria bacterium (assembly GCA_043766295.1). Classification (GTDB taxonomy): domain Bacteria; phylum Verrucomicrobiota; class Verrucomicrobiia; order Chthoniobacterales; family Chthoniobacteraceae; genus SXWH01. The sequence goes on along the minus strand of JAYUIF010000241.1, from coordinate 2,182 downwards.
TACGAAGTGGTGCGTTGCGGATGTTCATCGGTTCACGAATGCGTCGAGTGTGTCGGGTTCGATCTGGATGCCGGAGCGCCGCAGGTTCCTCAGATCAAATACTACATTCACCCCGCCGCCGTTCGGGGTGAGTTGAAAGATGCCTCCCTTGTCTTTGAAATTCGCCGACTCCCCGATGGTGAGGATTGGTTCGCCCCTCGTCTTGCCGAGCACGGGGCCGAGGCGATCCTGTTCTGAGCGACTCACGAACAACACATGGCAGCCGACCACTTCCTGCACGCTCGCAATGCGTTTCACGATGACATCGCGGCCACTGATCGTGCGACCAGCGATTGCCTCCGAGATTTGGCTGCTGATGTTGTCCTGCCCATACACGCCGATCACCAGCGGCGAACCGGAGGGCAGCTTGGCCGATGGCCACGTCGCGTGCTTGGTCAATTTGAGAACCAGTGCGGCTTTGATCTGATACTCATTGCCACCCTGCGCCCGCGCAAAAAACGGGAGCAAAACCAGAAGGCAAACAAGCAGCGGCGGAAGTCTCCGCCATGAACTGTGGGCTGTCAGTTGCATGACGTTTTACAGAGGCTCTGCCTCGCTGGGATGACCTCGCACACGCACGCAATAGGAACGCATTTGCGGCGCTGTGGCGGAACCACAGTCCTGATTGTTGGCTGGGACGGTCATGACTTACCTTTGAAAAAGCACGGTATGTGCCTTTTGAGGTTCAATCTTGCAGCGCGAAGGGAACATCTTCCCTCTGAAACGCCATGCCCGGTCGTTTGATTGGAAAACATCCCCGATTTTTCAGCCGCGACACATCCCCCTATTTCCCGCTAGGCCATGCGCTGTGGAAACCACCGACATCCAGCCCGCAGCCTCGCGCCGCACGTTTTTTCTCACCATCGCACTCGTGCTGATTGCGCTTTGCCCGACCGTGCTTTGGCCCGGCGAAGTGTTCTGGCTCATTGATGAACCACGCCTCATCGCCAACGCGTGGCACCACAACAACGACCACGGCCTCGCCAACTGCGGCTTGTTTGGAAACATGGGATTCCCCTACGGCCCGCTGCCCACGCAGATTTACCAAGTCCTCCTCATGCTCACGCACGATCCCGTCGTGCTCGTGCTCCTGCGCGCCATTCTCTGCGCGGGAGTCACTTGTTTTTCGCTGCTCTGGCTGGCGCGAACGCTCGGCCTGCCCGCGTGGTTCGTCGCCGGCATCCTCGTCGCGCCAAACATCACCACATTTCATCGCGTGCTGTGGGACGCTAGTTTCACCATCCCCGTCGGCGCGCTGGCCGTCGCGGCATTTGCGAGCTTCCTCCGCACACGGCGCGCTCGCTCCCTGCGAATTTGCGCAGCAGCCACGGTGATCCTCCCGATGATTCATCCGCAGGCACTGCCTCTCTGCGTCCCGCTCGCAGGCTACCTCCTATGGCAGCATCGTGCCGATATTCGCCGCGACGGACGCGGGATGCTCTGGACGGGAATCGGCGTCGCCACGCTGCACGCGCTCTACTTTATCGTCGTCATCGGCGTCCTCTGCTTCCGCCTCACCCACGGCGTGCAAGCCACCTATCCCGGCATCGGCTCGCGCGTGGATTCCGCACTCGCTCCCTTCCTCGGCGGCAATCTCCTCACGGGTTTCGACTACGCCCGCAAAGTCGCCAGCCCCGCCGAATGGATCTCCCTCCTCATCTATCCGCTCATCTGGCTGGGAATTCTCGTCTCCATTTCACGCGCCCGCGCCGTCCTCCGCCATTGGCGCAGCGTAGGTGAAAATAGCACGCTCCCTTCGCAAACTGCGACCCGCGACATCGTCACCACCGTCCTGCTTGCGGGTCTCATCCTGCAAACGCTCCTCTACACCGCGCTCCGCATCCCCACCGGCCCGCAATACTACTTCGGCACCTTCGCCATTCACGCCACCTTCGCAATGATCGCCGTCGGCGCGCTGCGAAAATTCCGCATCGGCGCAGTGCTCGGTGCCACATTCACCATCGCCACCGCCTACATCACCTTCGGCGGAATGCTCACCATCCACCGCCACGGCTACGAAGCTCCCGGCTGGCCCATGCTCCGCGACAGCATCGCCGTCGCGCGGGCGATGAACAATTTCACCGACACCGAATCCCTCACCGACATCCCGCTTTTTCAAAAATACCCGCAACCCATCCGCACC
>JAYUIF010000240.1:0-9178 GCA_043766295.1 Spartobacteria bacterium | reverse complement strand
CTTCCCGATGACTCCGCTATTTCGCCGGCGGAGCAGCCTTCTTTTTGTCCGAGAGTTTGAAGACCACTTTCAGAAAGTCGGTTTCCTTTTTTGCGTTTTCACTGAAGTTTGAAAAGCCGTGTTCAAAGATCACGAGAAAACAAAACGCGGATGCTATAAAGAGAGCGAACCAAAATGCGGCACGGATGAGATTCATGGGCTGCTTTGCCGTAGCGCAAGTGGCGTGCTAGGGCAAAGTGTTTCTCGTTCGCTGGAGATTTGATCATGATCCCCCCCAGCCGTTCGTGTTTTGTTTGCAGGTCGTAATGCACGGGATTGTGAAGAGTCCCGGCGCACATTCTATGTGGAAAATGTGGGCGGTGCCTTGATTTTCCTGAACCTCGGTTTGTTTCGCACGGCCAATTCCCTGTCGCACATCAATCAAGACCTCTGAAAAACTCAACCTGTAGCTTTCAAGAAACACGAAATGATATAAAAACCATAAAAGTCTAAAGAGGCTGGCACGGGATACGCTAGAGCTGATTACGGAAATTATAATCAGTCTAATCCTCATGAAATCCGCCCTTACCATTCTCGCTCTCCTCTCAGTCAACCTCGCGGCCTTCGCCAGCGTGGACCTTGGGACGCCTTCCTCAAATACACCCTACGAACGCTACATGGCACCTGTTCGCAGCGTCATGAACACTCTGAACAACAGCCAAAAGCCGAGCATGGAGCGCGTGAAGGAACTCATGCACCAGGGCCGCGCTTTCCGCTACCACATGGCGAACCCTTACACCCCTGCTTCGCCAGAGGAAACCGCCCGTCAGCATCAGGGCGATTGCAAAGACAAGGCTCTCTGGCTTTGCAACCAACTCAATGATACCTCGGCCCGCTTTGTCATCGGCAAGACCAGCCGCAGCGCGGGCATCAGTCACGCATGGGTGATGTGGCAGAACGAAGGCCGCTGGTGGGTGCTGGATTGCACGCTGAAGCGCGACCCGGTGGCAGTTGATTCGATTCCCGATGGACGCTACATCCCACTTTACAGCTACGGAAAAGGCACCTGCTACCGTCATTCCGACACGCAGTCGAATGTCGCAGCGGTGGCGAGCCACAAGAACTCCCCCGTCGGCGCGAACAAGTAATCGAAGATTTTGTCGGGCTACTGAGCCCCTCTGGCCGCAAGGCCCGGGGGGCTCGTTTTTTTAGAACACTCTGGCCTCGAAATTCGGACTCACGCTGTCGAAGGTGACGGGCGCGTCGAGATTGGTGCGTTTCACCACGCCTTTGCGGACGTAGCTCTTGATCGCGTCGGCGTAAAAACCACCGAGGCCGCTGCCTGCGTTTGCGTCCACTGCGGTGACGACGATCGAGGTGAATTTCGCCGCCGCAACCGTCGAGTCGGACATGGTTCCTTTGACGATGAAATTTGCGATGGTCTTTGCGGAAACAAAGTCGCCGATGGCCGTGGGTTTCGCCGCGAGGCCAACGAGGAAAGTGCTGCCTGAAATATCGCCAAGGTGCACGTCGCCGATGTTCCCGTTGGTCTTCACCGTGGCACCGCTGAGTGCGCCGCCGACGCTGAAGAGGTTCAGTTTATCGAAACCGGCGACGGTCACACTGGCTTCGAGATTGCCCGCGATTTTCAGCGTGCCGATGCCCGGCGCGCCGATGATGTTTGCCAGCGTGTTGGTCGCATCGTTCAGCCATTCCTTTGCGGAAATTTTCGCGATATTCATGCCCGATGTGAGCGTGTAGTCCCGGACATTTCCGAAGCTCAGCGAGAGCTTTTGGGTCGCCACGGGGAAGACGCCGATGGAGATCGTTTTATCCAAATTATTTTCGGGATGCGCGTCGTCGGTATTGCCGAGGTCGCCAAGCGTGATCTTCTTCGCGCCTTCGCTCGCAGTGAGGTGGCCGTGCAGATGGACGTTGCCGAGTTTTACGCTGCCGATGGTGTTGTTGATGAAAAGATCATCGAGGTCGGCCACCACGCCGTTCGCGGTCTTCACTTGCAGGCTCGATTTCGTGTTCGTGTCCGCGACCGTGATGTCCACGGTGCCATCGGTATTTTTCACCACGGAACCAGTTCCCGCGCCTTTGAGGATGAAAGTCACGTTCTGCCCGTCGGCGTCCTGCACGGTGAGCGGCACCTTGCTCCGTCCGCCGACTGCTCCGAAGTCCAGCGAGAAAGTCCGCAGCACATCCGGGCTGCTCGATGAGACGCTGTCCTTCGTGAAATTCCCCACGTTGTCGTCCGTGAAAAGTTCCTGGATCGTGCTGCCGTCCGCCGTCTCCACTTTCGCCAGCAGGCGATACTGTTTACCGCTCGTCAGCCCATCCGTAGGCACGGTGAACTTCACGGGAATCGTCGTGTTCTTGCCCGGCACGACGTTGATGGACACATCATTCAGCGTCGCCAGCAGCAAATCCGCGTCGGCACCTTCCGTATCGAGTCCAAATCCCTTGCCGTCGCCCGCGTTGGTGAGCGCGGATTCCGAAAGGTAGAGCTTCACGTTCACCTTCCCCTTCGCAAGTCCGCCGCTGTTGTTGAGGATTTGAATGTTGGCCGTCCCCTTGTCGCCTGGAACGAATGAACTATGCAGCCCGTCGCTCGTCACATCGGCGAGGAGGTTGGGTTTCACCGTCACGAGGAACTCGTCAAATTCATCCGCTTCGCCCGTCTTGCTGACTTTCACTTTTACCTTCGCGACGCCAGTCATTCCGGTCGTGTATTTTAAATCAAGCGCGTGCGTCGTCGCGTTGATTTTTGCCGTGACGAGATTCGTGGCCGCGTCCGTCGTCGAGTCCTTGATGCTCACCACTTCAAAATTGCTGGCACCCGCATCGCCAGCCGCGCTCGCAACCACGCGCGCGTCCACAATTTGAATGAGCTGCGCAGCCGTGGGCACACCGCCCGAGAAATTCTGCACCGGCGCTCCTCCCGATGTCTGCAAAGCCGAGATCGAATTCACCACCGACATCGAATCATCCGTCACGCGCCCGAACACCGTGAATCCGCCATTCTGCACATCGAGGTTGCCCGCGTTGTCGCTGAGGTTGATGAAAAATTCGCTCGTCGCACTGTTCGGTCCGCCGCCCTGTTCCGAGGACACTTTTGCCATCGCCACCGTCTGGATCACGTTCGAGCGCTCGGTGTCCATCGCATCGAATTCATTATGCGCCGGCGCAAAATTCGCGATGTGCTGGTGGTTGTCCGCATTGGTGCCCCCGCCTTGCAGCACGAAGCCCTGCACGAGCCGGTGGAAAAACGTCCCATCGAAGTCCGCGCGCTTGTCCGTGTTGTTCAGGTAGCGCAGAAAATTATTCACCGTCACCGGCGCTTTGTCATCGAACAGTTCCATGCGGATCACCCCCGGCGACGTCTGTCCCGGTAGCGTGAAATTTGTCACCAACTCGACGACCGTGCGGAAGCTCTTGCTCACATCCACCACTTTGCCGAGGTCAATCGAAGCCCCGGTCTGGCCGACGCCAGCGGTGATGTCGAAGATGTGATTCACGATGGTTGCGGGTGCGATTCGTGATTCGAGGGGCTCTATAAAGTAGCGGGTCATGGTTTGTGAGTGTTGGAAAGGAGCGGTTGCGTTCAAAAAATCAAGCAACCTCGCGTATTGAGGTGTCATCGGTCATAGGATTTCCGGCGAGCGGAATCACATTTTTTCCGGTTGTGAGCGATTGCAGGACGCCGCCGATTTTCACGCTATTAATCTGTCTCGCGACAAATCCGAACTGATCCCCCGAGCCGCCGGTGCCGGTGACGTTGCCGCTGATCACGATGCCCGCGATTTTTGAAATGATCGTGCCTTGTGCGATGGCCGCATCGTCGCTGTTGCCGAAGCCGTCGTTGTTCGTATCCACCACGCCGGCGGCGATGCTGCTCGCGATCCAGTTGCCGGTCACATTGACCACGCCGATTTGTGCGCTGCCGTTCGTTGCGTTTCCAAAGCGGTCGTAGCCCGCGAAGATGCGGCTGCTGTTCACGTCGCCGGTGATGCTCACTTTGCCGATGGCGATGTCCTTGGTGGCACCATGTTTCGCCTGGCCGAGTGCGGTGATGAGCGAAGTGTTCACGCCGCCAGCGATGGTCAGCGACCCGATGTCGCGACCTGTCTTGATGCTCGTGCCAATTGTGCCGCCGGTGATTTTCAGCGCCGCAATCCGTCCGCCAACTTCGATCACGCCGCTGCCGACGCCGGGGCCGCCCGCGAGCTGGCCGTTGATGGTGATCGCGCCCGCACCGCCGATTTTTGTGAAGTCGTCCGTAAGCGCCGCGAGGCCCATGCCGATCAAAATGCTGCCGCTGCCGACGCCGTTTTGGCCGGTGAGACTGCCGATGGTCAGCAATTTCAACGAGCCCTCCGCCATGATTTGTCCCGACGCATTGCCCGCATTGCCTACGACTGCGCCGCCGATGATCACCGTGCCGAGATCGCCCGGTGTGATGTTCGCGCCGTCCACGATGTCGCGCACTTGGATCGAGCCGCTGCCAATCCCGCCAGCGCCCGTGAGTCCTGCGGAAATCTTGAGCGTGCTGATCGAGCCCTGCGCGATGATGCTGCCGGAGTTGGTGCCCGTGCCGCCCTGCACTGCGCCGAGGAAAGTCGCCGTTCCGATTCCCTTCAATGCAACGACCGAGCCGCTGTGCGAGCCGATGCCGCCGCTGAGTTTGTTACCCGCTGCGGGCGTTGTGCCGATGGTGAGTGCGACGATGCGTCCACCGGAACGAATCGTCCCCGAGCTGTCTCCATCGCCTCCGAGCAGCGCGCCGGTGACGGTGATTTTTCCGAGCGTGCCGACCTTCGTGCCGTCGTTACCGGAGAAAACCGAGCCGCTGTTCACGCCGGTGCTGCCAGCGAAGTTGCCGGTGATCGTGGCGCTGGTGATTTTACCATCCGCGATCACGCTGCCCGACGATGTGCCCGCCGCGCCAACCAACCCGCCAGTGATTTTCAAGATGCCAATGTTTCCGTCCGCTGAAATCGCTCCGTTCAACTCCGCGATGCCGCCCTTGAGCGCGCCGTTCACCGTGATGGTCGTGATATTTCCTCCCGCGTGAATACTGCCTGCTCCGTCCAACGCGAGCGCCGTCGTGCCATCGAGCGCGCCGGTGAGCGCGAGCGTCGTGATGTTGCCGCCCGCGCTGATCGATCCGCTGCCGACTCCCGTGCCCGCGATGACTGCGCCCGTGGCGTTGAGTGAATTTTTCACCGTTGCGCTGCCGAGGTTGAAAAACGCAGCCAGCGTTCCCGAGTCATTGCCCGCACCGCCGGTGATCGTTTGTCCGATTGTCACCGCGCCGAGATTGCCTGCAAAAATGCGCCCGCTGGACTTGCCGATGCCGCCGGTGATCGCGGTGTTGACCGTCACTTTTGCAATCGTCCCGTTCGCCAACACGGAGCCCGATCCTTCGCCCTTGCCGCCTTTGATGGCTTCATTCGTCGTGAGGCTCGCGATGTTTACGCCTGCAAAAATCGTCGCCGCATTTTTGCCCGCATCGCCGCCGATGATCGTCGAGTCGCCGTGAATGTTCGCCAGTTTGATCGCGCCGATGCTGCCATTGCTCGTGATGCGTCCCGAGTTTTCGCCGGTGCCCGCCCAGAGGTTGAATGCGATGGTGAAATTGCCGATGCCGGTCAGGCTGTTAATCTCTCCGGAATCCTTGCCCGCACCGCCGCGAATGTCGCTGGCGATGGTTACGTTCCCGATTTTTCCAGTCGCTTTGATCTGCCCCGTGTTGTTTCCGGCTCCGCCGAAAATTGCGCCGATTTTCACCGGGCCGATGCTGCTCGCTGTGGTGATCAGGCCCGTGTCGTTGGCGATGTTGGCCACGCTCACACCCAGCGTTCCGCCGATGGAGAGAGAGCCGATCTTGCCGAGAATCTTTTGCGTCGTGCCGTTCACAACTTTCAGCACTGCGTCCGTAAAATCACCCTGCACGGTGAACGCGCCGATGGCTCCGGTGATGTTGCTTTCGAGACTGCCGCCCGTCGCCTGCGTCGTGATGCCTTTCGTCCCAAACGTAAGCACGGTGAGCGATGCGAGGCCCGTGGGTTTCGAGGGACTGCCTGCATCAATTTGCCCGAGGTCGCCATCCACCACGACTGCGCCGAGCGGGATACCGAAAATCGCGCTCGTGGCGGCTTTGATGTAGCCGATGTTCACGTGGTCGTCGCCGAGGTTATTTTGCTTCACCGCTGTGACTGAAATGCCGGTGCCGCTTGCGATGTTCGGCTGGCCGATGGCTGCGAGCGTGCTGAGGTCAATCGTCTGCAATTCCTGCGCAGTAGTCGTGTTGCCGCCATCGCTTCCAGTGCGTGCGTTGCCGGTGTTGAATTTCAACACGGTGTCGAGCTGTCCGTTCAAAAGCGCGCCGGTTGTTGTGAAGATTTCCTTCGAGAATTTCACCGTGACCAAATCGCCGTCGGTGTCCGTGAAGAGCACGGTCGAGGGATTCAACAGAATGGCGGGAGCGATGCGTCCTTCGAGCGGCTCGAAGGATGATTCGGTGCGCTTTTTCGGGCGCATGGCGGGAGTTTTTTTCTCCAGCGGCGCGGGCTTGCTGCGCTTGATTTTGTCGAGGATGCGGCTGAGCAACGGGCGCTTCATGTTAGTCGTTGTCCTCCACTTGAAGGGCGATGTCGCTGGCATTCATTCCATTGAATCGCGTGTCCGTGCTCGTCGCGGATTTGAGCACGATGGTGAAATTCCCCGTCCCGTTTTTGGTGGCATCGTCCACGGAGGTGACGGTGATGGTTTTCTCCGCAGCATCGCCGGCGTTGAAGACGATCTGCGCGGCGCTCAACATCGCACGCGTGACGTCGGGCTGCTGGTTGCTGTTTTGGATTTCGATGGGGATGGTCACCGTTTGCGTTGGTGGAGTATCGAGTTTCACTTTGAAAGTGGCCGTCAAAAGCGGGTTGTTCGTCGTTCCTTCTTTCACATGGAGCGAGGTGACGGAGATCAAAATTCCGGGCAGCGGCCCAAAGACGACTGTCTTCGGAACGGACATATGATCCGTGATCGGGTCGTTATAGACGAGCTCTGTGATGAGGTATTTCCCCGCGCCGGTTTCGTTCGCCGGCATCCTCACGGTGAAGTCGCTGCCGTTCGCGAGCTTGATGGGCAGATTGCCGCCCGCGCCCGGAGCCAGTGGATTCAGCGGCAACTCGGTGAGGAGTTTTGTGAGCGGGCCGAATTTCAGCGGCGTGTCCGCGTTTGCTCCCGTCGTATTCAAAGTGGCGTCGCTCGACAGCCAGAATTTCAGCTTCCATTTGTCCGTGGGGTTTTGGCCGCCGTTGATGAGGAACAGCGTCCCGGTGATGTCTGTGGCCGTCTTCGTCGCTGAAAGAACACGGTAGCTTTTCGTCGGTGATTCCGTCCACAGACTCGTGATATTTGCCTTCGCAAATGGCGGAAAATGCACCGGGCTGGCAAAGCCGCGAATTTTCACCGTGGCCCATGCGATTTCATCCGCTGCGGGCGAATTGCGATGAATGTGGACGGCGACCGCGTAGGTCGTCGCATCAATATAGTGGTGCGTGCCGAAGACGCCGAAGCGCCCCGCACCGACTTGCTTCACGGTGCCTGCGCCACGTTTTCCATCGCCCCAATCCACCATGGCCGAAAAATCGGCGACCTTTGCGCCTTGCATCGTGTCGTTGAAAAAAGCGAGCGGTCTGCCGGTGAAAAGCGCGCCGGTGAATTCGATGTTTTGCCCCACGGCGGTGAGCGTCGCGCCGGTGGCGTGGATGACTGCGTTGCCGCGCGCCGTCTTGGTCGCGCCGCTCGGCCCATCCACGATCACATGCAGCGGATACACACCTGCGCGAGCGTATGTGTGCGCGCCCCGCACTTCAAATGCGCCCGATTGCGTGGTCGAGCGCACGATGGTGATTGGCGGGCTCACGCCGCTGGAGGACTGGCGGTTGCTGCCGTCGCCCCAATTCACCACCGCGATGAAATCCGCAGGCACTGCCGCCGCGCTGCCGTGGCGGAAAGTTGCGAGCGTCTGCGTGCCGGTCGTCATGGCTGCTGTGGCTTCGAGTGTCAGCGGAGTCGCGATGATCGCTTTGTCGCCGACGCCAACTTCGAGAAGCTGGAAGCGAGACACGCTGGATGGCGAGCTGTTGAGAAACGGATCGTTGAATTGCGTGACGGCGAACGACACATCCCACGCACCCGCAGCGGGCCGCGCGGTGATTTGCAAATTCCGCGCATTCACAGCGGCGTAGATGACCTGCGTGGTCTGCCCAAAGACGTTGGTTTCTGCGATGGGAAAACGTGTGCTGATGGCGTCGCTTTCCAAGTCCGACGAGCGCAGTGAAAATGACGGCACTCCGCCAGCGGGCATCACCGTGGGCGCGATGGCGCTGAGGATCGGCGGGTCGTTAATCGTGTCGTCCACGACGGTCACGTTGATCGTCCGTGTAGTTTCGTTTCCGGCGGGGTCTTTCACTTTTACCGTCACCGTGCTCGTGCCCGGCGCGTTCGCACTCAGCAAAAGCACTGCGTCCGTCTTGCTCGGAGCCACGCTCAGCGCCGTCATTTTCACCGGCACGTTTGGCGTGTCGGTTGTCGTCGGCACCGCAGCGACCTTGTTCATTACATCAAAGCCACGGATGAGCTGGCCGAAAACCGTGTGTTTGAAATCGAGGTTCACCTTGCTCGGTCCGAATGCCCGCAGCGAATCGAGCGTGATGAAAATTTGCGTCCCGTTCGTCGGCGTGAAGCTCCCTGTGCGGTAGCGCGTGTTCCCGTTCGCGGGGAATGACTGCTTGTAGCCGCCACTTGAATTCGCCATCGCGAGCTGCCCGCGTCCGCTGAAAATCAGCTCCGGGCGAAACTCGTGCGGCAGTTGGTAATTGAGGTTCAGGTTCACATTCCCCGGCGCGACGCCAGTGCCCGTGCCTGCGGGATCGCCGCCCTGGATCACGAAGCCGGGGATGATGCGGTGAAAAATGACGTTGTCGTAGTAGCCGGACTGGGCGTAGCCCGCGAGAAACGCCGCCGTGTCGGGCGTCGCGTGGCGGTAGAGCTGAAACTCCATGTCGCCATCGTAGGGATTCCCGCTGCCGTCATTGTCGGTGTGAACGTGCATTTTCACATGGGGATTCCCCGTTTTCACCCGCGCAAAAACATGGGGCGACGACGACACCACCGAGTAAGTCAGCGCATC
>JAYUIF010000239.1:0-22450 GCA_043766295.1 Spartobacteria bacterium | reverse complement strand
TGAGGGGTTTAAACCTTAGTACGAGAGGACCGGGTTTAACGAACCTCTGGTGTTCCAGTTGTCGTGTCAACGGCAGTGCTGGGCAGCTACGTTCGGACAGGATAAGCGCTGAAAGCATCTAAGCACCAAGCCTTTCCCAAGATTTACTTTCCCTGAAGAGTCGTGGTAGACCACCACGTTGATAGGTCTCAGGTGTAAGTGTGGTAACACATTCAGCCTAGTGATACTAATTACTCGTTTGGCTTGATTTTTTCTTTACAAACTTATGTATTGTCGTTTTTTAATGATAAATATACCCTGTATGCAGTTGTCAGAGAACTCTGACATAATGTCGCTAGAAATCTGATTTGTATTTCACATATTAGATTTCTGGTGACCTCAGCGCAGCGGCACCACCCGTTCCCATTCCGAACACGGAAGTTAAACGCTGCAGCCCCAATGATAGTTCGTCTATAGGTCGTGCGAAAGTAGGACGTCGCCAGAGTTATACCCCGTTTTCTGTTAAAAGCAGAAAACGGGGTTCTTTTTTACACTGATCTAACCTACCCCATGGCGCAACTTTCTGCGCGGAGTGCTCGGCGATGCCATCCCTGAGCTTTCCTGAGCTTTCTGCCAATTTTGTCCGAACAACGAAGCAGACCGGCATGACCACCCAACTACGAGAAAACACAGATGTTATTCGTCTGCAACTGCGCCACTTTCGCTGCTTCGAGCAGTTTGAGACGGAGTTCGCGCCGGGCGTGAATTTCATCATCGGGCCGAACGCCCATGGAAAAACTTCGCTGCTGGAGGCCGTGTGCATCCTGCTGCGGCTGCAATCGCCTCGCGTGAGCCAACTCGCGCGCGTGGTGCAGCATGGGCAGCGCGGATTTGTCACCGATGGCTACTTTGGCGCGCGGCATCTGCAATTTTACTACGGCACGCAGCGCAAGAAACTGGCGCTCGATGGCGTGGAGCAGGCGGGCGCGCGCGAGTGGCTGCAAATCGCGCGGGTGATGTGGTTTGGTAATGACGACATCGAGCTGGTGCGCGGTTCGGCGGAGAAAAGGCGGCGCTTCCTCGATTTCGTGACGGTGCAGCGGGATGCGACGTATCGGGCATCGCTGCGGGCGTTCGAGCACACGCTGCGGTCGCGTAATCATCTGTTGAAACAACCATCGCCGCGCTGGCGGGAGATAGCGGCGTTCGACGCTCCGCTGCTCGAACACGGTAGCGCGGTGAGCGCGGCCCGCGCGGCATTGATCGCGGAATTGCAGGCGGAGGCGGATGGCGCACATCTCGCCATCAGCGGAAAGCGGGAATCGCTGCGGCTGGAATATGCGCGGGGCGATGCGGGCGATTTCACCACCGCACTGATCGCGGCGAAAGCAGAGGACACGCGCCTTCGCCAGACCACGGTCGGGCCGCACCGCGATGATATCATTTTTTTCTCAACGATCTCCCCAGCGACGACGCGAGCGAAGGCCAGCAGCGCACGCTCGTCCTCGCGCTGAAGCTCGGTGCTGCGCGACTGCTGGAGCACCACTTTGGCGAGCCACCGGTGCTGCTGCTCGATGATATTTTCGGCGAACTCGATCCCGCGCGTCGCAACGCACTGCTCGCGGCCTTACCCGATGGTGCGCAGAAAATCATCACGGCCACGCATCTCGACTGGATGTCCGATGTCGGCGATTCACAAGTGCTCCGGATCGGATAACGCATGGCTGCCGAATGGTAGCGCCACAGCCTCACAAAAATAGCGTATTCCTACTTAGCATTTTTTATTTTGACACAATCCCCGCCATTTACCAATCTGCGCCCCATGCAAGCCAAGTCAGACACAGTTACGTCTAGCAGAAAGCAAGTTTGCTGAGGAGTTCCCCACCCACTAAAGCCACTACGAAACCAAACCCGCCAACCACCACCAACGAATCTACTGCCATGAAAAAATCCATCAAAAATAATACGCCACGCATCACGAAATCCCGCCGCGACGCAAAACACTCACGCGTCGAAATCCTCGAATCGCGTATCGCACCCGCCGCGCTTGTGAACAATATTGTGATCAATGGACTCGCGGACGGCATCGCCGACGTCATCACCGTCAAGCTCATTGCAGGCGGATTTCTGCAAGTCCAAGACGTGAGCGGCGGAACCACCGCTATCTCTACGTCGCCCGGGGTGTGGAATCCGGCTGTTGACAGCCTCACTTTGAACGGTTCGGCGGATGCTGATACATTTGTGTTCGACTTCAGCGGTGGAAATTTCCTGACCACCACGAATGTCGCCGTCCATGGCAATGGTGGCGTAGATGGGATGAGCCTCATCGGAGGCACCTTCACGAACGACATCCACAGCGCGACCGGCGGCGGCGGCGACAGCGGTGGTTTTAGCGGCACGGTTGCGCTTGATGGCAAAACAATCGCCTATGACGGACTCTCGCCGATTGACGACACCGTCGCAGCGGTGAATTACACTTTTAATCTTACTGCGGGTGGGGAGACGATCAATATCGTGAATGGCGGCTTAGTGAGCGGCTTCCAAACCAATCAGATCAACGGTGGCGCTGCGCCGACGTTTGAGTTGGTGAACTTTGCCAATAAAACAAACGTCAATGTCAATGCCTTGGGTGGAGTGGATACGATCACTCTCAACGTAACGACTGCCGCCACCGGTCTGGCGACTCTCACCGTGGATTCGGGTGATGGGAACGACACCGTGAACGTGCTCAACACCGCGGCAGCATTCACTACGAGCGTCACCAGTAGCAGCGGCGCCGACACTGTCACCATCAGCAATGCCGGCAGCGTGCAGGGGATCCTTGGCGCGGTTAGCGTGTCCAACCCACCAAACTTCACAACGCTGATCGTGGATGACTCGGCCGATGTGATCGGGCGCAATGCAACGCTCAGCAGCGGTTCTCTCACCGGCCTCGCTCCGGCGGCGATCAATTACGTGTCAAACGACATTGCTTCACTGACGATTAGCGGCGGCAGTGGCGGAAACACCTTCAACGTCAACAGCACGGCGTCATTTCACACGACCACCATCAATGGCGGCGGCGGGAACGATATTTTCAATATCACTGACAGTGGACTAGGAACATCCAGCACCAATAATATGAACGGACAGGGCGGCAACGACACCTTCACCGTTACTGGTGCGCTCGCTGGTGGTGCCGCGCTCAATATTGACGGCGGTTCTCCCTCCTTCCTCTCCAGTCCCGGCGATACGCTGACGCTCGAAGCAGGCACCACCGTCGTGCCCAATGACCCGGGCAGTGGCTCGGTGACCGGCACGGTCTCCACTTACACGAACATTGATTTGGTCAACGGCGGCCCCTTCACGCTGGACATCGCCACGCTTAATTTCGGCATTGGTAACAACGGCGCTGCCGACACTGTGGGTCTCGTGTTGACGAGCGGCGGCAGTATGCTCGACGTGAGCGTCAACGGCACATTGGTCGGGGAATACCTATACACCTCGGTCGGCGCGATCAACGTCACGGGCTCCGACGATTCGGACACGCTCACCGTTGATAACAGCAATGGCCTGATCAAGAACGCGATCAAATTCACCGCCGTGAACGACGGCAACCTTGAGCAACTCAACATCACAGGCGATCCGGGCACTATCGTGGCCCGCGAAACCTACATCGTCGGTGCCTCGCAGGACGCCGGCACTTGGGTGCTCGACCCGACCGATACCTTCGGCGCTGGTGCTGTGGGCGCCACGGCTCCGACGGCCCAAGTCATCACCTTCACCGGCCTCTCGCCAGTGGACAGCGACACGCCAGCCGCGATCTTCGACGTTATCCTCAGCGCCAACGCCGACAATGGCACGATCCAGGACGGAGGCCTGCTCAACGGTGCCGATTCGCTGCGGTATGTGGATAACAGCGGCACGTTTGAGACGTTCCGTTTCGCCAACAAGACGAACGTGCGGATCATGGGCAACAGCGGAGATGACATATTTAATCTCGATTTCACGACCGCATCTGCGGGCTTGACCGCACTCGACATCTACGGTCATGCGGCATCCGGAGTCGGCGGGCTAGCTGCCGACGATAACTCGGCAGACGGTTTTGCGTTACTTGCCACTGCCAATATCGCTATCGGCCTTAATGGCCAAGGCGGGAATGACATTTTCAATAACTTCAATGGCCTGACTCCGTCTGGCACCGGCAGCCTCGATAACCTCCATGGCACGATCAGCATTGATGGTGGCACCAATGCATTCGTGGGGGGGGAGGACGTGATGATATTAATAGATTCCGCCTCGACTGCGGTGACGGGCGACAATGTCACACTGACCAACAATCAGTTGACTGGAGCGGCACCCGCTGACTTCAATTACACAAACATCGAGCTGTTGGATTACGTGGCATCAGGTCAGGACGACACTATTGACATCTTGTCCACTCAATTGGGAACGCGGTATGGCATCGGCGGCGGCGACGGCTCCGATACCATCACCATCGGCAACACGACGGTTGATTTCAATAACTCCGTCTTTGACGGCTCCTTGGATCAAATTCAAGGGACTCTTCTCATCGTTCCGGGCGGCATTGGCGCTGACGGGAATAACGATGTTCTCAATGTGGATGACTCTGGCACCAACTCTCTGGCTGGGGTCGCTGACATCACCGATGTTGGCAACATCTCGCATCAATTCCAAACTGTTTACGATTCAGTGACCGTCGATGGCCAAGGCACGACACTCACCAACTTCGCGCCCGCAACGATTTCCTATTACCATTTGGACATTAGCAATGACTTGACCGACAATACCAACAGACTCGAGTTCTTGAATGTCCGCGCCTCGACAGGTGACGACGTCATCAACGTCAATGACACCACTGCCACGAACACGACGACGTTGGACGCCCGCGAAGGCAATGACACCGTCACCGTCAATGGCGACAACCTCAGTGCCAGCAATTTCTTCAACGGCAACGACGACAATGATCAATTCATCCTCAACATCGCAAACAGCATTGGCGACAATAGCGTGTTCGCGATTACTGGGGTGCAGTTCAGCGGCAACGCCGGCCTCGCTGGAGCGGCGAGCAATTCCACGAATCGTGACCGCTTGATCGTCAACGACAACAGCGGATCATTCCGCAATCTCAATTGGAACTACCTTTCCACAACATCGGGCGACCTCGATATCGCAGCCGGATCTGTCAACAACGGCTTGTTTGGCGCTAATCTCTCGAACGGAGCAGTCAATGTGAGGACGATGGAAACCGTCATCTTCAACGACAACGGCGAGAACGACGACACAATCACCGTCAATGGACGCGCCGGAGTGAATGATCTTCTCACTGTCGGCCTGCTCCCGAACACGGGGGCCAATGCGACACTACAGAACGGCACTGCCGCAAATGCCTCTGTCGTAGTTTTCCTTGATGGGGCACCTTATTTGAATACCGCACCAGTCACCGTGGCCGGTTCGCATCCCGGCGTCGCTGGCGGCGGCTTCGGGCCTGATCTTTTGATCAACGGCATCAACAACACCGGCCTGAATCTGAATGGCAACGGCATCCCGGGCGGTGGCGGAGATCGCGCCGTGGTGTATGCGGCGAGCGAGTCTGCATTACTTGATGGCGTGAATGCAACCGATGTCTTCGGACTCGGCGCTGGCGTGCTCATCTCTGGATTCGGCGGCAGCAATGCCTTCGACACGATCAACGTCACGGATGCGCAAGTGACGACGACGAACAACAGTCAGGGAAGCTTGGTCACAGTCAATCTCAACGTGGCGAGCTTCGTCCAGAATGTGCCGCAGTCTTCGGTGCAACAGGCAGCACTGATCGTGAATGGCGGCGACGAATCCACGTTCCAAGCATCAGGCATCGCGGATAACATCACCGCGACCATTTCGCAGAACTACAACATTCAAATCAACGGCAACCTGCCCGATCCATCCGTGACGGGCGCCTTTGGGCAACCGCAGGGCGATCAGTTGAGCGTCAACGTTCCTGGATCTGTGAACATCTTCAGCGATGCAGCAAATCCGCCAAACGTGACCGTAACCGGGCTGCCTGCTGTGACCGGGCCATTTGGCGTCAGATTCAGCTCCATTGAGCGCGCCTATTTCACGCCTACGAACGGCATTGTGAACATCATCGGCGACAATAACGACCCGACGGTGACCCAGAACGATGTGTTCGTGGTGCGCGGTGGCGATGTGGACTTCAATCCGCTCATCCCGCTCAACGGCCAGAACGAGTTCTCACTCCAAATCGGAGGAGACAAGATCGTGCCGGGCGGTGGGGTTCATCTGAGCAATCCGATCTTCTTCCGTGGTGTCACGCGCATCAATGCAGTTGGCGGCGCAGCGGATCTCACGCAGAATCCAACGGGGGTTCAAGCTGGCTTCGACGCACAGGGCAATGTGCTCGCTGAAGTGGTGGGCACCGGTGTTGATACTCTCGACATCACGGCCTACGCCGACAACACGCCACGCGGCTGGGGCATCCAGACCTTCTTTAACGAAGGCGACCCAGTTGGCGACGGCGACTTGCTCATCTACAACAGCATCGCCGGCGTGTCCGAGGACATCGTCGTGCGGCCTTCGCAGTCGCAAGGCGGTCAGTTGATTTCGACCATGGGCGGCACAGGCACGCCGATCGCAATCATCAATTACACGCTGAACTCCAATATTGTCGTGAACGGCAATAACGGAGCGGGGAACCTCGGCGATACCGATACGCTCACGCTGCTCGGCACCGATGGCACGACTACGCTGACGAGCGGTAACGACACGTTCGCTGTTGACTTCACAGCGGCTGGGGCGCCGGGAACTGAAGTCGTCAAGGTGACCGACAGCATTGGTGGAGCTGTAATCTACAACATTCAGAGCGTCACCGGCATCAACCGGGTAACCTTTGATATGCGTGATGGCGACGACAGCATGACGCTCAACTCCGGATCGCTTACCGTTAATGTTATCGCTGGTCGCGGCAACGACACCATTGATGCCACGGCATCCACTGTAAGTGTCTCGCTACGCGGCGATGAAGGTAACGACACGCTCACAGGAGGCGCTGGTGCCGACCTGATCATCGGCGGTGATGGCAACGATGTGATTCTTGGCCTCGGCGGCGCTGATTACATTGATGCCGGCGCAGGTAATGATGCGATTACTCCCGGCACCGGCAGCGATACTGCATTTGGTGGTGCGGATGCGGACACATTCACATGGAACGCAGGTGATGGCAGCGATGTCATCGAGGGCGGTAGCGGCGGAGATCGTTTGATCTTCAATGGCTCTGCTGCTGCGGAAGTCTTCGCGCTCGGTGCGAATGGAACCCGACTGAGCCTTACGCGCGATGTGGGCGGGGTAACGATGGATATCGCCGATATCGAGCAAGTTGACTTGAATATGTTTGCCGGTGCCGATGCCGTGACGGTCAATGACCTCTCCGCGACATCAGTGCAGTTGGTGAACATTGACCTCGGCGCAGCCGATGGTGCTGTGGACTCTGTGACGTTGAGCGGGTCATCTCTGGCCGACACCATTGCCGTGGCCCTCAATGGCTCCTCAGTTGACGTATCCGGCCTCAGTGCGTTTGTTCGGATTAACAATTCGGGAGTCGCAAATGACTTGCTGACGATCAACGGCAACAATGGCGACGACGATATTAATGCAGCAACAGGTGTTGAGGGCGTCATCGCCATCACGCTGAGCGGCGGTGCTGGTAACGACATCCTCTCCGCCGACGGAACCCTCCTCGGTGGAATTGGCAACGACACGTTGATCGGCGGCGCTGGCAACGACATCCTCGACGGCGGCGACGGTAACGACGTGCTCGACGGCGGTATTGGCAACGACACGCTCACTGGCGGCAACGGCAACGACACGCTGACCGGCGGCGATGGCATTGATTCATTCAGCGGCGGCAGCGGAACAGACACCATCGTTGAGAGCCGCGACGCGAACTTCACGCTCACCAATACCTCCCTCACCATTGGTGCAGACGTTGAGACCATCTCAAGCATCGAGATTGCGAACCTCACTGGCGGCGCGAGTGCGAACACATTCACCATCGGCGCGTTCACTGGCGAGACCATCATCACCGGCGGTGCGGGCAGCGACACGCTCAACTTCGCCGCCGCCACAGCGGGCGTCACCATTGACCTTGACCTCATCGGAGCGAAACAAAAACTGAGCGCACTCGGTGCATCCATCACCCTCGGTGATGCAGCGGAGAACTTCACAGGCACAGTGTTCAACGACCTCATCTACGCTGACGCCCTGACCGTGACACGCACCATCAACGGCGGCGAACCCTCAACGCCTCCTGGAACAGCCAGCGCGCATGTCCCGCCGGGTGACAAGCTCATCTTGGATGGTCGCAACCAGTTCGCAATCGTGAACAACACCGACTTTAACACAGGAACAATCACAGCACTAGGTTATGGCGTCGTTGCGTTCGATAACGTCGAAACACTCGACATCGTGAATAATGGGGCTGGCTCCATATTTGATGCCAATGCGTTTTCTGCGCCTCAACAAGTGTATATTGGCTACAGGCCGCAAAACGTTGCTAGCGTTACTGCCGGTGATGTAAACGGCGATGGCTTTGCCGACTTGGTCACAGTCACAAACAATAAACAAGGACGCAACATTAGCGTCGTGATCGGGAACGGTGATGGCACCTTTAAGGCCGCTGTGAACGTTCAAAAGCATGGCAGACAGTCCGGCAGAATCCAACTTGCCGACTTGGACAATGATGGCGATCTCGACATGATCACAAATGCAACCGTCACTTCAGCCGGTAATGCGCTCAGGAAGATTGTTGTCTATAGTAACGACGGCACCGGTAACTTCACCTATTCCGGTGAGTTCAAGGCCGGATACCACCCAGGGGAATTCGCGCTTGGAGATATCAATGGCGACGGCTTCCTTGACCTCGCTGCTGTCAACAAAGCTACATCAAGCATCTCGATACTACTCAACACGCACGATGGCAATCCGGCCTTCAATGCACCCGTGAAATTCAACACCGGTGCGTCCAACGCAAGCAATCTCGCTATTGGCGACATCAACCTTGATGGAGATCTCGATATCGCCGTCACGCATCAACAAGGAATAGTCAGCTTCATGGAAGGCAACGGCGACGGAACATTCGTGCCTGTCACTGCAGCCACTAAGTTTCTAGTGGGCAAAGATGCCACCTCCATTGCGATCGCTGACTTCAACAAAGACGGTAATCCAGACCTTGTGATCAACCACAGCATACGTCGCTTCGTTACCGTCCTCGCTGGTAACGGTGCAGGAGGTTTTGACCCGAAAACTCGCATCTCCACACAGCCGCAGTCAACTACGCGCGTCCTTGCCGTTGCTGACTTCAATCAAGACGGCAATTTGGACATTGGCCTCACTTCGTCGCGTGATGGCAAATTCCTTACCATGCTCGGTTTGGGCAATGGCCAAGTGTTGTCAGGGATCGGAGTGAAATCCTGCATACAATTGGGGAACAGGGTTACCAGCGTTGCGCTTGCTGACTTCAATGGCGACGGAGTTGATGACCTCGTATTCACAACCCACACCAGCACCAAGAACGTCCTCGTGCAGCTTCGTAACACGACTGTGTAACGCCACGAGAATGGCAGCCTGAGGAAGAAAGGCCGCGCAAAGTTCTTTATATCCAGTTTCCGTGTGTTCAATCCGCACGTGAAACTGAGTAAAGATACGATGCCACAGTCCCCGGTTTTTTTGGCGGATGATATTTCCGACTCAGGCAGCGAGTGCGAATGGGAGTTGCGCACGCGCACGGCAAAAACGATGAAGCTGAAATTAACCACCGCGCTTTCCTCGCCATAATGATAGCCGCCTATGCCACACATTGTTCGCCGAATAAGTAAGGGCGCGGTTGCTGGCTTGGCGGAAGGAAGGTAAGGTTCCGCAGTGAATCCCGTGCGCCCATCGCTATCCACCGAAGACCAGCACAAGCTCGATGCGTTGCATGTGAGGCTGAATGGTCTTCGCCGTTACTTTGTCGGCTATCCGTGCAATCAGGACTTCGATTACTCTGCGCTCGCGCCGTTTCTGGCCTTCGCGTTGAACAACGTCGGCGATCCATTCGGCGGCTCGAACGTCCCACTGAACACTCACGAATTTGAGCGCGAAGTGCTCGCCGACTTTGCGCAATTTACCCGCGCGCCGCGCGATGCGTGGTGGGGTTACGTCACCGCCGGCGGCACGGAGGGAAATATGTATGGGCTCTACGTTGCGCGCGAGTTGTTCCCCGAGGGCATCTGCTATTTCAGCGAAGACACGCACTACTCGGTGGCAAAGTTGCTGCGCCTCCAGCACACACGCAGCATCATGCTGAAATCGCAGCCCGGCGGCGAAATGGACTACGATGATTTGCGCGAGACGCTGCGTATCCATCGCGACGTGCCGCCCATTATTTTCGCCAACATCGGCACCACGATGAAGGGCGCGTGCGACAACCTCGCCACTATCCGCGGCATCCTCGACGAATTCGCGATCACCAACGCCTACATCCACGCGGACGCTGCGCTCAGCGGGATGATTCTGCCTTTCGTCACCGACGCGCCGCCGTGGGATTTCACGGATGGCGCGGACAGCATTTCCATTTCCGGCCACAAGCTCCTCGGCTCGCCCATCCCATGCGGCGTCGTGCTCGCGCGAAAGGCGCACGTCGAGCGCATCGCACGCAGCATCGAATACATCGGCGCGCTCGATACGACCATCGCCGGTTCGCGCAGCGCCATCGCACCGCTCTACCTTTGGTATCGCCTGCGCACCCTCGGGCGCGAAGGCTGCCGCACGCTCGTCCAGCGCACGCTCGCACTTGCGGACTACGCCATCGCCGCACTCGCGAGGCACGGCATCGAGGCATGGCGGCATCCTCATTCGATCACCGTGGTTTTTCCCCGCCCGCCCGCCGAGCTGATGCGGAAATGGATCGTCGCGCCGCGCAAGGGCATCGGCCACATCATCACACTGCCGCATGTGACCGAGGACATCATCGAGGAATTTGCCGCAGACTTCGCAGCAGCCATCACCAAGGAAAAAGCCCTATGAAACAACTCACCGTGCTCGTCCCCAATCAACCCGGCCAGCTCGCACTCATTGCCGAGGCGCTGGCGAAACTCGGTGTGAACATCGAGGATTTCGACGTGGAAAGCCACGGTGCCGACGGCCTCGTCTCGCTCACTGTGGATAAATACGACGACGCCCTCCGCGCCCTCCGCGATGCGGGCTACAGGGCTGTCACGCAGGATACTTTGCTCATCCGGCTCGAAGACAAACCCGGCGCGCTGGCCACCGTCGCACTTCGTCTGAAAGAAGCCGGACTCGACTTGCGCTCGATGCACATCGTCCGTCGCACCGACAACGTCAGCATCGCCACACTCGTCACCAACGACAACGCACAGGCCGCCATCGTTCTGCGCGACGTGCTCATCAATCCCGATAAAAGCAGTTAGCCTTTGCAGCGGTTGCACGCGGCGTGTCGTCTGCTATAAAAGTGCTGCCTTTCACAAAAAAACACCATGCCTACCTACGAGTATGAATGCGCGAAGTGCCGGAAAAATTTCGAGTGCACACAGTCCATGAAGGACGACGCATTCACGATCTGCCCGAAGGAGCATTGCCGCATGAAAAAATGGGGCAAAGGCAAAGTCACCCGCCAGCTCGGCGGGGGAGCGGGGCTGATTTTCAAAGGCAGCGGCTTTTACATCACCGACTACCGCAGCGAAGGCTACAAGAGCGCTGCGAAGAAAGAAGCGGGTGATTCCTCTTCCACAAAAAAGACCGAGACAAAGCCAGCCGACGCGCCCAAAAAGGCCGCCGCCAAAACCGACTAACCACCGCCCGGTATGCCAAATGACAAAGAGATTTTCCTGATCTGCTCGGGATGCAAACACCAGAACGAGCAGGAGCGCGTGTATTGCCATAACTGCGGCGAAAAGCTCGACCGCACTGTGCTCCCCAAGGTCGAGGAGGAAAAGGACTACGAGAAGCCCGAGCAGACGCAGAAGCGTGTAAAGAAAATGATGGACCCACGCCGGGGCTGGCTCAGGCGCGATGCAAAGATTTTCGTGCAAATCGTCGTCTTTGCAGCCGTGGTTGCGGTTCTCTTTTTGTTTTTGCAGACGCCGGATTTCGTCCCGCCGCTGAAGCCCGATGAACTGCCATTGCGCTACGCACAGGACGAGTGGAGAGAAGCCATATCGGGAAGGACTGCCAAGAGCGTCACGCTCACCGACTCCCAAATCAACTACGACCTCGCGCGCATGATCAAACTCAGCGAGTCCTCAATACCCGGCTTTAAATTTGATCGCTCCTTCGTCCACTGCGAGCCCGGCATCATCACGATTACGGCACAATACAGCCAGTGGGATTTCCCCATGTATGGCAGCGTCTCCTATCATCCCGTTGTCAAAAACGGCGTATTTTCCGCACAGGTAGTTGGCGTGCATTTCGGTCGGCTCGGCGTGGACCCGAAGGCAAAAGCAGTAGGAGAACTCGCCCTCGCCAGCGTCTTCAAAGCCTTTGTAGAAGATGCAAAACAACTCAACCGTCTCGCAGAGGTGGTAGTCGGCGAAGGAATCATCACCTTCACCACCAAGCCGCAGCCGTGAGCCCGCGCCTCGCCAGAGGTTGCGTGATTTTTCTCCTCGCGCTGCTGCTCGCAACGCCGGGGCGGGCGGTGGATTTGAGAAAGCGCAGCACCAGCAGCAGCGGGCAGTTCATCGTGTATTGCGACGACCGCGAAGTCCGCTCCCGCATCGTCAGCGCCGCCGAGGAAATCAAAGCCGACGTGCTCCGTGTCCTTCACGAAACGGACTACGGAAAATTTCCCATCGTCATCACGCTCGATCCCGCCGAACCCGACAAACCGCTCCCGCCGGTCATGGTCCAACTCGTCAATACCATCGCCGGGCCGAAAATTGACATCGTCGTCCGCATCGGCGACGACCCCGCGAAAATTTTCCTCCAGCGCCACATCATCCGCGCCCTGCTGCTCGACATCGCCTACCGCGATCACCCGGCCATCAAAGCCAACCAGCCCTACGCCGAATCCCCGTGGTGGCTCGTCGAGGGCCTCATCCAAATCCTGCGACGCCGCGACGCCGGAGCCGACAGCGACGTTTTCAAAAGCATCGTCAACACCGACAAACTCCCGCCCTTCGAGAAATTTCTCACTCAAACTCCCATCCACCTCGGCACCGTCGCCGGCACCGTGGACAGCGCGTGCGCCATGTGCCTCCTCGAAGCCCTCCTCGCATTGCCCGACGGCGCGCAAAATCTCGGACGCTTCATCCGCAAATTCCCCGATGCCGGCGGCGACGTCCTCGGCTCCATCGCCTCGCAATTTTCCACGCTCAACGACTCCCCGCAAAGCCTTGCCAAATGGTGGGCGCTCCAACTCACTCGCTTCGCCAGCAACGACCGCTGGCAGGGCCTTTCCATCGCGGAGTCCGACACCGAACTCGCCAAACTCCTCACCCTCGACATCGTCCTCGATAAAAACGGACGCAGCGAAAAATTTGAGTTCGGCGACTTCGACAAATACATCAAACTCCCCGCGACTAAACTCACCCTCCACACATTGCAGGTGAAACTCGCCACCCTCGGCATGAGGGCAAATCCACACTACCGCCCCATCCTCACCGAATACGAACAACTCAGTTCCCAACTCGCCGCAGGAAAAACCAAGGGAGTCGCCGACCGCATCGCCACCATCGAGAAATACCGCACCACCGTCGTCCAGCGCATCGGGCAAATCACCGACTACCTCAATTGGTATGAAGCCACGCAAACTCCCGGACGCACCGGCGCCTTCGACGAATACCTCCGCCGCGCCGCACCTCCTAAACTCGCACTCCCGCCTGCCGACCCTCGCATCGTTGATTTCCTCGACACCCTCGAACACGACTTCGCCCCCCTCCTCCCTAACGCTCTCCCCGGCCCCGCGCCGAATGGTGCAGCAAGCCGCTAGTGCATCCCTCACGCAGCAAAAGCCTCCAGTCTGAATTTGCGCGACCTCGACGCTATTCGAGGGAAGCGCCGGAGCCTTTCTGATTCGAAGTCGAGAGCGGGCCGGTTTCGTGCGTAGTGGAAATACCGCTGGAGACATTGCCGGAAGTGATCGTCTGGATGCGATGCGAGCGCTCCACCATGTCGCTCATGCGTGAGGAAAACGGGCGCGGCAGTCGCTTGAAATATTCACCAGCGCCCTCGAACGGATTTTTTCCGGTGAGCAAATTATAGGTCGAGAACGGCATGCTCACCGCAACGCTGGCCGTCCAATGGCCGCCCATGAGCGCGGTGTCGTCCCAGTATTCCACGCCAGCGGTCACGCCACGGAGCACGCGCGCTTCGACGCGGGCTTTGAAGCCGTCGAAGTCGTGGCCGAAGGGATTGTTGTAATGAAAGTAGCCGGCATACGCGCGCACCTCGGCGAATTTATCTAGACCGGGAATGAGCACGCCGATCTCTGCGTTGTAGCCTTCGAGACTGGTCTCGAAATTTTTGAAATCCAAACGCTGCTCGGTGTGATCCACGACACCGCCGCCGATCTCCGTGCGCGAACGATTCACGCTGCTGCGGCTGATTTCGTAGCGGTCGTTTTCGGGCAGGTAGTAGTTGAAGCGCGCATCCACCCAGCGGGTGAGCATCTCGATGCCGAAGCCATACTGAACGAAGTCATTTTCGTGTTCGCTGTGAATCGAATCGTAGTAAAAATTCGCGCCAAGGATGATGTCGCGACCGGGCACGAGCTGGCGAAAACCGAGGCCGGAGCTGCTGATGAACTGACCGTTGTCCTCGTCGTGGTAGCGGCCATCGAGGAAGAGAAAGGAGCCACCATTTTGCGAAGCCCAAATCCCCGTCATGCTATCAAAATAAACGCCGCTCAGCTTCTCGCTGAACTGCACGCCGAGCGTGATGTCGCCCGACGGATCATCCGGCAGCCACGTGCGTTTGTGCGGCGCAATCTCGAGCGGCCCTGCGATGATGGACGCGACACCGCCAACGGCGAGCAGCAGTGCGGAAACAGCCAGCTTGAGCATACGCCTAGAAAAAGATCGGGATGATCAGGATCGCGAGGATGTTCACCACTTTAATCATCGGGTTGATCGCGGGGCCGCTGGTGTCTTTGTAAGGATCGCCGACGGTGTCGCCTGTGACGGCGGCTTTGTGCGCTTCGCTTCCTTTGCCACCGTGGTGGCCGTCTTCGATATATTTTTTCGCGTTGTCCCAAGCGCCGCCGCTGGAGGTCATCGCGATGCCCATGAAGAGTCCCGTCACGATGCTGCCGACAAGAACTCCGCCGAGGATTTTTGCGCCATCCGGCAGCGCGGCGACGGCGATCACGGTGACGAGCGGGAGCAGCGCGGGGATGATCATTTCCTTGAGTGCGGCCTTCGTCACGATGTCCACGCAAGTGCTGTAGTCAGGCGTGTCGGTGCCTTTCAAAATGCCCGGCTTGAGACCGAGCTGGCGGCGCACTTCCGTGACGACGGCTCCGGCGGCGCGACCCACGGCGCTCATGCTGAATGCGCTGAACAAATACGGAAGCAGACCGCCGATGAAGAGACCGATCATCACTTTTGGATCGTTCAGCGAAAAGCCGAGAGTGTCCGCGATTTTCGCCTTGGCTGCTGCGAGACCGGCGGGAGCGACGGAAGCGAGGCCGAGTTCGAGGTGATGACGCAAATCCACGAAGTAGCTGCCGAAAAGCACGACTGCCGCGAGACCGGCGCTGGCGATGGCGTAGCCTTTGGTCACGGCTTTCATCGTGTTGCCGACGGCGTCGAGTTCGTCGGTCGTCTTGCGCACTTCAGGTGGCAGACCGCTCATCACGGCGATGCCGCCGGCGTTGTCGGTGATGGGGCCGAACGCATCGAGGCTGATGATGATTCCCGCCATGGAAAGCATGGACATCACCGCGACGGCGATTCCGTAAAGTCCGGCAAATTCAAAGCTCCCCCAAATCGCCGCGCCAATACAAAGCACCATCGGCGCAGTCGCCTGCTGCCCGATTGCGAGGCCGGCGATGATATTCGTCGCGTGGCCGGTCTCGCTGGATTTCGCGATTTTCCGCACCGGGCTGTATTCGGTGGACGTGTAGTAGTTCGTAATCATCACGGCCACGCCCGTCATCAAAAGACCCACGATGCTCGCGAGGAAAATTCCGTTCGTCGTCAGCGTCGCGCCTTCCTTCATCGCGAGTCCGGCTGGGAAAATCGCATTCGTAATCGGGTAGAACGCCGCCGCCGACAAAACGCTGCTCACCAGCACGCCGCCCATGAGCGCGCCCGCTGGCTTCAGCTTCGTCATGTTCACAAAAATCACCCCGACGATGCTGGCGAGGATCGCCGCGCCGCCGAGAACGAACGGATACACCACCGCAGCCGACTTCGCGCCCGCCGCAGTCGTGAGCGCGCCCACGAGGACTGCGCCGATGAGCGAGACGGCATACGTTTCAAAAACATCCGCCGCCATGCCTGCGCAATCGCCCACGTTATCGCCTACGTTGTCTGCAATCGTCGCCGGGTTGCGTGGATCATCTTCATCGAGACCTTGCTCCACTTTGCCGACGAGGTCCGCGCCCACATCCGCAGCCTTCGTATAAATGCCGCCGCCCAGTCGCGCAAAAACCGAAATCAGCGAAGCGCCGAGCGCGAGCCCGATGAGACTGCCGATGGCCTTGTCCGGCTGGCAGTGAGCCACCGCGAGATAAAAGCCACCCGTCGAGAGTAGCGCGAGCGCCACCACGAGCAGGCCCGTCACCGCGCCGCCGCTGAACGCAGCGCGCAACGCCTTCTTCGCACTCGTCCGCGCGCCTTCCGCAGTCCGCACATTGGCCTTCACAGCGATGCGCATCCCGATGAATCCCGCCACCAGCGAGCACACGGCTCCCACGACGAATCCCATCGCCGTCACGCCGTCTTTTTTCCAATACAAGAGCATCGCGATCACCACGCCGATGCCGGAAATGGAAACCAACTGCCGCCCGAGATATGCCTTCGCGCCTTGCTCGATGGCATTGGCGATGAACTGCATTTTTTCCGTGCCTGCGGAAATCGAGAGCAGCGATTTGATGAGCCAAAGTGCAAAAAGCAAACCTACCGCGCCGCAAGCGAGCGAGAGTGGGATTCCATTTTCAATGAGGGATGCGAGCGTCAAAGCCATGTCGAAAAAATAAGTAGTAGGTTAAAGGGCGGCGGAGATTAGTGAGAGAGCCCCGTCTGGCAAGCCGGGAATTGCGCGAATTAGCGCGGAGCACGCGACCTTGGAGTGCGGCGTTAAGCGATAGCGCACCGCCGCCTTCGCACGCAGGACAATGGTGAGAACATTCCGAGCGCGTCATTCGCGAAAACCACGCGCGCCTTTTATACGAACACGGCGCTTACAAAGCGGTGTCGCCGCTGCGCTCTGCCACCGCACTCCAAGGTTTTACTCCCCGATCTCGGCGCTGAGGAGGCTGGCGATGTGGTCGGCTTGTTTTTCGATGGAGGTGGAGTCGCGGCCTTCGATGAGGAGGCGGATTTTTGGCTCGGTGCCGCTGTAGCGGAGGAGGACTCGGCCTGCGCCTTGGAGGAATTTTTCTGTCTGCTCGATGAGGGCGAGGATTTCGGGCATGGCTTCGAGGGGGCGCTTTTCGCGGACGCGGAGGTTGCGCTGGGCCTGGGGATATTTGCGGAGGACGCGTTTGAGTTCGCTGAGGGGTTTGCCGCTTTCGGCCATGATGCGGAGGACTTGGAGGGCGGCGACGATGCCGTCGCCGGTGGTGCTGTGATCGCGGAAGATGAGGTGGCCGCTTTGTTCGCCGCCGATGTTGAGGTCCTGGGCGAGCATGGCTTCGATGACGTGGCGGTCGCCGACTTTTGTGCGAAGGACGCGGCCATGGTGTTCGCGGAGTGTGTCGTCGAGTCCGAAGTTGCTCATGACGGTGGCGACGAGGGTATTTTTTGCGAGGGTGCCTCGGCGAATGTGATCCACTGCGGTGATGGCGAGGATTTCGTCGCCGTCCACGATGTCGCCTTTTTCGTCGCAGAGTTGGAGGCGGTCGGCGTCGCCATCGTGGCTGATGCCGATGTGTGCGCCGGTTTCGCGGACGAGGCGTGCGATTTCTTCGGGGTGGGTGCTGCCGCAGCCGGCGTTGATGTTTCGTCCGTCGGGTTTGTCGTGAAAGACGCTGGTGCTGGCACCGAGTTCACGGAGAATCCAAGGGGTGCTTTTGTAGGCGGCGCCGTTGGCGACATCCACGGCGACGTGGATGCCTTCGAGGGTGAGTCCTTTTGGAAAGCTGGATTTGGCGTGTTCGACGTAGCGGCCAAGGGCGTCGTCAATGCGCTTGGCTTGGCCGATTTTACCAGCAGTGGGGCGGATGCTTTCGATTTCGCCGCTGAAGACGAGGTCTTCGATGCGTTGCTCGATTTCGTCGTCGAGTTTGTAGCCGTCGTGGCGGAAAAATTTGATGCCGTTGTCCTCATACGGATTGTGCGAGGCGCTGAGGACGATGCCGGCATCGGCGCGCAAAGTGCGTGTGAGATACGCGACGCCGGGCGTGGGCAGCGGGCCGAGAAGAAAGACATCCACGCCGAGGGACATGACGCCCGCTGCGAGGGCGTTTTCTAGCATGTAGCCGGAAAGGCGCGTGTCTTTCCCGATGACGATGATGGGGCGGCGGTCGGAGCGATGAGTGCCGAATTGCGTGAAGACGTGGGCGGCAGCGCGACCGAGTTTGAGCGCAGTCTCGGCAGTGACGGGTTCGAGATTGGCGACGCCACGGACGCCGTCGGTGCCGAAAATCTTGCGGTTAATTTCCATGCGCGGAGGCACCAAATTCGAGTTTGCCGGGGCCGGGCTTAGGCTGCGATGTCGTCGGTTCGCTGAGCTGGCTTTTTTGAATCACGGCCCACAGGAGCGTCGCCAGCAGGAGAGAGACGATTTTCGCCACCGGGTTTTTGGTGAATAGTTCCTTCATCTTCAGTAGTGAGAAGTAGCTCACCGAGGCGCTTGCGCAAGCCCTCCGGCGTGAAATCGCGTTCGAGCCGCCCGCGATGCGAGAGGGAGACGCCGCCGGTTTCTTCGCTGACGATGAGGACGATGGCGTCGCTTTCTTCGCTGAGTCCGATGGCGGCGCGATGGCGGAGGCCGAGGTTACGATCCAAATCCTGCCGCTGGCTCACGGGAAAAATGCACGCCGCGCTGGCGATGCGATCGCCGCGCACGATGAGGCCACCGTCGTGCAATGGAGTTTTTGGATGGAAGATGGTGACGACCAGCTCAGGGGAAAATTTGCAGTCCACTTCCACGCCGCTCTCGATGTGCGACTGGATGTCCGTGCTGCGCTCGATGGCGATCAGCGCGCCGAGGCGGCGGTTCGAAAGATCGAAGGTGGTCTCGGCGAGCATCTCGACGGTTTCGCGCTGCTGGAACTGCGTGCCGAAGAGCCGGTGACTGCCGATTTGCGCGAGCAGGCGGCGGAGTTCCGGCTGAAAAATCACGACGAGCGCGAGCAGCACGATGGCGGAAAGGGAACGCAGCAACCACGAGATGACGCCCAGCCCGAAGAGCTGCGAAAGAAACGCCAGCGCGAGCACGAGCAGCGTGAGACCGGTGAGCACGCGCAGACCGCGTGTCCCGCGCAGGCCGACGTAGCCGTAGTAAATACAGACGGAGAGAATGAGGATTTCGAGCGCGCCCTTCCAATGCTCGACGGCGAAATCCTGGAACGTGGCGAGTATCATCCGGCGACGATCGCCTCGGTCATCCGAAGCGCCTCCACGTTGGGTTTCACCTCATGCACACGAAAGACACGCGCCCCGCGTTCGCGGCAGTAGCTCGTGAGTGCGACGGTCGGCCACGCGCGATCTTCGAGCGCATCGGAGCCGAGGATTTTTCCGATGAAACTCTTGCGCGAAACTCCGATGAGCAGCGGCCTTTCACCCACGCACAACTCCGGCAGGCGGCGGAGCAACTCGAGGTTGTGTTCCACCGTCTTTCCAAACCCGATGCCGGGATCGAAGATGAGTTTTTCTGCGGGCACGCCGCACCGTATGCACCGCTCCATCGCTGTGCAAAAGGAATCATGCACTTCGCGTGTGACATTTGTGTAGCGCGGCGCGGTCTGCATCGTGAGCGGTTCTCCTTTCATGTGCATGACGACCACGCCGGCGCCGGTCTCTTTGGCCGCAATGAGCATCGCCTCATCGCGCAGTCCGCCCACGTCATTGATCACCGCCGCGCCAGCAGCGCACGCCGCGCGGGCGACGTTCGCTTTCATCGTATCAATCGAGATGACCACGCCGAGCGCCGCGAGCCGCTCGATCACGGGCAGCACACGGCGCAGCTCCTCGCTTTCACTCACCGGCTCCGCGCCGGGGCGCGTGCTCTCGCCGCCGACGTCCACGATTTGCGCGCCTTGCGAAAACATCTCCGCACCGTGCGCGACCGCCGCATCCACATCGAGCCAGCGCCCGCCATCGCTGAACGAATCGGGCGTCACATTCAGCACGCCCATCACCACGCCTCGGCGCGCGAGGTCGAATGTTTGAGTGCGTGTCTGCCAGAGCATCCAAACCGTGTGGCGCACAGAGCCGCGCAGATGCAAGCGCGCCGTGCTCCGGACAGTGTCCTATTTTGAATTTGGAAGCCACGAAGCCATGAAGGGAAAATTGTCGCACCTATGGATAGGCAGACTCCGGTTCTTTCCTGGTTTCATGGCTTCCAAATTAGGAAACCACGGTGCTCAGAGGCTGCTAGACCTCGCGCGGGTGGCGTGCTACAGACGCGCCCCATTTTCTAAAAAAACGATGTCCACCTACACAACCTGCACAGTCCCCGACGGCAAAAAAATCACGATCAGCGGAGGCAAACTCAGCGTCCCCGCGCAGCCGATCATTCCATTCATCCGTGGCGACGGCACCGGGCCGGACATCTGGGCATCCAGCGTGCGCGTGCTCGATGCAGCGGTGGAGAAAGCCTACGGCGGCGCGAAGAAAATCGCGTGGATGGAAGTCTTCGCCGGCGAAACTGCGTTCACAAAATTCAACAACTGGCTGCCCGACGACACGGTCGAAGCGTTCCGCGAATTTCTCGTCGGCATCAAAGGCCCGCTCACCACGCCCATCGGCGGCGGCATCCGCTCGCTGAACGTCGCGCTGCGGCAGATGCTCGACCTCTACGTCTGCCTGCGCCCTGTGCAGTATTTCACCGGCGTCCCATCGCCCGTGAAACGCCCCGAGGCTGTGGACATGGTGATTTTCCGCGAGAACACCGAGGACATCTACGCCGGCATCGAATATGCGGGCGGCACGCCGGAAGCGCAGAAGATCCTCGATTTTATCGCGAAGGAATTTCCGAAGGATTTTGCGAAAATTCGTTTCGGCACGTCGCAGGCCGTCGTGGATTACATGAAGCTCGCCGCGCCCGAGCACACGATGGAAAATTACCCGCCCACCGTCGGCATCGGCATCAAACCCGTGTCGCAAGTCGGCACCATCCGGCTCATCAAAGCGGCCATCCAATACGCCATCGCGCAGAAAAAAAAGAGCGTCACCATCGTGCATAAAGGGAACATCATGAAGTTCACCGAAGGCGCGTTCCGGGATTGGGGCTACGCTGCCGCTGAGCGCATCTTCGGCGACAAAGTCTATACGTGGTCGCAGTGGGAGCGCACCAAAAAGGAGAAGGGCGAAGCCGCCGCGAACGACGAACAAAAAGCCGCACTCGCCTCGGGCCGCGTGCTGATCAAAGACGCCATCGCCGACATCACGCTCCAGCAAGTGCTCACACGCCCCGGCGATTTCGACGTGATTGCCACGCTCAACTTGAATGGCGATTACCTCTCCGATGCCCTCGCCGCGCAAGTCGGCGGCATCGGCATCGCCCCCGGCGGCAACATCAACTACGTCACCGGCCACGCCATTTTCGAAGCCACCCACGGCACCGCGCCGAAGTATGCCGACAAAGATCAAGTGAACCCCGGCAGCGTCGTCCTCAGCGGCGAGATGATGTTCCGCTACCTCGGCTGGATCGAAGCCGCCGACCTCATCCTCAAAGGCATCAACGGAGCCATCGGCAGCAAACGCGTCACCTACGACTTCGCCCGCCAGATGGAAGGCGCGACCGAGATCAAATGCTCGGAGTTCGGCACAAACATCATCGCGCATATGTAGTGCGATGAACGGCTGCGCTGCGCGCCAAGCATACGATTTCTAAAGTCAAATCGCATGAAGGCAGCGGACACCAGCGGTTGCGAGGCACGAGCTACCTTTGGTGTTCGATTCAAAAATGCCAACAACCGGACTGGTTCAAACGTAATGAAACCTCATCTGTGCGAGAACGAATAATCTGCCTGTCCCTTGGCGCATCGGCTGGCGCGACCGCGAGAGCAAAGCGCCGCGCAGCGCAAAGCTCGGCGGACACGAGTTCCTGCGCCGCTTTTTGCAACACGTGCTGCCCGGCGGGT
>JAYUIF010000238.1:0-1516 GCA_043766295.1 Spartobacteria bacterium | reverse complement strand
AGTTTCGGGAGGATTTTCTCTTTCTCCCCAGCCAGCGCCGCGTGCTCGTCGCCTCCGTCCTCCTGCGGCACTGCTTTGCACAGGTGCCAACGTCATGGCATTCCGTGATTGCAAAGACAAACATCTGGCTCGCTGTCGTGAAGCTGATCCCCGGCGAATATCATTTCCGTCGATTGGACGCCGCATCTGGGAAACCACTACCCGACCTGCACCGGATCGTCGGAGCGGGCAGAGAAATGGGAAAACCAAACTCCGTCGTGCCTATTAAATCCGCCTTGGCGAGGGCTTGAGCTTGCTTCATTGCTCACACCCGCGCGATACGTTTGACCATGCCAACGACACCGCCTCTCACAGTCGCCGAATACTTCGCAGGCATCGGCCTCATGCGTCTGGGCTTGGATCAAAGCGGCTGGCGCACAGTCTTCGCCAACGACATCGACGAAAAAAAACACGAGATGTATTGCCATCATTTCGGCACATCGCCGGAGTTCGTCCTCGGCGACATTCATACGCTCGATCAAGCCAGCATCCCTTCGACTGTTCTCGCAACCGCCTCCTTCCCCTGCAACGACCTCTCTCTCGCAGGTGCGCGCAAAGGTCTCGCAGGCGAACACTCGTCAGCGTTCTGGGGCTTCATTCGCATCCTCAAGGAAATGGGCGCACGCCGTCCGCCGCTCGTTCTCTTGGAGAACGTCACCGGCTTTCTCACCTCGAATGACGGTGCAGACTTCCACGAAGCACTGCTCGCCCTCAATGATCTCGGCTACGTCGTGGATGCCTTCATCATCGACGCCTCGCGCTTCGTCCCGCACAGCCGCCAACGCCTGTTCGTTGTCGGCCAACGTGATGTCACCTCACGAGTCGCAGAAACCCCGAGCCTGCTGCAAAGCGAACTGCGCCCTGCGGCGCTTGCCGACTTCATCTTCTGGCACCCGGACGTTCAGTGGAACTTGCGCTCACTACCCTCTCTGCCTCGGCATGAGACTAAGCTTGCCGACATCATTGAAGACCTCTCGCCGAACTCAGCCGCATGGTGGAACCGGGAGCGCTGCGATTACCTGCTCAATCAGATGAGTCCGAAGCACCGCGCTCAGGCAGACACGATGATCCGCGGCACGCACCGATCATACGCCACAGTTTTTCGGCGCGTCCGTTCGACCGGCTCAATGGCTGAGTTGCGCACCGATGGCATCGCCGGTTGCCTCCGCACTCCGCGCGGTGGCAGCGGGCGGCAGATTCTTTTCGTCGCGGGAAAAGGTCGCTTCGCCGTGCGCCTGCTCACCGCCCGCGAATGCGCCCGCCTCATGGGTGCCGACGACTTTCTGCTAAACGTGCCGCTCAACCAAGCCCTCTTCGGATTCGGTGATGCCGTTTGTGTTCCCGTCATCCGCTGGATCGCCGAGAACTATCTCACCCCGCTCGCCACTGCTCTCCATGCCAAAGCCCAAGAAACTAACACCCAGTGCCGATCTGTCCGCTACGGCTCTGCCCGGAAAGACCGCCAGCGGCCTGCTAG
>JAYUIF010000237.1:0-1526 GCA_043766295.1 Spartobacteria bacterium | reverse complement strand
CATTCGCTCTCCTCGAAAAGCCCGTGATCGCCCAGCCCCGCGTTGTTGATCAGAAAATCCACGCGCGTCCCGCTTTCCTCCAGCGCCGCGAGCAGCCCCTGCACCTGCGCCCCATCCGCGAGATCCACCGCATGAATCTGGATCTCCATCCCGCTCCGCTCCAGTTCTGCCTTCAGCGCATCCAGCCGATCCGCACGCCGCGCCACCAGCACCAGCGTGCGCGCATGAGGCGCAAGCTGCCGCGCAAATTCCGCCCCGAGGCCCGACGAGGCACCAGTGATCAAAGCTGTGCATCCGTGCAGCAAATTCATTTTCGTCCGCGACTTATTCCGATTCCCATCCGGCGTGTCGAGTGATGAGTGACGAGAACGTCTGGAGAACGTCCAACGTCCAACGTCCAACGCTCAACGTCCAAAGGTACCCCACCGCACGCCAGCGGCATCTCCATTGAAAGTTGGACGTTGGACGTTGGACGTTGGACGTTTCCTCCCCCATGACAGTCCTCAGCCTCGCCACCCAAGTCCCCTTCACCACCAAAGACGGCTCGACGATCCGCAGCATCCTCGACCGCGCGAACGCACCCGTGAAGAACCAGTCGCTCGCCGAAGCCACCGTCCCCGCCGGCACCGCCACGCAGCGGCACTACCACTGGCTCAGCGAAGAATTCTACTTCATCCTCGGAGGCACCGGCACCATGGAAATTGACGGCGAATTCCGCGACGTCACCCCCGGCGACGCCATCCTCATCCCGCCCGGCGCCTGGCACACCATCACCGCCCGTGAAAAGCTCCGCCTCCTCTGCTGCTGCGCCCCGCCCTACAGCCACGAAGACACGTATTTCGAGTAAACCTCCGCGCGCTCCAGCGCGGAGAAAGTAGTCCCACGCTTCAGCGTGCAAAACCTCCCGGCCCGCACTGCGCGCACGGATGCAGGATTCGCCCGCAAGCTACCCCCGCACGCCTCGGCACGCTAAAGCGTCGGACTACTTACCTCCGCAGCGCGTTGATGAGTTCATCCAGCTTATCCAGCACCGCCTGCATCTGGCCTTGGTTGTAGCTGCCGTCCGCGGTCTGGCTGAGCATGGCGACGCCGTTGCTATTATTGCTCGTCCCGGCGACGGCCACCGCGATGGCATTGGCGATGTCTGCGGGCGTCGCGCGCTGCTGGATGTCAGCATTCAGCGCAGTGAGCTGCGCACGCATCTCCGCCGAGGTGATCGGCGTGCCGGAGGCGGGCTTGGTGGGGTCGAAGGGCATGGCTGGAAAGACTGGGAGACTTGGAGAAGATGAGATTTGGAGAGGTGGAGCGCGTCGCTCCGTCGCGCGCTTCTTCTTCGTTCACGCACCATCCTTTTTTAATACTATCGCGGCGGTGACGGCGGATTTTACTGCTTCTTTTTCATATCATTGGCCTTTTTCTGAAGCTCAGTGAGCTTTTTCTGAGTCGTTTCATTGAGGGCCTGCATTCTCAACGGTTGCTCTGCAACTTCCTTGAGGTGTTGCCCCAGGAGAGCCACTTCGTTGGCG
>JAYUIF010000236.1:0-3952 GCA_043766295.1 Spartobacteria bacterium | reverse complement strand
TTCATATTTTGGTGGTTCTTTGTGTTGTGTTTGAACACGCCTTCCACCGCCATTTTATACCTTAACCTCTGGCCCGAATTTCGGGGTCCACCTCAAAGTGAGGATTTTTAAGGGCCCGGATTTGGGTTTTCAGTCGGATCTGGAGTCCAGAAAATCGCGGATGGGTTGCTGGTGGCCATCGTTGCGTCCCAGATGATCGCGCCGGCTGTCGTGAGCAGATCTTTTCCTGAAACTTCTTCAGCGTGGCCGTCGAAAAACACGATGATTCCTTTGCCAGTGTAGCGTGCGACGAAGGATTGTGCGTTTCCTTTGCAACTGCCGCTGTAGTCAGTCTTCGAGATGGCGGGGTGTGCCCTTATTTCGCCTGGAAGACCGCGTTCAAGGAAGAGCACTGTCCGTGAAGGGAGTTGGAATGTGCTGATGTTGAGATCTGCTTTCAGGCCCGTGAGAGATTTCTTGCCGGTGATTGGGTCTATTCCTCTGCGATGGAGTTTGGTGTTGATGGCTATGGCAAAGAGCGGCTGGCTTTTGATATTTTTCGTGGGATATTGAGCGCCTGGAAGAAAGAGGATGTTTTGCTTCGTGTAAAAATCCGCCTCCCTATTTTCTTTGATGAAGTCTGACACGGATCTTTCCCCCATTTGGCGCGGGAGAGCATTATACCATGCCTTTTCGGCGGCGGGCACAGCGTAGTCGTTCCATTTCGTCTCTAAGCCGGGGGCATCCTCATCGGGAAGCACGCCGAGGTGTGCGGCAGCGTAGTTATTCGAGGCCGCAGCGAGTTGCTTCATGCGATTGAGGGCGGTCATCTTGTTCGCGTTTGCACGAATGCGCCCATAGATGGGGTATGCAATCGCAGCCAGCACGGTGATGATCGCAATGACTACCAACATTTCCATGAGGGTGAAGCCCTCGCGGCGAATTTGAGCGGATGTGGGTTGCATGAAGGTTTTCGTTGTGGCGGCTAGTCTCTGCTCAAAGTGCGATTGGGCGAGGTCGAGGTGAGATAGACGCGGTTGTTGCCGTTGATTTGCTGAATTGCAGAGACGAGTTCGCCGGGTGAAAACTCTGGCTTGAGGCTGATGGTGTAGCGGAGTTCGGTCATCATGCCGGCTTGGATGGATTCGACGGAGAGCAGGTCAAACATGATTAGGAATTTGCTGAAGGTTTCCCTAAATGCAAAGTCGTAGTTGATGTCATTTGTGACACGAACACGGAGGTTGTGACTGGCGCGGTTCGGGGCGAACCAATTGGCGCTGGAGAAGGTGTAAATGATGGCGGAGATGAGGAGGGTGGTCGCTAATGCGAGGCCGTATTGACGGGCACCAACGGCCAGACCGGCGGCCATGGCGAGGAAGATGAAGCTGATATCGCGAGCCTCGGATAGAGTCACACGGAAGCGAATAATCGAAAACGCTGCAAACATACCGAACGCGGTCGCCTGCGCTTTTTCACCACTTCCTCCACGAACCACCATGACGATCATCGTGACGACGGTGCCCAGAATCATCAGCGTGTGAACGTAATCTTGGGAAAGTTTGGGGCCGCGGAATGTCGCCTTATAGACGGCGGCGATGAGCGACATGAGCCCGAAGGAGAGGATGCTGGCGAAGAAAATTTCAGCGAGGCCGGGTTGTTCTGCGCGAAAATTTAGCGTCGTGTGAAAGAAATCCACGACAGGCTGCAAAAATTCAAATTGGTTCAGAAAGCTCAAAAGCGGGCCCAGTTCATTGGCGTCTGGCACATCAGAGGTGGCGACGGCTGCGAGTGTGTTTAAGTGCATCATGTGTTTGTGTTCTTTTTAAAATTTGTGGTTTAGCCGTGGGCTGGAATCAGCATGGATGCAGGCGAGATTAAATCAGCCTTTCTTTCCGGCGATATATCTTTTGCGCCCACGATAGGCGGGAGTTTTTTGCGACTGACGTAAGAGGGTGCCAGCATTTTCCTCAGCACTGGATCACTTCGCTCCAGAGCGATGCAGTATTTTGAATGGCTCGCGAGCAGGCAGCCCGTCTCAGCGATCATTTTGCTGAGCCAATACGGAACGCAGCCGCTGATTTTTAATTCGAGCACCGAGGTGCCGTCGGGATGTAGCTGGTTTTTTGGATCAAAACGGCGGTCATTCGGCACGGGAACAAGATTATCGAGCCGATAGAGGATATCGGTGTCGTAGGTGATTCGGAGATCGGACTCCGGATCCACTGCTGCGTAAGCCCGGCGGTCGTAGCGCATGAGCATCGTGGGTGCGAAACCCCGGCGGAGGACGAGGTCATCAATGATCTCGGCGACGACGCGCTTGCTAGAATAGTCGAGTTCGATAGTTGGCCATTTTCCCTCGCCTACGCGCATGGCTTCATCGAGGGGTAGCCGCGCACGGCGCTTCACCCCGCGACCATCGGCCTTGTGTTTCACTTCGATGAAAACGGTCGGCGGCATTTTGCCATCCAGGCTGCCATAGACGCGCACGCGGAATTTGCGCCGATTGCTGAGTCCGCGTGCCTTGTCCCAATAGCAGTCGCGATCCGGGGTGTCGTAGTAAAGTGAGATAATGGGATAGTAGGCCGTCTCGTCGGCATTGGCATCGGCACGCAAATACGGCCCAAGTTTTTCCATCAGCGTTTCGCGTTGCGCGGCACTGATGACAAACTTCATTTCAAATCTATCGAGGCGATTACTCACTATATCGGGAAAAAATTGGCAGGTAGGTCTATTTCAAAGGGTATTGTTCTGTTCGCCTACGGAGAAAAAATCAACAGATGTGTTTCCGAATTGTAACATTTCTTTGCTTAGCGGGGCGGAAGTCGCGGTTGAAATCAAAGGCTCATTCGCCGCTGAAAAACCTTTTGAACGAGCGTAAAATACCGCCGCTATTCTTCGGTTCGGATTTCTGCGGTTCCGTGCTGTCGGTTTTTACATCAGTCGGCGTCGAGGCGGTGATTTCCTGTTTTCCGCTGCCGCTCCGAAAGGAGTTCGCGGGATATTTTTCCGCTGCGGCCCGCTTCATCACATCCACCCACACGGGCAGCGCGAGTGCGGCACCGTAGCCTTTCGGCACGATGGTGGCGGGCTTGTCGAGTCCGACCCAGACCGCGCAGGTGAGGCTCGTCGTGTAACCTGCGAACCAAGCGTCGTGATATTCGTCGGTGGTGCCTGTTTTACCAGCGGCGGGCTTGCTCCAACCAAGCGATTTCGCACTCGCAGCGGTTCCGTGATCGAAAACCTTCGTGAGGATTTCGGTCGTCATTGCGCACGTAGCCGCGTCCATCGCTTTAATGCTGATGTGCCCCGCGCGGTAAATCACCTCACCGTCCGCGTTATCAATTCGTTCGATGAGGTAGCCCTGCTTTCGCACGCCGCCGTTGGCGAGGACGGTGTAGGCCAGCGCCACTTCTTTCGGCGTCGCGCCGAAATTGCCGATGTAACTTTGTGGATTCATCGGTATTTCGGGGAAGCCCGCTTGCCGCGCAAATTTCGCGACGTTCTCCATGCCCGCACGGTTGCCCACGCGCACTGTCATCGTATTGCGCGAGCGAATCAGCCCTTCCTCCGCCGGAAGTCCGCCATTGAATTTCTCATCACTATTCTCCGGTCTCCATCCCGGCGCTCCTTCAATTTCACCATGCTGGATCGGGCCGTCGCTGATTTCCTCATCGGGCGACATCCCGCGCGCAAACGCCGCTGCATATACAAATGGCTTAAACGTCGAGCCGACCGTCCTGTGCGCTTCGATGGCGCGGTTAAATTTACTCTCCCGATAATCCCGCCCGCCCACCAGCGCGCGGATTCCACCGCTGCGATTATCCACAGCCACCACCGCGCCCTGCAAATAATCCGTCGGCAATTCCGCCTTGCGTGCTTCGTCGGAAAAATCCGCCTTCTTCGGATGCGGATAGTTTGCGCGCTGCTCCACCTTCGTGAGCGTGCGGTCGAGAGCTTTCTGAGCTTCCTCCTG
>JAYUIF010000235.1:0-9310 GCA_043766295.1 Spartobacteria bacterium | reverse complement strand
ATGAGGTGGAGATGGCTTCGGGGGTGTCGCGGGTGATGGTGGGGCGGATCGAGACGGGGAGATCGGTGCCTTCGGCGATTGTGCTGGTGAAGGTGGCGCGGGCGTTTCGGGTGGCGTTGCCGAAGCTGCTGGTGGCACTTTGCGCGCGCTGCCGTAGGTATAAGTGCTTAATATATTCGACTACCGCGTTTCGCGGGGGTGTGCTGGAATGTGCGGCGATGTCACCCAGTCTTTCTATTGCGGATTGCGGATTTCGGATTTCGGATTTGCCGCTTGCGGGGGCGGGGTTCTCTGTTGGAGGGGTTTCCCCATTTTGTCCAGCGATGCCCTTTTTTCCAGCGGGTGCGTCGTCGGAGGAAATGGGAGCGTCGAAATTCTCCGGGGGGGCGTTCCCTTTTGGCGCGGGGGCTCCCCCGCGTGTCCGGGGGGCGTCGGCGGAGCGGGCGGGGGCGTCCCCTTTGGCCGGATCTGTGCCCCCTTTGCTCGCGGGGGCGTCGAAATCTGGCGCGGGTGCGCCACCTTTTGCTCCGACGATGCACCCGGAAGGCGCGACGACGCACCCGCGGGAAAAGGGGGCGTCGCCGGACGGCGCGGGGGCGGAGTTTTTTCTCGCGGCGGCGCAGTTGCGGCGTGCGGGGAAGGCGTTCCGGCGCGGGGTGGCGGCGTCGGGACTT
The DNA here is from genome assembly GCA_043766295.1 of Spartobacteria bacterium. GTDB lineage: Bacteria > Verrucomicrobiota > Verrucomicrobiia > Chthoniobacterales > Chthoniobacteraceae > SXWH01. The sequence continues at coordinate 8,636 of JAYUIF010000235.1, read as the reverse complement.
GCGGCGGTGCGGTTGCGGCATCCGGCGGGGCTACCCGGATGCGGTGCGGCTTTCTCTTTTCTCCCGCCGTGGCTGCGGCGGCGGCGATCCCTTTCTCTCCCGAACATCCAAGAAACTAAAAAAACCAACTAAACAACGACAAACCTACAAACCTATGAAACGACAAGACTATTACCCGAGCCGCATCGCCGACCAAGGCGACTGGCTGCAAAACTATGCAACGAAACTGTCCAACTATGCGCCCAACCTGATTATCCCGCCTGGGGAGATGGGTGCGAGTATGGATGATGCGCGCTGGTGCGCCTATGTGCTGGGGCTATGGCTGCCGTCGGTGCGGGCCTTTTCGCCCTCGACGACGGATGCGGTGGATGCGGTGCTCACGGGCACGGACCCGGCGGTGGTGACGCTGCCCACTTTCCTCGCACCGACGCTGCCGGGCGGTGTCGTTGCGCAAAAGCCGGGGGCGCTCACGCGCATCTTTACGATGGTGGGCCGCATCAAAAAGGACCCCGCCTACACGGAGATGATGGGGACGGACTTGGGCATCGTCGGCGCGCAGGAAAGCGCACAGCACGCTGCGCCGAAATTCACCGCCGTGGTGCAGGACGGCATCGGCGTGCAGACGGTGAAGCTCGGGTTTTTCAAATACACGCACATGGGCGTGTATATCGAGAGCCGCCGCAATGCAGGCGCGTGGGAGTTCCTCGGGATTGATACCGTGAGCCCCTACATGGATGAGCGCGCGCTGCTCGCACCCGCCACGCCGGAGATGCGCGAATACCGGATGCGTTTCTGGGACAAAGGCACGCCGAACGGAGACTGGACGGATGTGGCGAAGGTGACGGTGAGCCCGTGATTCGATTGCGGATTTGAGATTGCGGATTGCGGATTTTAGCCACCCACCTCCGCCACGGCTCCATCTTCGATTCGGATTGCGGATTTTTTCCGCGCAGCGGGGCGCGCTCTTCACGGGGCGCGCTCCGTTTGTTTGGGTGGGATGGAGTGGCGGGTGGCGGGTGGCGGGTCTGCCAGTAGTTCGAGAAGTGAATGAGCAAACCATGTCTCTTCATCTTCATGCCACTCAAACACGCAGACTCCCACCCGCCTAGACGACACGCCACTCGCCTCTCGACACTCGCCACCCGCACGGAGCAGGCCTTTTTAAACACGCCGGAGCCGCGCTGCGTAAAAGCCGTCGCCGCCATTTTCGCCGGGCAATAATTTCAATTCCGCCTCCAGCTCCCAGCCCGGTTTCGCCGCTAGGAAGGCGCGCACCTGACGCTCGCCTTCGGAGGGCAGCACACTGCACGTCGCATATACGAGTTTGCCGCCGGGTTTCACCAGCCGCGAATAGTCGCGCAGCAGCCGCGCTTGCAGTTCGCAGAGGCGATCCAGTTCGGGCTTGGTGAGCTTCCATTTCACGTCGGGATTCCGCCGCAAGACGCCGAGGCCGCTGCACGGCACATCGAGCAAAACACGGTCGGCCTTGCCCGCGAGACGCTTCAGCATTTTCGGATCGGAAAGGACGCGCGCCTCCACGTTGTCCACGCCTGCGCGCGCGGCCCGGCGGCGCAATTCGGTGAGCCGCCACTCCACGGGATCGAGCGCGATGATGCTGCCTTTGTTTCGCATGAGCGCCGAGAGATGCAGCGACTTGCCACCCGCTCCGGCGCACGCATCCACCACGCGCATCCCCGGCTGCACTTCGAGCAACGGCGCGACCTGCTGCGAGCCCGCATCCTGCACCTCGAAAAGCCCCTCGCGAAACGCCATCGTGCTGAAAATATCCTTCGCACCGCGCAGCCGCAGCGCAGCCGGCACGCCCGGCACCGGCTCCGTGGAAAATCCTTCCAGCCGCAGTTTCACGCGCAGTTCGTCCGCCGTCGTGCGCAGTGTATTTGCGCGGAGAAAAAGATCGGCTTCCGTGTTCAGCGCATCCGCCATCGCGGGCCATGCGGCGCCGATTTCCTCCGCGCCCCGCTCCCACAGCCAGTCCGGGAAGCTCGCGCGAATCGCCGGAGTCCCGCCCGGATGCTCGCGCCCCGCCGCAGTAAGTGCGCGACGAATGGCCTCCACCGATGGATCATCGAGATAAGTGCCGTCCCTTTCCCCCGCGCAAAACCACCACCAGCGCCACCAGCGCACCGCTTCGTGGATGGCCGTGACAAATTCGCCGCGCATCCGAGTCGGCCACGCGCGATGGGCGCGCAGCGTTTGCTCGATCACTTTGTCCGCGCGGTAGCCTTCGGAAAAAATTGCGCGCAGTGCGGAAACGGTCTCATCGGTAATCACGCCGACACCATTAACGGGCCGGCCTTTCGACGCAATGTTCGCGAGCGGGCGGCAGCGGCAGGCCCTTCGCGCTTTGCACTGCGAGCAGCAAGGCGAGCCGCGCATCCGCCGTCGCACCGAGCGAGAGCAGCCCCGCCGCGAGCGAGTAGCTGAAATGATCCGCGCCATGCACAAAGTCATATTTTTCCCGCCGCAAATTCGGGAGACACCGCCAAACCTTGCGCTGCACGCCGAGCGGATCGCCGTGCTCCTCCACCATCTCGCATGGATTTCCCAGCATCTTGTGGAGCTGATGCACGCGCGTCGAAGGATTGAAACCAAACGCCGAGACTCCCGGCCACTTCAGCGAGCAATGCAGCGCGAGCCCGCCGCCCAGCGAGTGCCCCACCGCCGTCACATTCGCCAGATGATAGTTCGCGAGCACGCACGGGAACGTCGCGTTCACGAGTTGATACTGCGCGTCGCCGAGGTTGCCGTGCTCCCAGTCGCGCACATCCTCCGTCCCGCGAAACGCCACCACGACTTCATCCACGATCAGCCGCAGCGCACGGTGCTCCCACACTTCGTAGTGCAGGCCGGATTTCTTGTCGTCCACACTCAGCGCCTTGTTCAGCGACCAGCCACGCGGGAGTTCAAAATGCGGACGCCTCGGCGTCTCGATGTAGCTGTTGTTCGCAAACATCGCATAGAGCGCCAGTCGCCCCGCCGCCGCGATTTGATCATGCGAATAATCCTCGGCGGAAATCTTTTTCCATACGATGCGCCGCGCATCCGCCGCAAAGGCAGAGGCCGTCGCGAGAGAAAGGACGAGCAGCGTGTGGATGAAAATCATGCGTGCGAAACGGGCCAGCCGATGATGGCTGGCGCGTTATTTCGCGCTGCGGAAAATGACGGCGCTGATGTCGTCGAGCGACACGACGGCCTCGAAAAGTTCCATCCCGCTGAGTGCGGTGACGTGTGCGGCTTTGTCGCCAACTGCTTCGAGTTTGCCGGCGATTTTTTCGCCCGACTTCATGCGAAGCTCGACCTTCTGGCCGATCTGCTTTTTGAGCGCGCTCGCCGTAGTGTCGGCGGCGTCAAATTTGCCGTCGGCCATCGCCGCGCAGGTGAGTGTGGTGAGAAGGGTGAGGATGCGGAGTGTTTTCATGGTGTGCGGTGTGTTTGGTTTTCTGCGGGTGAAATCTGCACGATTTGCGATGTGAACGGAATACTACTTTCGTCGGATTCGCTGATTACGCGATGGCTTGAAAAGCGCAAGCCTGCGGACTGCCGGGAGAATCCTCTTGGCTTTCATCCGTAATATCGGTTTGTTCGCCCGCATGGGACACTGCAAAGGAAAAAATAACGTCAAAAAACGCAAGGCGCGTCGTGTGAAAAACGACCGCTTGCAGGCTGCAAAGAATACCACGAAGGCGAAAGCCTAAGCGGACATCGGGCAATCTGTCGTCCATGGGGGCATCACGCCTCATTCATCAAGGCCGACGAAAGCACGCTTCTCCATATCGTGTAGCGCGATTTCCTGTGGCTGCATCACTCAATCTGGCCGAAGGGCGCAGTTCGCGATGAAAACTATGGGAAACTCACCCCAAGAATTGCGTGCGTGCCGTCGGAGAAATTCGCAATGAAGGCGAGGCCACCGTCGGTCGCGTAGTTGCGGCCCATGCCGGCGGCGTAGGGCAGCGCGAGGAAAAGCTTGAGCGCGGTGACGGTTTTCTGCGTGCCGGCGATGTCGAGCTTGTCGCCTTTTTGCACGACGCGCTGGAGGGTGCCATCCTTGTCCACGGCCCAGATGCCCTGGTTGTTGGCGGTGGTGATGCCACTGCCCGCGACCGTGGCGCGCGTGACGACGCCGCCGGAATCCGGGAGCACGTAGGAATTAAACGCGGTGAATTTCACGCCGCTGGCGAGGCCGGGCGGGCGTGCGCCCTGCCGTGCGGCGACAGTGAGCGTGCCGTGGCTGTTGCTCCACAGGGCGACGGTATTGCCAAGCACGGCGTCGCCTATGCCGAGCCGAAGTTTAGCGCGAAAGGCGACCTCGCCCGTGCCGTTGATGATCGGGTCCGCAAACGTGGCGAACACCGCGCCATTCGTGCCGGGCGCTGGGAAGGTCGCACGGGCGATGAGCGTGCGCGTGCCCGCAGTGGTGTCGTGGAAAATGCACGGGGCACTCGGAGCGGTGACGCCCGCGATGTTCGCGGTGAGCAGCGTGCGCCAAGCCACGTCACCCGTGGCGGCGATGGCGGGCGAAAAGAGCGTGGCTATTTTTCCACCCACGGGCGTGGTGGTGAGGATGTGGCCCTTGCGCGCGACGACGCTAAGCACGCCACCGCGCAGGCGGAGGATGGTAGTCGTTTTGTCGGACAACTTGGCGAGCACGGTGACTCCGCCATCCGCCGCCACGGAGCGCGCGGCACCGAGCGCCAAGACCGCAGGCCGCAGCACAGCGAAGGAGAGCACTTTCAGCGGAGCACCGTCCACGGTGATCGTGGCGCCTTTGCGCAGCAGTAATTGCGTGCCGCCGCCCGTGGGCGCGACCCACAGGCCGGTGTTGTTCGCAAGGGTGATGCCGGTGCCGGAGATGGTCGCCCGGAAAACCGGGCCCCCGGAATCCGGCAGCGCGAGCGCGGTGAAAGCGGTGAACTTCGCCGTGGTCACGATGCCGCCGGGCTGGTCGCCCTGGCGCACGGCGGTGGTGAGTGTGCCGGAGGCGTCCGTCCAAATGCCGAGAGTTTTGCCGGCGGTGGCGTCGCCCACGCCGAGCCGGAGTGTGGCGCGAAATGCGACCTTGCCCGCACTATTGATCACGGGATCTGAGAACGTAGAGAACACCGCGCCATTCGTGCCCGGCGCGGTGAAGGACGCCCGTGCGATGCGCTCGCGCACGCCGCCCGCGTTGTCGCGCCAGATACCTCTGGCGTTGCTCGACGCCACGCCGGAGATGCCTGCGAGCAGCGTCGCGCGGTAGGCCGTCGTCCCACCCGCCGCGATGGCCGGCTGGCTGAGCACGCTGAATTTCGCACCCACGGGATCAGTCGTGAGGGTCTCATTTTTCGACGCCACAAGCGAGAGCCGCAGCCCGCGCACCGCGACGCCCTGCGGCGAGGCGAGGCCCGGCGCGAGCGTCGTCACTTCCTTCGTCGTAGAGACGCGCTTGAGCGAACTATCGCCACCATTCACGACATAAAAATTGTCCTCGCGATCCATCACCAGCGCACGCGGGTCGTTGAAACCGGTGACGTGGTCGGTCGCCTTGCCGTTTGGGTTAAAGCGCGCGATCACGCCGCTCGTGCCGCCGTGAATGGCGAAGATTTTTCCCGTCGAATCAAACGCCACACCCGTAGGCGCGGTCACGTCGTTCGAGAAAGTCGAGACGCTGCCCGCCGCTGTGATTTTGCTGATCGTGTTCGCGCCCTTGTTCGCCACGTGGAGATCGCCGCCGGGCGAAAATGCCATGCCCTGCGGATTCGCGCCCGTGGCGAGCGTGGCGAAAGTCGTGAAGACCGTCGGCGCGGTGATTTTGATCACCGTCGCATCGCCCGACACCGCCGCATAGAGCGAGCCGTCGTCGCCGAGCGCAAGGCCCGTCGGACCGTTCAACCCCGAGGCCATCGTCACCGGTGCGCCGCCGCCAGCGGGCAGCTTCAGCACCGTGCCGCCACTGAAATTCGCGACGAATGCGTTTCCGTCATCGTCGAACACCACGCCCCGCGGGCTGCCGAGGCCGGGGGCGAAATCCGTAACCACACCCGACGAACCCACGCGGACGATCTTGCCGTCGGTGGCCGTGGTCACGAACGCGACCTCGGCGCGAATCCACACGGTGCAAAGTAACAAGACGAGGAAGTAAAGAGTGGCCTTCATATGAGAAAATACGTGTGGATTACAGGAAACTTAGGAGCAGATCAGAAGCCACTGCCAATAATAGTAAGACATCTCCGGCCAGACTGTCGCCGCAGGTTTCAACCCCGCCCAAGGTGCCCGGCTGATACCCGCAAAGCTTCACATCGCTTTTTATGTCCGGGAAATGAAAGGCTCGCGGGTGGCGTCACGCTGCCGCCTTCGACGTCCAGCGGCAGAAGCTCCCGCTCGGAACGGGGAGCACATCGGGTTCTCCGCGTAGCAACATTTCACCGTGTTCGAGCGTGCCGTTTTTTCCGAACGCCTGTTGTAGAAGATGGTGCAGCGAGATGGGCGTGAGTTCCGGGGTGTGGCAGGAAATGAGAGCGCCGAGCGGCTCTGTGGAGAACAACCGCGCGAGGAGCGTGAGCAGATTCGGCAGGTCGTTTTCGATTTTAAAAACCTCGCCTTTCGCGCCGCGCCCGTAGCTCGGCGGATCGAGGATGAGCAGATCGTAGTGCTGGCCGCGACGCAGTTCACGTTCGAGGAATTTCGTCACGTCATCCACGATCCAGCGAATCGGTTTGTCCTGAAGTCCGTTCAGCGCGGCGTTTTTGCGCGCCCACTCGACCATGCCTTTCGACGCATCCACATGGCAGACTTCCGCGCCAGCGCACGCAGCGGCGAGCGTGCTGCCGCCGGAGTAGGCAAAAAGATTCAGCACCCGCGCCGCGCGACCGTGGCGCTTGTGAAATGCGGTGCAGTCCTTCGCGATGCGCAGCCATTGGTCGCGCTGCTCGGGGAAAATTCCGAGGTGCCCGAAGTCCGTCGAACTGAGTTGGAATTTCACACCATCCACCGCGACGACCCACGTAGCGGGCAGCTTCTCGCGGCCCTCCCATCGGTTGCCATTTTCGCGTGAGAAAGTCGCCGTCGCCGTGCGCCACACGCCGGGCCGCGCGGGCTGCCACACCGCTTGCGCACAAGGCCGCGCGAGCACGATGTCGCCAAAGCGTTCGAGTTTTTGAAACCCGCCGCTGTCGAGAAGTTGATAATCGGAGCCGTGCTGTGCGATGCGCCCTTCATGCCAGAATCGCCGCGCCCGGCAAGCGTAGCCGCAATGGTGCCGCTCCGCTCTTGCTGACACGAATGCTTCCGCTAGCTTCGCGCCCCATTTTATGTCCGACGAACGCAAATCTCTCGACCAACGCCACGCCATGTCCGACATCGAACGGCTCCGCCACTCGGCGGCGCACGTTCTTGCGACGGCGATTTTGCGCATCTGGCCGGAGGCGCAGTTTGCGGCGGGGCCGCCGGTGGAGAATGGCTTTTACTACGACCTCGACATGCCGCACCGCATCACGCCGGAGGATTTCGCGCGCATCGAGGAGGAGATGAAAAAGGAGATCAAGGCGAACAACACATTCGAGCGCACGGCGGTGTCGCGCGCGGAGGCGCTGGCGCTGGCGGAGAGCGGGCGGCTGGGCGGCTTGTCGGAGCGTCCGGGCAATGCGTCGAAGTTCAAAATCGGCAATCTCGCGGATATCCCGGAGGGCGAGGAAATCTCGCTCTTCCGCAACGGCGACTTCCTCGATCTGTGCGCGGGGCCGCACGTAATGCGCACGGGGAACATCGGCGCGTTCCGGCTCACGCACGTCGCGAGCGCCTACTGGAAGGGCGACGAAAAGAACCCGCAGCTCCAGCGCATCTACGGCACGGCGTTCAAAAACAAAACGCAGCTCGACGAGTATTTCACGATGCTCGATGAGGCGAAGAAGCGCGACCACCGCAAGCTCGGGAAGGAAATGCAGCTCTTCCATTTCGACGACGACGTCGGCCCCGGCCTGCCGCTGTGGTTGCCCGCCGGCACGGTGCTCATCGAGGAGCTGGAAAAGCTGGCGAAGGAAACCGAGTTCGCCGCCGGCTACGACCGCGTCCGCACCCCGCACCTCGCGCGGGAGAACCTGTATCTCACGAGCGGGCATCTGCCGTATTATAAAGAGAGCATGTTTCCTCGCATGGAAATGGTGGAGGATCGTGAAGTGCAGGAGGGCATCGAGGCAGCAGAGGATTGGACGAAGAAATTTGTCGGAGAAATTCGCGATCAGATTCCAGAGAATATGCGCGATGCGCGCAGCGTCGCGGGAAACACAGATGCGATGGAGAATTTGTGGCGGACGATTGAAGCCAAGGCACCAGGTTCATTGTTGGAGATTCAGAAACGAGGAGCTTCCGTCCTGCTGACAAAGGCGCTCCTTCCCGATCCAGATCGGTATTTTCTCAAAGCGATGAACTGCCCCCATCATCACAAGATCTTCGGCGCGGTGCCGCGCAGCTACCGCGACCTGCCGCTGCGGCTCGCGGAATACGGCACCTGCTACCGCTACGAGCAGAGCGGCGAACTCATGGGCCTCATGCGCGTGCGCTCGATGCAGATGAACGACGCCCACATTTACTGCACCGAGGCGCAGTTCGAGGAGGAGTTCCGCGCGGTGAATGAGATGTAT
>JAYUIF010000234.1:0-9326 GCA_043766295.1 Spartobacteria bacterium | reverse complement strand
GCGCGTCGGCGTGGTGGTGCATCCGCAGAGCATCGTGCATTCGATGGTCGAGTTCGTGGATAACTCCATCCTCGCGCAACTCAGCACGACCGACATGTGCTTCCCCATTCAATACGCCGTGACCTGGCCCGACCGCGTCCCGAACAGACTCCCGCCGCTCGACTTCACCGCACTCGGCCCCCTCACCTTCGAGCCGCCGCGCGTCGCCGATTTCCCCGCGCTCGATCTCGCCCGCTGGGCTGGCGAAATCGGCGGCACACTTCCCGCCGTCCTCAACGCCGCCAACGAAATCGCCGTCGCCGCTTTCCTCGAACGCCGCTGCACCTTCCCCGCCATCTGGCAGACCGTCGAGCGCGTGATGAAAGCGCACACCACCATCGCGCACGCAACGCTCGAAGAAATCCTCGCCGCCGACCAATGGGCACGCACCTGCGCCAGCGAACTAATGAACAAACCGCGTGAAACTCTGTCCACACCTGCGTAAATAATCACCCATATGTTTTTCAACATCCTCAAATTCCTCGGCATCTTCATCGAAGTGGTGATGTTGTTTAACTTCGTCATCTTTTTCCACGAACTCGGCCACTTCCTCGCCGCGAAATGGCGCGGACTCATCGTGGAGGAATTCGCGATTTGGTTTGGAAAACCCATCTGGCGGAAAAAAATCGGCGGCGTCTGGTTCGCGCTGAATTCGATTCCGTTTGGCGGCTACGTGAAACTGCCGCAGCTCGCGAATGGCGACATCGAAGGCTCAACAGAATATCCAGCGGGGACGATTCCCGTCGCGAAGCCGATGGACAAAATCATCGTCGCCGCAGCGGGGCCGTTGTTTTCATTTTTGCTGGCGTGCATTTTCGCAGTGATCGTGTGGCAAATCGGCTACCCGATGCGCGAAGAGGCGAGCACGACCGTCGTCGGATTTGTCGCCAAGGATTCCCCTGCGGAAAAAGCCGGGATAAAAGCGGGCGACAAAATCGTCTCCATAGATGGCATCCCGGTGAAGCGCTGGATCGGGCAGGGAAATGACGCGATCATGTGGCGCGTGGTTCGCAGCGAAGGAGACACGGTGCCGGTCGTGGTGCTCCGCGATGGAAAAGAACTGAAACTGGACACCTCACCATCGCGCCCGGAGAAGACAGTTTTCACGCGGCGTAAAACTCGTGAACTCGGAATCGCTCCAGCGACAACGCCGTTCATCAGCAAAGTGGAGCCGAAGAGTCCCGCCGCGACCGCAGGTCTTTTGCCCCGCGATTTTATCACCCATGTGAACGGGCAGGAACTCGTCACCCCGAATGGCATCTCCGATTATCTCGCCGAGAATCCATCGGATGAGTTGGATCTGACAATCGAGCGCGGGCCGAAGGGCGCGGCGCAAATTCTCAAAATCCCATTTCACCCAAACCTTCCCATCATCGGCCACATCGAGCCAGACAGCCCGGCGGATCGTGTGGGACTTAAAATGAACGACGTCGTGCTGAGCATAGATGGCAAGGCGCTCAAATCTTCGACTGCACTTTTGAAATACGTGCAGGGGCAGAAAAAAGAGCCGATGAAATTTGTCGTGGAGCGTGATGGGAAATCGCTGCCGGAAATCACCGTGACTCCCGCCGAAGCGAAGTTGCAGGAAGGCGGAACCAAACCCCGCATCGGGATCGCATTCGATGATAAATTTGGAATCACCTACGATCCCTACGGAAAAGGCGACACGCGCCATCCGGGGCCGATGGAGCAAATCCGTGCGAGCGCGACCGCGATTTTTAACACGTTCGGCGCAGTCACGAGCAGCAAGAGCGACTTGAGTATCCAGCATCTCGGCGGGCCGGTGATGATGATGCGCGTGTATTATCTTTTGTTTGAGCAGGCAGATGGCTGGAAACTCGCGCTTTGGTTCTCCGTCGTTTTGAACGTGAACCTCGCGCTCATGAATCTGCTGCCGATTCCGCCGCTCGATGGCAGCCACATTACTTTCGCGACCATCGCCGCGCTGAAAGGCAGGCCCGAGGCAGCCGATGAGCTTGCGAACAGCAAGCCCGTGCAATGGTTCGTCACCGCCGGAACGATGCTCATTCTCGGCTTCATGCTCTACGTGACTTTCTTCGATTTGCAGGATGTTTTCGGCGGACGAAAGTCGGACAAATTCCCATACGCCGACAAAGCTCAGGCCGAGGCCGCAGCCAAGTAGCGCGATGGAATACTGCTCTTCGCCCTACAGCTACCAGCGGCGGAAATCGCGCGTCGTTCACGTTGGTGGAGTCGCCATCGGCGGCGAAAATCCAGTGCGCGTGCAGAGCATGATCACATGCGACACGATGGACACCGCCGCGTCCATCCAGCAGTCGCTCGACCTCGTCGCCGTCGGTTGCGAAATCGTCCGCATCACCGCCCCCACCGTCAAAGATTCCGCGAACCTCCAGCACATCGTCGCCGGCCTTCGCGAGCGCGGCTGCAATGTTCCCATCGTCGCCGATATTCATTTCAAACCCGACGCCGCGATGGAGGCCGCCAAGTGGGTCGAGAAAGTTCGCATCAACCCCGGCAACTACGCCGACTCGAAAAAATTTGCCGTCAAAGAATACACCGACGCCGAATACGAAGCCGAGCTGGGCCGCATCTGCGAACGCTTCGCGCCGCTGGTGAAATTTTGCAAAGAGCACGGGCGCGCGATGCGAATCGGCACGAACCACGGCTCGCTTTCGGATCGCATCATGAACCGCTACGGCGACACGCCGCTCGGCATGGTCGAGAGCGCGCTGGAATTCGCCCGCATCGCACGCGAACTCGATTATCACGAATTCGTTTTTTCGATGAAATCGAGCAACCCGAAGGTGATGATCGAAGCGTATCGGCTGCTCGTGGCGCGACTGGCGCAGGAGGGAGCGGACTGGAATTATCCGATTCATCTCGGCGTCACCGAAGCTGGCGATGGTGAGGATGGCCGCATCAAATCCGCCATCGGCATCGGCAGCCTGCTGCACGACGGCATCGGCGACACCATCCGCGTTTCGCTGACTGAGGACAGCGTCCACGAAATCCCCATCGCAAAAAAACTCGCGGATCGGATGCTCAACTACCGCCCAACTGCGCCCACCACCGAGCCCGCCGCAAAGCACGACCCATACAGCTACCGGCGGCGAGCGAGCGAAGTCGTCGAAGCTGGCGGAACCCGTGTCGGCGGCGAGGAACTCGTGAAAGTTTTCATCAGCCCCGACGACTACGATCGCATCGCGCACAAACTCGATCGCATGGGCGACTACCAGCCCGATGGACGGCTCGCTTTTCACGAAGCCGTGGCCGTTGATCCCGAGGACGACGTAGCCATCGCCGCGCTCAACGCATCGCCCGTCCCGCGCCTCGTGACCGTGAAATTTTTCTCCCGTCTCCAGCACCCCGTCGTCGCCTTCCGCACGCTCGCCGCGAAGCTCGACGAGCGCCACCCCATCCTCCTCTGCGATAGCATTCAGCCCGAAGACGACCGCGGCCCCCAGCGCGACTTCACCGATTACCTCCTGTCCACCTCCGCCGATCTCGGCGCGCTGCTTTGCGACGGCATCGGCGACGCGATCTACCTCCTCGGCTGGGACGGCCCCGGCCAACTCCTGCGCGTCGGCTTCAACCTCCTCCAAGCTGCCGGCGCGCGCATTTTCAAAACGGACTACGTCGCGTGCCCGAGCTGCGGACGCACGCTGTTTAATTTGCAGGAAACCACCGCGCTCATCAAAGCCGCCACGTCCCATCTCAAGGGCGTGAAAATCGCGATCATGGGCTGCATCGTGAATGGCCCAGGCGAAATGGCCGACGCGGATTTCGGCTACGTCGGCGGTGCGCCCGCGAAGATCAATCTCTACGTCGGAAAAAAACCGGTGAAGTTCAACATCCCGCAAGCCGAGGCCGTCGCGCAGCTCGTGGATTTGATCAAAGAGCACGGCAAGTGGATGGAGCCGGCATAAAACCGCCGCTCTTGCATCGCGAAGCACGCATCCTGCATCCTCCCGTTTCCATGCCGCGTCGTTTCGCCATTCTATATGCGTGTATTTTTGCGCTCACCGCGTGTGACCGCAAACCCGCGCCCGCGTCGGCGACTCCACCTCCCACACCAACGCCAGCACCGACGCCAAAACCAACACCGACTCCGGTGCCCACGCCCACGCCGACACCGACGCCTTTTGTGCCGATGAAGAGCTTGCTGACGGGAAATATTTTCAGCGGGATTCATTTCAAAGCGAACCTCGAAACGAGCGTGGGTGCGACCGCGACGACGGAGCGAAACACGAGTGATTCCTACACCGTGGAGGTGAACGTGAAGGTGAAAGTGCCGAAGGCGCATCAGCAGATCGAGGAGTTGCAAAAGCTGAACAACAAACTGGCGATGGTGCTGCCGGGACTCGTGGAGATGCTGGTGACTGCGAAGGTGTCGCCGGAGTTTGAGGAATTGTATCGCAACAAAATCACCTCGCTGCGGACGAATTTAAATCGGCTCGATCAACTTCTCTCGCGGCACAATTTCTACGACTGCGAAACGATCCTCGATCTCCAGCATCCGATCACCAAGCGCAAGGCCGTGCTCATTCAAGCGGACATGGATGTGGACACCGATGGCTCCGACGGCGACCGCATCGTGCCAGCGGATGGAACCTCGCGGACATTCCAGCCTTTCACCAACTACCATTGGGAAAAAAAGACGCCCGTGCCGAATCCGTGCGTAGCCGTTTGGGAGAAAAAAATCGCCGACAACGAAGCGAAGGCGAAGGACCCCAAGAACGCGAATGACGCACCAAAACTTAAAGCCGACTCCGCGCGCCTGCGCTCGGAGATTCGGGATATGCAGATGTTCAGCTATCTCGTGGGCGTAGCGGATCCGTTTATCGTGCTGCCGACGGCGATGTTTGGAAAAAACCGCGACGGCTACACGCCGGCCATCGGCGACTACTGCGTGGTGATTGTGGATGGCGTTTTGTATCCCGCGATCATCGGCGACAAAGGCCCGCACACAAAAATTGGCGAAGCGTCACTGCGCATCTGCAAACAAATCAACGCCAGAGCGAATGGAGAAAACCGCCCGGTGAACGATCTCAAGGCGACGTATCTCATCTTCCCCGGCACGGCGGAAAAACTCGCAACCCCCAATCTCGCCCAATGGCGCACACGCTGCGAAGCGTTGCTGAATGAAGTCGGCGGAGTGGGCGGTGAACTTTTTACCTGGCAGGACATCACGCAGTCCTCCGTGCCGCCACCGCCACCGCCGCCGGTTCCACCAACGCCGCCCGCCGTTGCTCCCGCTGCGGCACCGGCAAGCGCGCCGTAATGAAGTTCCTATTGCATTCGGAGGCTCCCTACCTACGGTGCCCTCACCTTCTGAAAATGACGTCTCCAATTCCCAGTTTTCAACGCAGCCGGTGGACGATGGTTTTCGCGTGCCTATTGCTTCTCTTCGTCGGTGTTTCCGATGCCTCTGCGGTGCGGTTTAATGGGCCGCGTAAATCAAATCTACATCGTAGTTCTCTGGATTCATCCACTTCACTACGACTAGAGCGGCTCAAACCTGCAAAGCTGCATAGTGTTCATGTTGTGAATTCCAACCAAACACAGGAATACCGCCTGAAAAACACTCGGAACACCCGTTCGTCTTCCAGACGCCGCTGATTTTTTGGCACGCGGCGTTGATGCGTTTCCACCAACGCATCCGCTCAGAAAGCGATCACGCGCTGGGCGCGCTTGGCCATCATGCGGAGCAACAGTAGCCAGAGCGCGAGACCCAATGGAAGGACGGCTGGCAACGCAAGGAGTGTCGCTTTGAAAATGTAGAGTGCGATTGAGAGGTATGCGGCTTCGGTGGCGATGACTATCAACGCCAGGCGCGTCGCTTTTCCTCGCGTGAGCCACGGCGATACTGAGGCGACGAGTATCACGAGCAACCAGTCGAACCATTCGCCGACGCGGTGTGGATGCGCGCTGGATTGGATGGTTGCGAGGGCGGCTGCGGTGAGTTCGCCAGTCGAGATTTTTTCGCCGATGGGAGTGATCCGCGTGCGGGCGGAAGGATCGGTGCGGGCGAGGTAGAGGAGCTTGGCTTTAAAAAAATCCGGCGGACTTGCGGTGGGCTCACCCTTGTCGGTCTGCTCGCGCGTGAGCACGAGGTTGTCGAAGGAGGTTCGCGTAAAGGGGACGCCGAAATTCACGGACATGCGGCCCATGTCATCAATCGGAATGTGGATTCGTGCGCCGATGGAAATGTGGGAGCCGAGGACGACTTCGATTTCGTCGAGCGTGACTTTTTCCCACAGCATCGCGAGCTGGAGGACGATGGACGGAACCGGCTGCCCGCGATAGCGGAAGATGAGCGGGCATTTTCCACGCGGCCCGGGAATTTCCGGGAGGTTGATCCAGCCGGGCTGGGTGGAAAGGCGGTAGTCCTCTTCGGCCCACGCCTCGACAACGGTGAACTCCGGCACCCGGCGCAGATCGCCGCGCACATGGCGGAGCACTGGCATGGGCTGGATTGCTTGAACGGCGTCCGACTCCTGCGACCAGCCGAGCCGACCGCCGAGGACGAGTTTTGGTGCGCGGAGAATGCCATCGTGAAGCATCCGTTCTTGCACTTCATCGCGGTCGCCACCGGCGAGCACGCCGCGCTCGAAAGCAAGCACGGGCTCGATACCAATGACCGCTGGCTCGAACGGCAGTGCTGCATTAAAAAAAAGCGCGAAATCCTCCACGCCCCACGGCCATGAATGTTTGGTGAGTGTATCTTCGTTGATTTCCACCAGCGTCACCGATGATGTGCCGCCGACATTGCCGAGCCTTTTCGCAAGCACTCCGCCCCAAGCTTCCTCCGCTTGCACGAGCAGCCCGACTGCCGCCTCGCGGATCAACGAGGCACCGGCAAACAGGACAAGAAGAGGGAAGATCAACACGCCACGGCGGAGCATTGCCGGGGAGGTTGCTGGAATGTGAGCGCTGCTGGAAAGGAGAAAGACGAGTTGCGGTGCGGTCTTTTCAAATTCGCTCCAACGAGGGTTCCGGCTAAGACCTCTCATCCGCCAGTATTACTCACTGCGTCACCATCTCTCCGCCCATGAAAAAAAGAGCCATCTTTGCAGCGACGATTTCCTTCGCCGTCGGCGCGCTGGCGGGATCGCCGGGCGTGGTCTCCATCGTGCCCGCCGCTGCGCAGCGAGGGACTGAAATCGAAGTCGTGATAAAAGGCGCGCGGCTCGATGATGCGCGCACGCTGCTGTTTGATCAGCCGGGCATCGAGGTCGTCGGCGTGAGTGCGGTAGAAAAAGAAAAGTTCACGGCGAGACTCAAAGTCGCTCCCGATGCGCGCATCGGCGAATTCGCTTTTCGCACTGTGACATCCTCCGGCATCTCGGATGTGCGCCTTTTCTACGTGACGCCCTATCCATTGCTGAAGGAAGCGGACGAGGAAAAGACGGACACCGGCCAAGTGCAAAGCGTGCCTTTGGGTGTGACGATTTACGGCAGCACGCCGGGCGAGGATCAGGATCGCTTTGAAGTGGAACTTAAAAAAGGCCAGCGGCTCAGCGCGGAAGTCATCGGCGTGCGGATTTCCACACAGCAGTTGTTCGATCCATACATCAGCATCGTGAAGGCCGATGGCACCGTGGTCGCGCAGATGGACGATGGATCCTTCACGCGCCAGGATCCCGCGCTGAGCATCCTCGCGCCCGAGGATGGCAAATATCGCGTCGTGATCCGCGAGGCCACCAACAGCGGGCAGGGGCCGTGCAACTACCTCCTGCACATCGGCGGCCACCCGCGGCCCGTGGTTGCGTTCCCCTCAGGCGGGCAGGCGGGCACGGAGTTGAAAGTGACCTTGCTCGGCGATGCTGGCGGATCTTTTGAGCAGACGGTGACGCTGCCAAACGCGCCAGACACGCGCTTCGATCTGCTCGCGCAAAAAGACGGACACACCGCGCCGCAGCCGAATTTTCTGCGCGTCGTGGATTTTCCAAACGTGCTCGAAGCTGCCGAGCCGAACAACGACATCGCCACAGCCACCATCGCTGCGGGATCGCTGCCGCTAGCTTTCAACGGCATCATTCAGACGAAGGACGATGTGGATTTTTTCAAGTTCAGCGCCAAGAAGGGGCAGGTGTTTGATTTCACCAGCCACTCGCGCGAGATGCGCTCGCCGATTGATACGGTCATCAGTATCCAAAACTCCAAAGGTGCAAACCTCGCCGACAATGACGACCAGGGCGGGCCTGACAGTTACCTTCGGTGGACGGTGCCCGAAGACGGTGATTTTTTTCTCACCGTGCGAGATCATCTCAAGCGCGGCGGGCCGCTTTTTACGTATCGAATCGAAGCGCAGACCGTGCAGCAAAAGTTGCTCAGCTACATCCCCGAGACGGTGCAAAACAGTTCGCAGGAGCGCCGCGCTGTGCCGGTGCCGAAGGGCAACCGCTACGCCACGCTTTTGCGAGTGAAGCGCGTGGATGTCGGCGGCGATGTGATCATCGAGCCAAAAAATCTGCCCGCCGGAGTGAGCATGACGACTGACAAGATGGACAAATCCGTGGACACGGTGCCGGTGGTCTTCGAGGCCAAGGCCGATGCCGCGCCGGTGCAAACGCTGTTCGCCATCACACCCAAACCCGCCGATCCCGCGCTGGCGAACGTCGTCACAAAAGTCGAACACCGCATCGAAGTCTCCGAAAACGGAAACCAACGCGCCTACTACGGCGTGACTGAGGATGCACTGCCCATCGCGGTGACGGATGAGGTGCCCGTGATGATCAACGCCCTCCAGCCCAAAGTGCCCATCCTGCAAAATGGATCCATGAACTTGAAAGTCGTCGCCGAGCGCAAAAACGACGCGGAGGGCAAGCCGATCTTTAAAGGCCCCATCCAAATCCAAGTGCTCTACGGCCCGCCGGGCATCGGCACGCCCGGCGTCGTCACGATCCCCGAGGGGCAGAACGAAGGCATCATCACCATCAGCGCCAACGGCAACGCGCCCATCTTAAAATCCAAGACCTGCATTGCCGGCACTGTGGACACAGGCAAAGGCCCGACATGGATCAGCACCGGGCTTTTCGACCTCGAACCCGCCGTGCCATTCGTCGCCGGCACCATCGTGCGCACCTATGTGGATCAAGGCAGCGAGGGCAGCATGACGATGAAGCTCGATCAAAAAATCCCATTCGACGGAAAGGCGAAAGTCGCGCTCGTCGGCCTGCCGCAAGGCATCACCGCCGAGGAGCGAGAAATTACCAAGGACGACAAGGAAGTGAAATTCGCACTCAAGGCCGCGCCGGATGCGCAAGTCGGCCAGCACAAGACGGTGTTCGCATCCTTCACAC
>JAYUIF010000233.1:0-9328 GCA_043766295.1 Spartobacteria bacterium | reverse complement strand
CCGCCGCGCCTCATCGCCGGCTCGGAAAAAGTCCGCGCCGAACTCGGCTGGAAGCCGCAATTCCAGGACGTGGAAAAAATCATCGCCAGCGCCTGGGCGTGGCACCTCGCGCATCCGCAGGGCTACGGGGATTAGCTCTTCACGGTTCCCTACCTCATCGTTTCCGCCATGAAGCCGCTGCCGCATCTGTGCTCCTCTGATGATACATACGCGCTCAAGAGCGAGGATGAGCGGCAGCGCCGATTGGAGATGCTGTCGCTGCCACATTTACATCCGCTTGTGGAGTATTTGAAACGGGTCAAGAGCGAATGCGGACACGATGTTCCCAACTTTGATCCGTGTGACGGTGGAGTGAACGCACAGGTTTTGTTTTTGCTCGAAGCGCCAGGACGTAAGGCTGTCGGTTCGACATTCATATCTCGGAATAATCCTGATCAAACCGCGAGCAACATGAATGAGTTACTCATGAAGGCGGGGATTCCGCGTGCTATCACTCTGCTATGGAATATCGTCCCGTGGTATATCGGCGATGGTAAGAGAATCCGCGGAGCGAGGAAATCCGATATTGATCAAGCGATGCCGTATTTCCAAAAACTAATCCACCTCCTCCCAAGGCTTCGAGAGATTGTGTTGGTAGGGAAGAATGCTCAGAGCGCCAGAGCCGCCATTCTAAGACATACGAACGTTCCGCTTGTTGACGCACCTCATCCCAGCCCAAAAAACTTCAACACCCGCCCTCATAAAAAAACGGAGGCCCTCCATATTTTCAGTGAGCTAGCAACGCGCCTTTAGAAAACCAAAAAGCACTGTCGCCTTTTTTATATAGGAATGGCGATTATGGCAGCCCACTACTCCGCGCTGAATTCCGCCAGTTTCTCCTCCAGTTTTGCCACAAGATGCTCCGCAGTTTCGCGGGCGCGGCGTTCCTGCATGAGTGCTGCTTCGAGTTCGCGGATGCGTTGCTGGAGATTGATGCGGACGCGGTTTCGCACGTTGATCGCGTTGGCGGCGTCGCTGCCCACATCATCGACCTCGGCCTCGACGGGAGTGAGGATGTCTTTCACACGATGCTGCGTGGTGTCCTTGCAATTGGTGATGATGGATTCCGCCGTGATTTCGCCGGCGTCGAGAAATTCCTGAATCGCGCCGACTGTCGTGGGGCCGTAAAATTGATCCGGGCCGACCTCGATGAGATAATCCATCGCCAGCTCGGGCACCATCGGCGCTTTCAGCCAGGTGCGTTCATCGGTGGAGACGCGATCCAGCGGCGACACTTGCGCATCCGCCGCCCACTGGCGGAGCTGATGGAATGGGATGGGGCCAAACGTCGAGCCGTCGTGTGATTTGCGGAGATACCATTTGGTGTCGTCCATAAAATTACTGTCCTTTCTGTTCGGCGGGCGGCAGCAGCAATTGCTGGCCGATTTGTAGTTTCTTGGGGTCGGTGATTTTGTTGATTTTCTGCAAATCCATTGCCGTAATGTTGTGCTGCTTGGCGATTTTATCGAGCGAGTCGCCTTTCACCACGATGTGGACGTTGGCGGGTTTCGGCGGCGTGGCGGGCGGGGTGAAATCAACCACTGCCGGTGCTGGTGCCACAGCCGGTGCGGGCGTCGGCGCGATGGCATTCGCGGTGCGGCCATCGAGCTGCGCGCTGAGTCGCGCGACCTGCGCGGAGAGCATCTCGATTTTTTGCCCCTGCTGCTCGATGCGCAGGCGAAGTGCCTTCAGTTCGTTTTGCACCGCATCTTGTGCGCGCACGTTGGGTGTGAAAATACCAGCCAGCGACAACACGCAGGCGGCGGTGATTGTGGAAATACGGGGCGTCATCGCGCTTTAGATTTCACTTTCGCAGCCGCATGGCAAGGACGAGCGCATCGGCGGCAGAAAATTTTCACAGCCACCGCAATGTCGCTGCCCTTGCTTTCCACGCTTCCGCCGCTATTTTTCGCCCATGCCAGACCGGACGCAAAAACCAACCGGCCCCGCGCCGTGGGAGCGCAAAGAAGGCGGCGACGATGGGCCAAAAGCACCCGACGTAAAAAAGCCGGACACCAAAAGCATCCTCGACCGAATGCGCAAAGTGGACCCCGACCAAGCGCGGCGCTACCGCCAACGAACGGGGCAGTAGCGGAAATACACCGCCACTGAACGCTCTACATTTCCATGCAAAACTTCGCCGCTCCCACCACGCTCGCCGACACCAGCGCGCCCGATTTTTCCACCCTCCTCCAACGCCACGGCCTCGCCCCGCAACCATCCGCCGCCGTCGCGCCGGCATACGACATCCGTCATTCGCCCTTCGTCGTCCCCACCGCCACCACCATCCTCGCGTTCAAATTCGCCGACGGCGTCCTCATCGCAGGCGACCGCCGCGCCACCGCTGGCAACACGATCATGTATGACCGCGCGGACAAGGTGCTGGAAATTGATCGCCACTCCATCATGGCCATCGCCGGCGTGCCCGCGACCGCGTGGGAAATGGCGCGCGTCCTCGAACACAGCTTCCACTTTTTTCGCCGCACCCAGCTCGCCGAGATGAGCCTCGAAGGCAAAGTCCGCGCGCTCTCGAAACTCCTGCGCGACAACCTCGGCCTCGTCCTCCAGGGCGTCGGCATGGTCGTGCCGATCTTCGCCACGTTCGACGCCGCCGCTGGCGTGCCGCGCGTTTATTTCTACGACCCGATGGGCGCGCAATTTGAAGCCGCCGATTTCAGCGCCACCGGCAGCGGCAGCCCCGCCGTCCGCGCCGTGCTCCACCACGAAAACACCTACGCAAAGCGCCCCCTGCAAAAACTCAAACCCGCCGAAGCCGTGCTCCTCGCCCTCCGCGCGCTCGACACCGCCGCCGAAAGCGACTCCGCCACCGGCGGCGTGGATCGCCACGCCCGCGTCTTCCCCATCGTAAAAATGATCACGTCCCGCGGAATCGAAACGCTCCCCGACGCGCGACTCGCGCGGCTATACAAAGGCAATCTCAGCGCGTGAAACTGGTGTCGTTCAGGAAATCCCCCACGAGAAAGTGATGCGCGAAGCGCGACGGGGTAGTGCTGGCTTTTCCTCTTTGTGCGAATAGGATGTGCCCATGAGCCTGCTCACTCTCGAAGTCGAAATTGACCACGGTCGCGTTTTTCCGCGCGGATCATCCGTGTTGCCTGAAAAGGGAACCGGGCTGCTCACCTTGTTTCCCGAGGGAGAAACCAAACCGGTCGCCAGCGGGGCCGTGCGGGACTTCATCCGGCAATGGGCGGGCGCGTTTTCCACACCAGCCAATGACGGCGACCCACGCCTCGCCTACCTGCTGGGCAAACACGTCAAATAAGCGATGCGCGTTCTGCTGGATACGAACGTCATCCTCGATGTCGCGCTTCAACGCCCCGGACTCTTCGAAGGCAGCAAGCGGGCTCTGGAGAAATGTGAAGACGAAGGCCACGAACTTCGCGTGGCCTGGCACACTCTCTCAAATCTCTTCTATATTTTGAGGAAGGATCGCGGCTCGGAAAAGTCGGTGGATTTTCTGCGCAGCCTGCTCACCACATGCGAGGTCACATCCGTCGGCCACGCGGACGCAATCCGTGCGGTGAATGCCGGGTTGAACGATTTTGAGGACGCACTCCAACTTACTTCGGCAGAAGCTTGCCAAGCCAGTGTGATCATCACGCGAAATAAAGCGGACTTCGGCACCCAAAATACAATTGCAGTGCTCACGCCAGAAGAATTCGCACCTGCAAACACGGGCCCGGCAATTTAGAAAAAAACAGTTACGGGGTTCTCGAACGAATCGAATGCCTACTTCGATGATTTCTCCGGCATGCGGTCGAAGTATTTTTGGATGGCGCTGTGGTAGCCGGGGGGGACTTGCTCGTTGCGGATCGCTTCGGAGACTCCTTGCTTCACGGTGCGGATGGCTTGCTGGTAGTCGCCGGATTTTTGTCCGGTCTCGCCGACTCCTTCCTCCTTCCATTCCATCAGCAATTTTCCCGCGCCGAGCTGCGTCGTGCTCTTTTCTTTTTTGAAATCGCTCTTCGCCGTGTCGTCCTCGCCCACGGTGCCGCCGTTGCCGATGCCGGGATTTTTTCCCGTTTTGCCGTTGCCATTTTTATCGTCCGCTTGCTGTCCCTGTCCTTCGCCATCGGCCCCCTCCCCCATTTGCGCGAGGAGGTCTTTGTAAAGTTGCTCGTAGTCCTGCGGTGATTTCGCGCCGGACTGCTGGGCGTTCTCGCCATCGAGTTTTCCCTTTTCATTGAGCTGTTTGGCAGCGGCGAGATTCTTCAGCGCGTCTTCGAGATTTTGCGCATCCTTGAACATTTCGCCGAGGCGTTTCAATTCATCCTCGCCGAGTTTCATGGATTCGTTCGCGCCATCGAGCGCGTCTTTTGCGAGATCCTTGAGCTTCGACATATCCATCTGCTCCAGCGCGCGCTGGAGGGCTTCGTTGACTGCTTTGTCGCCGAGTTGCTCGCGCATCTGACTGGCCATCTGGCCGAGTTGCTTCGCGATTTTTTCAAGCTGCTCGCGCTTGTCCGCGCCCTCGGGCTGCTGCGCGGCTTTCTGCATTTCCTGCCGGAGTTTTTCCATCGCCTGCTTGAGTCCTTCGGCGTCGCCTTTTTTCAACTTGTTGAGCAGGTCTTTCATCTCCTGCCGCTGCTGCGCGTCGCCGAATTGTTGCGCCGCTTTTTCGAGCACTTCCTTCGGCAGACTGGCGGTGGTTTTTTTCCACAGCTCACTGAAATCCTGCGCATGCTCGTTGAGTTTCTTCGCGTTGAGTTCGCGCTCGCCGGGCTTCACTTCCTTGAGCGTTTTGTCGAGTTTAGCCAGCGCCTGCTCGACTTGTTCGGAAAGCGCGGAGCCTTTTTCCTTCAGCTCGTCCTTGCGCGATGCGGTGATCTTTTTCGTCTCGGCGAGTCGCTGCTCCTGCTTGCTCGTCTCCTGCCGCTTCGCGTCCATTTTAAACGGATCAAGCTGCGGGAGCCACAACGCGGCGGCGTAGATCGCGGCAAACGCAAGCAGCACATCGCGCGCGCCGGGTATCCAGCGCAGGGGCATCAACCGCGCAGCGCTGAGCTGGCCCGCGCGCTCCTCGGCTTGCTCGATCACGATGCCGCGATATTCGCCGGGCGATTGCTCGATGAGCGCGGCGGTGAGGAAAAGTTCCTTGCTCCCGGCGCGCGCATCCACGGTGCGCGCGACTTGCGCGGGCGCGGGGCGGCGGAGAAATGCGAGCGCCGCAACGAGGGCGAGCACGAGCACGGCGAGAAGCGTGAGCGGCGTGAGCCAGTGGTTCGGCAACAGCGCGAAAAGTCGTGCGGAAAGCAGCGCGATCAATGCGAGGCCGGCGAGTGTGAGCGCGGCGATGCGAAAGTTTTTTCCAAACGCGGCGAGATGCAGACGCGTGGCGGCGGAGCGGAGGAGCCGGGCTGTGGCGCTGGTTTTCACGGGCGCGACGGTAGCTGCGGATTGGTGGTGTTCAAGCGCGCTCGCTCCCCTGCCCTGCCAACTATGGACTCACGCAGCTTTTGAACTACAGAGGACACAGAGAGCACGGAGAAATATATTTGGAAGGCAGGAAGGGGGGAAACACAGGATACGATTTTCGAATTCACGCTGCTGGAAATGTTTGTCACTACGCGCCAAGGCCGACTGCCGTGCCTCATTCAGCGAATTCACAGCTTTTGGGAGACTGAGCCGCTGTAAGTTTTTTGAAGCTTTTCCTGCCTTCCAAATTCAAAATGAAACCCTCCGTGTTCTCTGTGCTCTCTGTAGTTAATTTTACGCGCGCGGGTGAAATTTCCGGTGTGTTTCCTTGAGGCGTTTCTGTTCGACGTGTGTGTAGATTTGCGTGGTGGAGATGTCGGCATGGCCGAGCATTTCCTGGATGACTCGCAGGTCCGCGCCGCCGCCGAGCAGATGCGTTGCGAAGCTGTGACGGAGCAGATGCGGATACACGTTTGTGTCGAGCCCGGCGCGTTTCGCGGTGTCTTTGACAATCTGCCAGAGCCGCGCGGTGGTGAGCGATTTGCCGTGGCGTGAAAGAAAGATGTGGCTGCCGGTGCGCTTGCTCACGAACTGCGGACGCTCTTTTTCCAAATACGTGGTGATGGCCTCGCACGCCTTCGTGCCGACGGGAACGAGGCGCGTCTTGCCGCCTTTGCCGGTGACACGGATGACGCGCGCATCGATATCCAGATTTTCCAAACGCGCGCCGGTGAGTTCGCCCGCGCGGAGGCCGCTGGCGTAAAGAAGTTCGAGCATCGCGCGGTCGCGCAGGCCGCGCGGCGCGTTCACATCCACGGCGGCGAGCAGTTGCTCGGCGGCTTGCTCATTGAGCGTCTCGGGGAGGTATCGCTCGATGCGCGGGAGTGGCAGCACTTCCGAGGGATCGTGAGCGATGCGCGCCCGCGCCGCCATCCAGCGGAAGAAAATTTTCAGCGCGACGACTTCGATTTTTACGCTCGCAGCGGCGAGTCCGCAGCGTTTGCGATGCGCGAGGTAGTCGTGCAAATGCGCGAGTGTGATGGCGCGCGGATCGCTGAGTTGATGCGTCTTTTCCGCCCACGCGGTGAAGGACTCGAGCGTGCGGCGCGTGGAGAGCTGATAGTTGTCCGAGAGACCGCGCTCGGTGGCGAGGTGGAGGATGAAATCTTCGAGGGAGGCACGCACGACTTACGCCTCTTTCTCGCGCTGCCACCACGGGCGGTCGGCGGCGGCGAAGTATTCGTTTGCACGTCGGCGGAACAGCACGAAGAGCACGGCAATGATGAAAAAGATCAACCCCGGCGCCATCGCCCATCGGAAGCGGAGAAACATGAGCCCTTCGCGCAGTGAGCCGTCCGAGAGCAACACGAGTGCAAGCGTGTGACGCACGCCCGTCCCGATGACGTAGAGCCACCGCGCCCAGTTGCGCGCTTTCATGATGAAGTAACACGCAAGCAGCGTGAGCCCGGAATATATGTAGTGGAGCGCGAGTTGTAGATACGCGGAGTTGGCGTGCTCCCTCATCCACTGCGCGTTGTCTCCTTCGCTGAGATCGGTAAAGAAAAGCACGGCATCAATGAGCGCGCCCAGCATGGCGAGAAGACAAACGAAGGTGACGGCTGATGGTCGGGTAGGATTCATGCGGCGGTGTGTAGAAAGGCGGTGAGCGGCGATGTCGCGCTCGCGGAAACGCCCCGCGCGGCGAGCCCGGTCTCGAACGCTTCACGTCCGGCCTCGACGGCCATGCGAAATGCTCGCGCCATGCGCTCGGGATCGGGTGCGATGGCGATGGCGGTGTTCACCAGCACGGCGGACGCTCCCATTTCCAGCGCCTCGGCGGCGTGACTCGGCGCACCGATGCCCGCATCCACGATGACGGGCACGGTGCATTGGTTGAGGATGATTTCAATTTGCGCGCGCGTCTCGATGCCGCGGTTGCTGCCGATGGGCGAACCGAGCGGCATCACGGCGGCGGTGCCCACGTCTTCGAGGCGGCGTGCGAGCACGGGATCGGCGTTGATGTAAGGCAGCACGGTGAACCCTTCCTTCACTAAAACTTCCGCCGCCTTGAGCGTCTCGATGGGGTCGGGCAGCAAGTAACGCGGGTCGGGATGGATTTCGAGTTTCACCCAATCGCTGATGCCCGCCGCGCGAGCGAGCCGCGCCAGTCGCACGGCTTCCTCCGCATTCATCGCGCCGCTTGTGTTGGGCAGCAGGAGGTATTTTTTCGGATCAATAAAATCGAGAATGTCGGCGAAAGGATCGCCCTTGCCCGTGAGGTCCGCACGCCGCAGCGCGACGGTGACAATCTCCGTGCCGCTCTCCGCAAGTGCGGCGGCCATGGCGCGATTGGAGGAAAATTTTCCCGTCCCGAGCAGCAACCGCGATCCAAAACTGCGGCCTGCGATAACGAGTGATTGAGTGGGCATCGAACTACCGACTATATCCCCCCACCCCGCGCACGCACGCGGGAAGTTCACCGATCATCGGCCCGTCTCACTTCCGTCTGTGAATTTCCCGATATGGCGATTTTGGCGGGTAGCTTTGATGCGGAGTGGATGAGGCCGGCTTGCCGTGCGCAGTAAATTCCTCCATTGTGATTTTTCCGTCGCCATTTTGATCGAGCTTCTTGAAGTATTCCTCCGCCATCCGGGGATTGTTTTGCCCTGCTGGGCCGGCTTTGAATTCAAGGAAGCTGATTCCGCCGTCGTCATTGGCATCCATCTTTTTGAAATAGCTCTCGGCGCCCGTAGGTGTGGGATTGACGTGAGGCACGCTGGGTGCGGGCGGTTGATGCTGGGGTGGCTCGGTGTTTTTGTGCGGCTCGGTGCTTCGCGGGGGCTCGGTGACAACGGGCAGCTTTGGAAGCGGAGGCGGCAACTTCTCAGGAGCCGCTGCGGGAGATGCAGGCTCCGTCGGCTTGTTGTGCGAAGTGTATTCCGCCAGCGACACGCTGCCATCACCATTTGAGTCGAGCTTGTTAAAGTATTCCTCCACCGCCGCCGAGTTTGTTTGCGCAGAGAGGCCGGTCTTGAATTCCTCCGAACTCAAAGCTCCATCGCTGTCGGTATCCAGCTTCTTGAAAAATTCCTCAGCCTTTGATTTTTGCGGCTGACTGGTCGGCGTGGTCGCCGGTGTTTCTGCAATCGCAACCGAAATGGCAGCGGCAAATATGCTCAGAATTGTGATGTGTCGTTTCATAGTAATGTTTGAATTTGATCCATCGCCGGATCGAACCACGGCGAATTTACTCCTCATGTAGCACCGGAGAATCAAAAAGGTTGCACAGTGTTTCCGTCCTCTCACCGCTCCTTTCCGCGATGGTCGCAGTGCCATTGGACATTCCAGACAAAAAAGCCTGCGCAGAGCAGCGTGACAGCATCGTGACATCACGGCAAAAAAAGTGCGGCTCCCCGCAGCCGATAGGCTAACGGAGAGCCGCTGTTCCCCCCAGAACAATTACGAAAATATACGTGTTCGTATTTTATGCAAGAAAAATCTTCGGCTTTTTTGAAAAAAGTTTTACGGCCTTTTTTCGGCCCGATTTTTGACTCTGGAAACCGCCCCATTCAAACCATGCAAATTCCTTCCTGAAACATCCCGTTTACCGTTTCCTCTCAGCCAGAACGATGCAGTTGATTTTAACTACAGAGGACACAGAGAGCACGGAGACACAAAGAAAACATTCGCAAGGCCGACCAGCACCTTTGGGTTTGATCTACGCGTTTTTGGAAATCATACATTCCCCTCAGCGTCCTCTGTGCTCTCTGTAGTTCCATCTGCATCGTTCCGGCTCAGTGAGGTTTTTTACGGCAAGCTCTGCGCTTTTGTGTTTCTGTTTTAATCCTATCTA
>JAYUIF010000232.1:0-9328 GCA_043766295.1 Spartobacteria bacterium | reverse complement strand
CCATGCGGATGTAGCCGTCGCGAAGTGCGTTTGCGCGCACGGTCTCCACGGTCGCCTGCATGAGCGCCTCGGGCGTCATCGGGATGTTGAGGAGGATGCTTTTCGCGCTGTCGAAAATGCGGCGCAAATGCTCTTCGAGGCGGAAGACGCGGCCATTGTAAAAGCGGATGCCTTCAAAGACTCCATCGCCATAAAGCAGGCCGTGATCGAAGACGGAAACCTTGGCCTGACTTTCAGGAACAAGCTGGCCGTCGAGGTAGATGAGCAATTCTTTGGTCATGCGAAAAGTCGCGCAAGCTGGCAGCGCAATGCGCGGGATGCAAGCGGTGCGCGGAAAAAATCGCGACGTTTATTTATAGAGGAGCGCGCCGGAACTAGGCGACGCCGACTTTCATGAAACGCTGGCCGGGCAGTGCGCGGATGATGCGTTTCATTTCGAGCATGGTGAGTGTGCTGCTGACTTTGTAGGGCGGGAGTCGTGTGGCGGCGGCGAGTTCGTCGAGGGTGAGTTCGCCGGCTTCGAGCGCGGTGGAGATGAGTGTTTCGTCCTGCGTGAGTTTGGTGGAAGTAGCGATGGGCGCGTCGTTTTTCGGCGCTGCCGAAAGTGTGCGCCGCTCGCTGGGAAAAAGTTGGCCGAGTTCGTCGAGGATGTCGTTCGCGCTGGTGACGAGCCGTGCGCCTTGCTGGATGAGTTTGTTCGAGCCTGCGCTCGTGGGGCGATCAATTTGCCCCGGCACGGCGAAGACGGGGCGGCCTTGCTCGATGGCTTGATCGGCGGTGATGAGCGCGCCGCTGTTCATCCCGGCTTCGACGACGAGCAGCCCGCGCCCCCATCCGGCGACGATGCGGTTGCGGTAGGGAAATGTCTGGCGGTCGGCGAAGCGTTCCATCGGATACTCGCTGACGACTGCGCCGGACTTCGCGATTTTTGCCGCGAGGCCGAGGTTTTCCGGCGGGTAAAGTTGAGCGAGTCCGCTGCCGATGACGGCGATGGTGCGGCCATTTGCGGCGAGCGCGCCGTTGTGGGCGGCGGTGTCTATTCCCCGCGCAAGCCCGCTCACGATGGCGTAGCCGGCGTAGGCGAGTTGGAAGGAGAGTTTCTTTGTAGTCTCGGTGCCGTAGTGAGTGACGCTGCGCGAGCCGACGATGCCGAGTGCGTGTGCATCTTCCACGCGCAAATCTCCCCACACGTAGAGGACGATGGGCGGGTTTGCGATGGTGCGAAGCGCTTCGGGATACTCGGGCGAGTTCCACGAAATCACGTGCGCTCCGAAATCCTCGATGCGCTTTAATTCGGCGGCGAGGTCCACCGTTGTTTCCCACTCGGTGAGCGATTTCGCGGTATCGCGCCCGATGCCATGCACCGATTCGAGCGCGGCCTTTCCGGCAGTGAGCACGCGGTTGGGCGACTCGAATACTTCGAGAAGATTTTTCAAACGAACCGGGCCCATGCCGGGCACCATATTGAGGGCGATACAGGCTTCAGTTTCCGTCACGCCCGCGAAGCTATGGAGGCACGCGGCGGGTGTAAAGTCAGCGCAGCGGGCAATGCTCCTTTCAATACCGACCCTTGACCCACCATCGCTCCGCTGTATTTGTCAGAAAATCTCAAATGGTATGAAAAACTTCATTTACTCCATCGCCGTGCTCCTTTGCACAGCCACGATCAGCCCCACATTCGCAGCGGAAGGCAACGGGCTGCTGGTGAATGTATTCAAGCGAACGGCGGGAAAGACTGACATCAAAACGGAATACCTTTTGGGCAAAGAGCAGAGCATCAATCTTGTCGTTTCCATAAAAAATACGTCCTTGCACAACATGCCCGAATGCCAACTGCGATGGATGCTTTCGGTAAAAAAGGGATATACCTCTCTCACAGAAAAACAGACTGGCGTGGAAGTGATCAAGGCGCTGCGGGTTTCCGAAACCGTCGAGATCGCCGTCGGCCCGATGAAGGTTGGCGAATACCATTCGATCAGCGTTTCGAGCTACAGCACCAGCAAAGAATATAAGGACAAGATGGACTACGAGATCATCATCGCCCAAGGCGACCAGGAGCTTCTTCGAGTTGGCAGTGATGCGAATTTCGCCAAGAGCACGAAACCTATCACACCCGTTGCAGGCGGAGTTCCAGTTCCCATTCGCGCCTTGCCAAAAATCCCGGGCGACGAATTTGGCATCGGCGACTTAGAGAAACCAAAACCAATCGTCGCAGAGGTGAAACCTGCCGAACTCAAGCCCTTGATCGGTAAGGAAGACATGCCCCCAGTCAGCATCACGCCGACACCTTCCGTCGTCATTCCGCCACCGCAGAAAGAATACTCGCTGGCAAAGCCGTTTGATTTTTTCAACCTCGGCGGAAACAGGAAGTAAGCAGCGGTCGCTACACTTTCTGCGCTTCCTTCACCCAAGCATCCTTGAGCGTGATCGTGCGATTGAAGACCAGCGCGCCGGGCCGTGAATCTGGATCGAGAGCGAGGTAGGCGAGCCGCTCCAATTGATAGCGCACTTCCGCTTTCGCGTCGGCGAGCGATGGCTCCAGTTTCGCACGCACGATTTCGAGCGAGTGCGGATTCATCACGCTCTTAAAATCGCGTCCATCCTTCTCCGGCTCGCTCTCGGTGAACAGCCGATCATAGAGCCGCACTTCCGCCTCGATGGCGTGCGCCGCGCTCACCCAATGGATCGTCCCTTTCACCTTCCGTCCCGCAGTCGGGCCGCCGCTTTTGCTATCGAGGTCGGCGGTGCAGCGTAGCTCCACCACATCGCCCGCCGCGTCCTTCACCACCTCGTCGCACTTGATGATGAACGCATATTTCAGCCGCACCTCGCCGCCGGGCTTCAGCCGGAAATATTTCGGCGCTGGAACTTCCATGAAGTCATCCTGCTCGATCCAAAGCTCCCGCGAAAACGGCACCTCGCGCGTCGTCGTGTCGTCGGGATTATTCGTCGCCGCGCACATCTCCGTTTTTTCTTCGGGGAAATTGGTGATCACTACTTTCAGCGGACGCAACACGCCGAGTCGCCGCTGTGCGTGTTTGTTTAAATCTCCACGAATCGCGTGCTCCAGCACCGCCACATCCGTGAGCGACATGTATTTCGTCACGCCGATGTGATACGCGAAATCGCGCAGCGCCTGCGGCGTCACACCGCGACGGCGCATCCCCGAAATCGTGGGCAAGCGCGGGTCGTCCCATCCCGTCACTAATTTCTCCTCCACGAGTTGCAGCAGCTTGCGCTTGCTCATGAGCGTGTAGGTCAGATTCAGCCGCGCAAATTCGTATTGATGCGGCCTCGTTTTCCAAAGCCCGACCTCATCCACCAGCCAGTCGTAAAGCGGACGATGCACTTCAAATTCCAGCGTGCAGATCGAGTGCGAGATTCCTTCGATGGCGTCGCTCAGGCAATGCGCGTAATCATACATCGGATATATGCACCACGCCCCGCCCGTGCGATGGTGTTCCGCGTGGCGGATGCGATACAGCACCGGGTCGCGCAGATGAATGTTTGGCGACGTCATGTCAATTTTCGCACGCAGCGTCTTCGCTCCATCCACAAACTCTCCCGCACGCATCCGCGCGAAAAGATCGAGATTTTCCTCCACGCTCCGTTCGTGAAATGGCGACGGCTTTCCCGGCAGCCCCGGCGCACCGCGATACTCCGCCATCTGCTCGCCCGTGAGGTCGCACACAAACGCCTTCCCCTTTTGGATCAGCAGCACCGCAAACTCGTAGAGCCGCGCGAAATAATCCGACGCATAGAACGGCTCCACCGGTTCCGCTTTCTGTCCGACTACGTGATCCGCCCAGCCGCCGATGAGCCAGCGCACATCGCGCTCGATGCTCTCCACATATTCCGTGTCCTCCTTCGTCGGATTCGTGTCATCCATCCGCAAATTGCAAGTCCCGCCAAACTCCCGCGCGATGCCGAAATTCAGACAGATGGATTTCGCGTGCCCGATGTGCAGATAGCCATTCGGCTCCGGCGGGAATCGCGTGAGGATTTTCGGATAGCGCCCCTCCGCCGAGTGCTGCGCGACTATATCGCGGATGAAATCGGACGGCGCTGCGGCTGACGGTTCGGTGCTCATTTAAAAATAGAGCCGCGCTTTTAGAGAGCACACGCCGCCGAGTCAGCGGAAAAAATCTCCGCTTGCCATATTGCCCGTGCCGCGATTGATTCCGCGCCCGCTTGGACAAGCGAAATGCGCGGTTAGCTCAGTGGTAGAGCACTACCTTGACACGGTAGGGGTCGCAGGTTCGAAACCTGCACCGCGCACCATCTCCCCTCTACGTGCCCGCTTTATCCGACCAGAAAACCGAGTTGACGAGGCGGGCGCTGGTGGCGCGGAGGCGGCGGGACATTTCGACCATGAGGCCGCTGGCTATTTTGTAGCCGACGGCGGAGTGGGTTTCCATGAAGTTGCGGAAGTCAGCGTAGGGGATGATGGCGAGGCGCGTGGCTTTCATCGTGTAGATGCTGGCGGTGGCGAGGCCGGGATCGAAAAGATTTATTTCACCAAAAAACGCGCCTGCACCAAGGCGGGCGAGGAGCATTTCGCGCGTGTTGGCGCGGCGGCGGACGTGGACGACGCCGTCGGCGATGATGTAAAACGCGGTGGGCGCGACGCCTTCTTCGAGTATCCGTTCGCCGGGTCTGCATTCGCGGACGGTGATGAGTTTGGTGAACTCGGCGAGTTCGTCGCCTGTGAGTTCGCTGAGAAATGGGATGGCGCGGAGTGAGTCGTAATCCATGCGGCGGAAAATAGGAGCCTGTTTGAAAACTGGCAAGGGCGGTGCGCAAAGTTTTCCTCACGGAAATGGGCGGGAATAGATTATCTTCGCATCCGCCAATGTTGCTCCGCATTTTCATGTTCGCTGTCGCTTTGCTCTCGATCACCGTTTTTGCGGAGCCGGTGAAGACGAATGGCGATGATGAGCAAAGGGCGCGGCTGAACGCCGAGATTGCCGCAATCGAAGCGAAGGGCGGCGTGGCTTCGCCGGCGTTTGAGAGGGAGTTGCGCGAGTGGGAGGCAATGATGGCCGCGCTCGCCGACATCCTGCCGCCGACGCGGGATCGCGATCTCCCTGCAAACATCAGCGCCACACTCGCGCTGGAGCCGAGTGAACGCTCGCCGCAGCAACGCACGGAACTGATCGAGTTCTTTCGCGCCAAGTCGAAAATCTACGCCGCCGCCGCCAAGGAAATTGAAGCCAAGCGCGCGCAGTTGGCGAAAATCAAATCCCATCGCTTCTCTCCTCGTGACTCCAAATAATGCCAAATTGGCAAAAGGCATTCTTGCTTGATGCGTCGGGATCAGTCGTAGTCTTATCAAACCAATGAGCACACGCCATCCACTCCACAACAAGCTCAAGACCATCGCGATCTTTCACGACTTCACCGATGAGGAAATCGAAACATTTCTCGATATGGGTGACCCGACAAGTTTTGTCGCGGGAGAGATGGTGATGCGGCAGGGCGATGAAGGGAACTGCATGTATTTCGTCGGAGAGGGAAAGTGCCGGGTCGTCTCGCGGCGTGGCGGCGATCTCGTGGAGCTGGCGCAAATCGGGCCGGGCGACATCATCGGCGAGCTTTCCCTTTTTGATCATCGCCCGCGCAGCGCGGATGTTCAGGCGATGAGCAACTGCGTGCTGCTGAAAATCAACGAGGGCGTCCTCCGCGCACTTGCTGGTGTGTATCCGAATGCGGCGTTCAAATTTCTCCTCGGCACGGTGCGTGAAATCGGCGAGCGCCTCCGCCGCGCAAACGCCCGCTACGTGGATACGCTGCTCGGGCCGGAATAAAGTCGGGGACGTTCGCGCTTGCCGCGCAGGCGTGTGCTCCCGCATAAATGCGCGCCTTTTCCGCAACCAAACGAATGAGCCAAAATCAATGCACCCTTGGGCAAAGCGTATCCGTAGCAGGCAGTTCGCTTCACACCGGGGAAAAAGTCGTCCTCACGCTGCACCCTGCGCCTGCCGGGCATGGGCGGAAATTTAAACGCAACGATTTGCCGGATGAGCCGATCATTGATGCAAAAATCGAGCACCTAAAAACCGTCGAGCGCTCCACGACCATCGCCGAGGGCAACGCGCGCGTGCATACTGTCGAGCATGTGCTCAGCGCGCTGGTCGGCATGGGCGTGGATAATTGTCTCATCGAAATGGACTCCAGTGAGCCGCCGATTGGCGATGGTTCGGCGCAGCAGTATGTCGAGTTGATCGCCCAGGCCGGCATCGTCGAGCAACCGGTGCCGCGTGCGTATTACGAAATCACCGAACCCATCCACATCGAGACCCGCAGCGGCTCGCTCATGACGATTGTGCCGGATAGCGCGTTCCGAATTTCCTGCACGAACGTGGGGCCGGATGGACGTTTCACGCAGTTTTTCTCCACGGAAATCACGCCCGCGATTTACAAAAAGGAAATCGCAAACGCGCGGACATTTGTTTTCTACGAAGATGTGAAACCGCTGATGGACAAGGGGCTCATCAAGGGCGGCAGCTTGGAAAACGCAGTCGTCATTCGCGGTGAGCAAGTGCTCGGCAAAGAGCCGCTGCGATTCAAGGACGAGTTCGTGCGCCACAAGATTCTCGACATCATCGGCGACCTCTCGCTTTTCGGGCGCGCCATCAAAGGACACGTGATCGCGGTGAAGCCCGGCCACGGCCCGAACACCGATCTCGCGAAGGCGGTGGCGAAGCAATTTGCAAAAAACATGGCGCTCGTGCCACCGACCGTGACGCCGAAAGGCGGCGACGTGCTCGATGTGAACGACGTGATGAAACTGCTGCCGCATCGCTATCCATTCCTCATGGTGGATCGCATTGTGAGCGTAGGAGAATCGCACTGCACGGGCGTCAAAAACGTCACGATCAACGAGCCGTTTTTCCAAGGTCATTTCCCCGGACACCCCATCATGCCTGGCGTGATGCAGGTGGAAGCGATGGCGCAGGTCGGCAGCATTCTGTTGCTCGGACAGCCGGGCAATGCCGGAAAGATCGGCTATTTCATGAGCGCGGACTCGGTGAAATTCCGCAAGCCAGTCGTGCCGGGCGATACGCTCTTCATCGAGGTGGAAGTCATTTCAAAAAAACGCGCCATCGCGAAAGTCCGCTGCCGTTGCATCGTGAATGGCGATGTCGTGAGCGAAGCCGAAATCATGTTTGGTCTGATGGATGCCTGAGCCGTGGAAAAGATTCATCCAACAGCGGTCATTGATGCGCGCGCCGAGATTGGTTCGGGGTGCGAGGTCGGGCCGTATTGCATCGTCGGCCCCGATGTCGTGCTCGGAAAAGACTGCTGGCTCCAACACCACGTTTCGCTCAGTGGCCCGTCGAAGATTGGTGCGCGCAACCAGTTCTTTTCCTTCGCCGCGATAGGCCAGCGCACGCAGGATTTGAAATACGCCGAGGAACCGACGCATCTCGAAATCGGCGACGCAAATACTTTTCGCGAGTTCGTCACCGTGAATCGCGGCACTGCGCAGGGAGCCACCACCCGCATCGGCAGTCGCAATCATTTCCTCGCCTATTGCCACATCGCGCACGACTGCATCGTCGGCAGCGACGTCGTCTTTTCCAACAACGGCACCCTCGCCGGACACGTCGTCGTCGAGGATCACGTCATCCTCGGCGGCTTCACTGCCGTGCATCAATTTTGCCGCATCGGCAGCCACGCCATGACGGGTGGTTGCTCGAAAATCGTGCAGGATGTTCCGCCATTCATGATCGCCGACGGCAACCCCGCCCGTGTGCGCGGCATCAATAAAGTGGGCTTGGAGCGCCACAACATCAGCACCGAAGCGGCCCGCGCACTCAAAGAGGCGTATCGCATTCTTTACCGAGGCGAATTCAACGTGGCACAAGCCATCGAACAAATGCGCTCGCAACTTCCCGACCTCCCCGAAATCGAGCACGTCATCGCATTCGTCGCACAGAGCGCACGCGGCATCATCAAGTAACGCCAGTCAAGCCGGACACAGCGATTGAAAGACCGCCAGCCCAATCATCGCTACGAAAAGCGATAATCACCGCCTGCGGAATACCGCCCTGAAAATAGCCCAGCCATTCATGGCTGGGAAAAGCAACGCCCCCCGCCAAAGTCCCGGCAGGGACGGCAGAACCGTGCGCACCAACCATTCTTTCATCCCAGGCGGGACTCATTGATGTGTGCGTGCATGGTTCCCATGCGTTGAAACGCTGGGCTATCATCAGCGCGCTGACAAAATCACCGATCACCTCTTTGCGCCTTCGCGTGAGATCTGTGTCTTCTCCCTCCGCGTCTCCACGCGATACCGCACCCTCTTTTCGTCTCCGAGCACGCACCGCCTTGCAAAGCGCGGCTGTATCGCGCAGCCTCCGCGCATGGCTTCGGCAAAATCCTCCGCGCTCCTCGACACGCGCGTCATCTACTGCGGCGACAATCTGGAGCAGCTCCGCAAGCTCCGGCCCGCCTGCGTGGATCTCATCTACATAGATCCGCCGTTCAACTCGAACCGCAACTACGAGGTCTTCTGGGGCGAGACGAAGGAGAAGCGCGCCTTTGAGGACCGCCACGAGAGCACCCGCGCCTACATTGACTACATGCGTCCCCGCTGCGTCGAACTCGCCCGCGTCCTCAAGAAGACCGGCAGCTTCTACTACCACTGCGACTGGCACGCCTCGCATTACGTGAAGGTGATGCTCGATCAGATTCTCGGAGAGAACAATTTCCAGTCAGAAATCATTTGGCGGCGGAACCTCGCGAAAGGACTCGCGCTTACGGGATACCCGAACAATCACGACACAATTTTTTTCTACGGCGGTGGTGGCAAGCTCGCGTTCACTCGTCCCTACAATCCCTACGACGCCGACAATCTCGACGAGAAGACTGCGACGAAATACTGCCACCACGATCCCGATGGCCGCATCTACCGTCTCGATAATCTCATCAACCCGAACCCCGATCGTCCAAACCTCACTTATGAATTTCTGGGCGTGAAAAAAGTTTGGCGGTGGACGAAGGACCGCATGGAAGAAGCCTATGCGGCTGGAATCGTCGTGCAGACACGACCGGGAGCCGTGCCGCAACTCAAGCGATACTTGGATGAACAGGAAGGCCGCCCGATTGATACCGTCTGGTCCGACATTCCTCCGATCAACTCTCAAGCGAAAGAACGCCTCGGCTACCCGACGCAGAAGCCGCTCGCCCTTTTGGAGCGCATCATCGCCACGAGCAGCAACGAGAACGACATCGTGCTCGACGCGTTCTGCGGATGCGGCACCGCGCTCGTCGCGGCGCAGAAGCTCAAGCGCCAGTGGATCGGCATTGATATTTCCCCCAC
>JAYUIF010000231.1:0-22838 GCA_043766295.1 Spartobacteria bacterium | reverse complement strand
CCGATGCTTGAGACGGACATGAGCGCCGCGCAGCGAAAAGAGCGCGCCGACTTGTTGCTGAAGTCGGTCGGGCTCGAGGAGCGGCGCGATCATTTCCCCGCCAAACTCTCCGGCGGGGAGAGGCAGCGCGTCGCCATCGCCCGCAGCCTCGCAAACAGGCCATCCGTGCTGCTCGCGGATGAACCCACAGGCAATCTCGACAGCGAAAACGCGCATCTCATTCTCGACCTCATCATCCGTCTGCACCGCGAGCAAAACATGACGCTCGTGCTCGTGACGCACGACCCGAGCATCGCCCAGCGCGCATCGCGGACGATTCAGATGAAGGACGGGCGAATCGTATCCGACCTCGCAACATGACCTTTTTCACCATCGTAATACGCGGTCTGCTCCGGCGTCCCGTGCGCACCGGGCTCACGCTCGTCGGCATCTCCATCGGCATCGCCGCCGTCGTGGCGCTCGTCGGTATTTCGCGGGGATTTGAGCAAAGCTGGGCCGCCGGAATGAAAGCGCGCGGCACGGACATCGTCGTCAGCAACATGAGCAGCGCACTCGCTCCAAAACCCTTCGCAACCACCGTGCGCGACCACATCGCCAGCGTGCCGGGCGTCGCCGCGACGTGCTCCATATTCGTGGATATGACGAGCATCGAAGACTCCCCCATGATGATCCTCTCCGCGCGCGAGTGGGGCGGATTCTCGTGGCAAAATATCAAGCTCCTCACCGGGCGGATGCCGCATGACGCGATGGAGCCCGCAGTCGTTCTCGGTCAGACGGCTGCCGAGGTGCTCAAGAAAAAAGTCGGTGACCCCCTTCAGCTCGAATCCGAGGAACTGAAAGTCGTGGGCATCGTGGACGGCGGCGCCTTGGTGGAGAATGGCTCGGTGATTCTCTCCCTCTCGTTGTTCCAGAAAATCACGGGCAACGAAGGCAAGATCAACATCGTGGACATCCGCGCCACTCCCGGAATGAGCGAGGACGAAGTGAGACGCCTCTGCGCGCAAATCAACGCCCGCGTCCCCGAAGCCCGCGCAATGGTCGCCGGCGAGCACGTCGGCAACAGCCAGGCGTATCGCTTCATCAGCGCGATGAGTTGGGGCACCTCGCTGCTCGCCGTCATCGTCGGCGTTCTCGGCGTGATGAACACGATGCTGATGACTGTCTTCGAGCGAAAGCAGGAGATTTCCATCCTCCTCGCGATTGGCTGGCGGCGCAGACGCGTCATCAGAATGGTTTTGTGGGAATCCGCGCTGCTCGGATTCCTCGGCGGCATCGGCGGCGTGCTCATCGGCGCCATCGGCGTGAAAGCGATGGAAACTTTGCCCGCCATCCACGGCCTTTTGGAACCCGATTTGAGCTTCGGCCTTATGATCAGCTCCGTGAGCATTGCCGTCATCGTCGGCGTGGTCAGCGGCCTTTATCCCGCATGGCGCAGCTCGCGACTCACACCCAGCCTCGCCATGCAGGGCTAAAATTTTCCGCAACAAACCATGAAACCTTTTCACCCACTCATCGCTCTGGCGACCGCTTCCATCCTTGCTTCCAGCGCCCTCGCCGCCGATGCAGCGCCACCCGCCATGTCTGCTCCTGACCTCGCCGCGCGGCTCAGCGAATTGCAGCAGGATGGCTCGTCCTACGTGCGGCTGAAACTGGAAGTCCAGCAGCCCGGCACCGCGAAAGTCGCGCTTCAACTCCAGATCAAACAGCGCCGCACGAAAATGGCCACCGATGTCGTCTATCAAGTGCTCTGGCCAAAAGAGCGCAAAGGCGAGTCCGTCCTCCTCCACAAAGCAGCGAATCAACCCGCGACCGGCACGCTCTTCATCCCGCCAGACAGCCTCCGCACTCTCTCCGCCGCCGACATGAAGGAGCCCCTCTTCGGCAGCGACCTCACCTACGCCGACATCCTCGAAAACTTCTTCGCGTGGGAACACCAAGCCATCGTCGGCACCGAAATCGTGGATCGCGTGAACTGCCAAATCCTCGAATCCAAACCCGGCAAAAGCCAGCACTCGCCCAACGCCAGCGTTCGCACTTGGGTGGACGCGCGCCGCTTCATCCCGCTCCGCGTGGAAAAGTATTCCGCATCCGGCCAACTCGCGCTCCGCATAGACACCACGAGCGTCGCCACCGATGACAAACGCCGGCCCATTCCCGCCAACCTTTCCGTGCGTTCACGGAAAGACTCAACCACGGAACTGGACGGCTCGCGCATCAAGCACGACGTGAACTTTAGCGACACTGAATTCACGCCCGAGGGGCTGAAAGAAATGGCCGCCCCGCGCACCACTTCCGAGTAGCTCGGCGATCTTTATTCCCTCGCCTTTTCCACGGTCTTTTTAATTTTCGAGAGTTGGCTTTAATCCCTCGGGTGGGGCCAGAAGATTGCGGCGAGTTCCATTTTTAGCCAGAGCCAGATGCCTTTGAAAAGGAGGCGTCCGCTCACGTCGTGATCGGGGGTGAAGCCGCCGACGAGGAGGCGCCAACCGGCGTTGCGCTGGCCGTATTTGCCGGCGGCGAGTTTGCGTTTGGCGAGACGGAC
The DNA here is from genome assembly GCA_043766295.1 of Spartobacteria bacterium. Classification (GTDB taxonomy): domain Bacteria; phylum Verrucomicrobiota; class Verrucomicrobiia; order Chthoniobacterales; family Chthoniobacteraceae; genus SXWH01. Next base: position 20,296 of record JAYUIF010000231.1, on the reverse strand, counting down.
GAGGCGGCGGTTGTAGAAGGTGATGAGGCGGGCGGCGATGCGGCCGGGGCGTCCATCGAAGGGGAATGTGGCGAACATGGTGGCGGGATTTTTATACACCTGCGCGACGGGACCGAGGTGGTAGGTGGCGATGTCCATGAGGAAGGCGGCGGCCATGATTTCGGAGTCGCCGAGGTAGTAATATTTGTCGCGGTAGATGCACTCGAACCAACTGCGGAAGCAGAACGCAAAGCGACGGTGATACTCGGCGGTGTCGGCTTTTTCGCCCGCGAGGGCGCGCACGATGAGGCTGGCGATGCTCTGCGCGGTGAAGGCGCAAAAATCGAGGCCGGGGCTGTAGAGCGGATCGAGGAAACCGGCGGCGTCGCCTACGCAGGCCCATCCATCGCCAGCGGTCTGGGTGACGCGGTATGGGAGTTGGGAAAATGCGCGCTGGTCGCCTTCGATGACGCGGGCATCTGCGAGCATTTCGCGCCCGACGGGATGCGTGCGGCAGTGGGTGAGGATGCGTTCGCCGATGGTGGCGCCATCCGGCGGGCGGAAGAGGCGCGTGTCATAGACGAGGCCGATGCTTACGTCGCCGCCCTTGAGTGGAATAATCCACACCCACCAGCCGAGGCCGCAGAGGTGGTTGGTGGCCCATCCGCGTGCGGTGCGGGTGGCTTCCATCCATGCGGGAAATTTTTCGCGCAGCGCGTGGCCGTCCCAATCGCCGACGCCGGTGAAGCGCGCCCAGAGCGTGTTCGTGGGATGCTCGGGCATCGGCTCAAAGTTGCCGAGTTTCCGAGCGAGCACGGCGGCACGACCGCTCGCATCCACGACCCAGCGGGCGCGAAGCTGGCGGGTTTCGTCGCCGATTTTCACGTCGAGGATGTTGTTGCCAGCGCCGCCGAGTGCGATGGAGGTGAGCTTGGCGGGGCGCAGAATTTCGCAGCCTGCGGCGACGGCGGTGGCGAGGATGTGTTCGTCGAGCGTGGCGCGGTCCACTTGGAAACCAGCGAGGCGGGAATTGTAGCGCGCACCGATTTCCGCGCACTGATCGAACGGCTCATCGGGCGTGCGTGCGAACCACATGCGGAGGCCCTGCTTGGGGAGTTGGTGGTGGCCGAGGTAGTTCGTGAGGCCGAGCACGCGCGTGAGAAAACACGAGCTGACCTCGGTCGTGCTCTCGCCGACTTTGCGGTCAAATTCCTCCGCTTTCTCCACGATCGCGATGCGCAGCGAGGGCGTGTGTCTTTTCAAAAGCAAAGCCGTGGCCGCGCCGGAAAAGGCACCGCCGATGATGGCCACGTCGCATTCAGTCATGCTCTCATCTAACGAGCAGCGCGTGCGTCGGCAAACAATGACGCGCAAGGAAGTGGAATTATCGGCCCGCTTGACGCCATGCCGCGCCGAGCCTAGCGTCCCGCCACATTTGAATATGGAAACATCCATCGGACGGCGGGCAACCGTTCACCACTGTGGGCGAGCAAAGAAGATTGCGAGCCACCTCCCAATAGCACTCACACCCTGCACCTTCGTGTGCTGACCGCCACCGCGCCGCCACTCCGGCAGCGCAAAACTTCCTGACTATTTCACTGTATGGGTTCGTCCCTTGATGTCTCACGCCCCCGCAACCTCGATTGGAAACGCGCCGCCGCGCTGCTCTACGGCGATTGGGGAACGTCGAAGGCATACGTCATCGGCTACGCGTTCCTCGCGATGCAGTTTGCGTCGCTGCACACGATCATCGCGGTGTGCGCCGTCACCGGGCTGGTGGGGCTGAACTACCTCATCGTCTGTAAACATTTCCCCGACGGCGGCGGCGTCTATTCCGCCGCGCGCTCGCAGGGTCGCGCGCTCGCAGTCGTCGGCGCGCTGCTGCTCGTGGCGGACTTGACCGTCACCGCTGCGCTAAGCGGCTACGACGCGTTCAAATACTTTTTCCCCTCGATGCCAAACGTCTGGGTGCCGGGCGTGACGATCCTCGCTGTGATTGCGTTCGGCGTGCTCAATTCCTACGGCCCGCGCCACAGCGGTGGCCTCGCAGTCGCGCTCGCCGTGCCGATGGTCATCCTCGTGGTCGCGCTGATCGCGATGGCCGCGCCGCATTTCACCACAGACCTCGTGCCGCCGCCACACGGCCATTCTTTCAGCCACGCGTGGACGGCATTCGTGAGTTCCATCCTCGCCCTCAGCGGCGTCGAGGCCATCGCAAGTCTCACCGGCGTGATGAAACTCGATCCCGGCTCCACGCCGGATAAACCGTGCGTGAGCCGCGAATCGCGCCGGGCGATCCTCCCCGTCGCCATCGAAGTTGTCTTCGGCACAATCCTCCTCGGCTGGGCGGCGATGTCGTTGGCAAAATGGGGCGTCTCCGCATTTCATCCCGAGCAGACGATGATGGATCGGATGCAGGAGGACAGCTCCCACATCCTGCGTGTGCTCGGCGAGGAGTTCGGCACGAAAATGTTCGGCAACGGCTTCGGCAACGGCATTGGAATCGTCGTCGGCATCGTCGTCGGCCTGCTGCTGCTCAGCGCCGTGAACACCGCCATCGCCGCGCTCATCGGGATGCTCTACACACTCGCGCGCGATGGTGAAATGCCACGCGGCTTCCTCGCGCTGAACCGCCACGGCGTGCCGAAACTCCCGCTCATCGTCGCCACCGTCCTGCCGTGCGTCGTGTTGCTCATCACGTATTTCGAGCCGGACAAAGCACTCGAACGCCTCGGCGAACTTTACGCCATCGGCGTCGTCGGCGCCATCACCGTGAACCTCGGCTCCTGCACTTTCAACAAGCAGCTCGCGCTCAAAAAATGGGAGCGCAGTCTTTTCGCCGTCACCTTTGCCGTTCTATTCTGCGTCGAGATTTCCCTCGCGTATGAAAAACATCTCGCGCTGTTTTTCGTCGTCATCGTGCTCAGCGTCGGCTTCTGGCTGCGCTCGCTTTCACACAAGGCCAGCGGCCTCGCCACCGTCACCGTGGCTAGGGAAATGGCCGAGATGGTTTCACCCGAAACCATCGAGATGCTCCGCCCGCAGCCACTCGGCGAAGGGCGAAAGATTCTCGTCGCCGTGCGTGGCGCGACGCCCGTGCTCAAGTTCGCACTCAACGAAGCCAAGCTGCACAAGGCCGTGCTCTGCGTGCTTTACGTAAAGGAAATCGCCATCCTCCTCGGCACCGCACAGCCTTCGCAAAGCCGCCGCCTGCGCTGGCAGGACGACCCACAGGCTGCGGGCATCATGTCGCTCATGATGAAGCTCGGCGAAGAGGAAGGTGTATGCGTGCAGCCCATTTACGTCGCATCGAGCGACCCTGCCGGCACCATCGTAGATTTAGCCGCAACGCTCGGCGCGGACATGGTGATGCTCGGCTCCACGCATCGCATCAACATGGCCCGCCTGCTCAAAGGCAACATCGCGGAACGCGTCTCCAGCCAACTGCCTGAGAACATCGATCTGATCATCCATAGCTGATTTTTCCACACACACACTACAACACCCATGCAACTACACGGACACAGCCTCATCGCCGGAAAACTCGCGCCCATCAGCGGAAAAACTTTCAGCGCATTCAATCCCGCCGACGGAACCAAATTGGAACCGACATTTCTCGAAGGCACGCACGCTGATGCGGATCACGCGATGCGTCATGCGGAGGATGCGTTTGAAATTTACCGCCGCATCGGCGATGTCGCGCGCGCGGATTTCCTCGACGCCATCGCGGATGAAATCATGGCGCTCGGCGACGAACTTCTCCAGCGCGCGAATCTCGAAACCGGACTGCCATTGGATCGGCTCACCGGAGAACGCGGGCGCACTTGCGGACAGCTCAAAGCGTTCGCCGCGCTCATCCGCGAAGGCTCGTGGGTGGACGCCCGCATAGACACCGCGCTGCCCGACCGCCAGCCCGTCCCCCGCCCCGATTTGCGCCGGATGCTCGTCCCGCTCGGTCCCGTCGTCGTGCTCGGCGCGAGTAATTTTCCCCTGGCATTCTCCGTCGCCGGTGGCGACACCGCCTCCGCGCTCGCCTCGGGCTGCACCGTCGTAGTCAAAGCGCACCCCGCGCATCCCGGCACCTCCGAACTCACCGCCGCCGCGATCTATCTCGCGCTTGAAAAGTGCAAGCTGCCACACGGCGTCTTCTCGCTCATCCAAGGCACCGGCGCCGACGCGGCAATCGCGCTCGTGCGCCATCCGCTCGCACGCGCACTCGGCTTCACGGGTTCACTGCGCGCAGGACGTGCGCTCTTCGATGCCGCCGCAGCGAGGCAGGAACCGATTCCCGTCTTCGCGGAAATGGGCAGCTTGAATCCCGTCTTCCTGCTCCCCGGTGCTCTGCGCGAGCGCAGCGAGCAACTCGCCGCCGGACTCAAAATTTCATTCACGATGGGCGTCGGCCAGTTTTGCACCAAGCCCGGCCTCGTCTTCGCGCTCGGTGGCCCCGACTTCGATTCCTTCGCACAAAAATTCCGCACACAACTCCAGTCCGCCGCCTGCGGAACGATGCTGCACCGTGGCATCTGCGAAGGCTACTACGCCGGCATCGAGCGCGTGCGCACTTTGAAAGGCGTGGTCGTCCTCGGCGAAAGTGACGCCGACGCCGACGCTGCAAAAACCCAGGCCGAGCCGGTCGCGTTCGTCACCGATGTGGAAAATTTTCTCCTCCACCGCGAATTGCAGGAGGAAATTTTCGGCCCATACACACTGCTCGTCACCGCACGCAGCACGGCGGAACTCGAAGCCGCCGCGCGCAGCCTCGCCGGCCAACTCACCGGCACGCTCCACGGCACGCCCGATGACCTCGCTTCATTCCGCAGCCTCGCAGAAATCCTCGAACGCAAAGCAGGCCGCGTGGTGATCAACGCCTTCCCCACCGGCGTCGAAGTCTGCCCCTCGATGCAACACGGCGGCCCCTACCCCGCCACGACCGATTCACGCACTACGAGCGTGGGCACCGCAGCGATCCAGCGCTGGGTGCGCCCCGTGTGCCTGCAAGGATTCCCGCCATCCGCACTCCCGCCCGAACTTCTGGACGAGAACCCGCGCAAAATCCTGCGCACCGTGAACAGCGTCTTGATGCGCTAATCAATTCCCCTGCTCCGGCTCGAAATAGGGCTTCGAGATGGTGCGGATTTTCATATCGGGAGCGAGAGGCCACTCGGCTTCTGTGTTTTCTTTCGAGACAAAAGAAACGCCCACTTTGATGGAGGGGCAACGGATCATCACGAAGCGATGCACGCCATCCGCGTAGGATTCGTGGCGGAAAATGCGGGAGAGTTCCGCGTAGCTCGTTCCCTCGCGCAGGCTGCTCGCCTCGCGCCAGCGCGCATCGAGATACTCACGCACCGAGAAGTAGCGGTTTGCCTCTTCTCCGTTCAGTTTCACCTCGCCATTATCCGAACGTAGCACCACTTGCTCATGCGGTCCGGCAGCGGAGGGATAGGGCGATTGCCGATCCGTTTTCACCGGGACTTTTTTACCGATGTCGGCACGGGCTTTTATTTGCGCGAGAGGATCGTCAGAGCCCACGACGTGCGGGGATTTCGTCAAGCCAGGCTGCAATCTATTCGCCAGATCATTCGGCACCGAAGCAATGGACGGCGTTGTTTTTGTGGCAATGAAATCAACAGCGACGGAATGCGTCCCTTCCATCGGCGGCAGCGTCGGAACTTTGAGGTTTGGCGCTGTTTCAGTTTGCCCGCTGTCACCTGTGGCAAGATTGCTGATTTGCACTTTTTGCACGTCACCCGCTTGCGCGATGCGCGTCCCATTTTGCCCACTGTTACCGAGGCTCACGCCCATCGCATACACGCCAAATCCAAAGACCATGCACGCCGTTGCGAGTTGCCAAAAGCCTGCTCGCTGCCACCACGCTGGCTGCATTTGTTCCACCACATTTTCAAGCGATGGCTTCGCTGCCTTTCCTGCTATGCCTGCGGCGCGAAAAACAGCATCTCGGTGATGTTCGCACAGCGCCGGGGCCGACTCGATTTTCAGCGTGTCGCGGAGGATGCCCGCCATTTCACGCGTCTCTGCGATTCCAGCATGGGCATGAGGTTGTGCGAGAATGGCGCGTTCGATTTCAGCGCACTCGTTTGCGTCGAGTTCGTTGAGTGCGTAGGCGGTGAGTTTGGGATCGTCGTGGCTCATAGTGCGGTGCGTAGGCGGATGGGAATGACATCAAGCGGTGCCTCGCGGAGGAGTGTGCGGAGTTTTCTCAGGCCGACGTGGAGCAGGAAGCCCACGTTGGTGACCGTGAGGCCGGTGATGTCGGAAATTTCTTTGTAGCTGAGATCGTTTTGAAATTTGAGGCGGATGACCTCGCGCTGGTTTGGCGTCAGCGCATCGAGCAATTTCAAGAGCCAGTCGGCGGCGTCGCTGGATGCGAGTTCTTCGTCCGGGCCGGGTTCTTCGCTCGCTCGCTCCTCGGGCATCGGCATCGGGATGATGCGGCTGTATTTCCGCACGTGATCCAACGCCCGATTGCGAGTCACTGTAAAAAGCCACGCCTCGACGTGCCGTGTGTCGGACGAATCGAGAGCGATTTCGCTCACTGCGTCTGCTTCGTTTGTAGTGCGTGCGGGTTGCATGGCATCGTCGCCTCCCACCTCGCCGCTGATGATGCGCACATAGCGGATAAACGCATCTTGAACGACATCACGGGCGCTCTCGAGATCGCCCACGATGCCTTGGGCATAGCGAACGAGCGGCCGTTCGTAACGGTCGAGCAGCCCGCGAATGTCGGTGGCTGGTGGTGGCGTCATGACTTTCTATACTTGGGAGACGTAGCTCCGGGCGGACTTCTTAGAGTATGCGCGAAAAACCACACAGTTCCTCCACTCAATCAATCGGCTCGTGATGGTTATCGGGGCGGTCGGATTTTATCTGCTCCAGCGCCTCACGTTTCGCCCGGCGTTTTTCGAGCAAATAGATGAGCCAGATGCACCCTTCAAAGAGCGACATGATCGGCAACGCAAAGATGATCAGCATGAAAAGATCGGGCGTCGGCGAAATAATTCCTGCCAGCACGAGCGCGATTGCATGGCCGTAAATGCGCATACTTTTCAGCCACTCGTAGCTGAGCAAACCGATCGCGTTGAGCGTCACCATCACGACTGGAAGCTCGCAGATGAGCCCCACGGCGATGCTCAAGTGCGTCACGAAGCCGTAGTATTCCCGCATCGTCCAACTGGGCTTCACTCCGAATCCAGCCGCATCGTCTCGGAGCCAGCGCAACGTCGTCGGCAGAACGAGAAAATAGCAGATCAGGACTCCAGTGAGGAAAAGCGCGAACCCCACGCCAAAGGCGGGCAGCACGTATTTCTTCTCCTTCCTCGTCAGCGCCGGGAGCACGAATTCCGCGAGAAAATAAAACAGCAACGGAAACGAAGCGACGAAGCCTGTGTAAAACGACAGCGTGAATGACATCGTCACCGACTCGATGGGATTGATGCTGATCAGCGTGCTCTCGCTCCCCGTGCCGAGCGCCAGCGTGAGCGGATAGGCGAGCGCAGCGGCGATTTGTTTACGAAAACCGAACGCAAACACCATCGCCACCGCCAGCGTGGAAATCATCTTGATCAGCATCCAGCGCAGATCCTCCAGATGATCGAGAAATGGCTTCACCACTTCACCATCGGCGGCTGCGGACTCGTCGCGCTTTTTAAACAGCTTCTTTAGAAACCACATGGGCGGCGGAAGATGCTGAGTCGGATTCGATGTGTGAAGCGCAATCCCATCGCATCAAAAAATCACCACGCCCATCGCCACCATCCGCGCAAATGCCGCCAGCGTATTGGCATCGCGCACTTCTCCGCTCGCTATCATCCCGCGCAACTCGGCGGGAGAAAATGCACGGCACTCCGTAATCGCCTCCGATTCATCGGGCCGCGCACCACCAGCAACTGCGATGACCGGACGCGCCAGCAGCAAATGACTGTGCTCATCGGTGAACCCCGCACTCGGGAAAAAATGCCCGAGCGAAATCATCTCCCCGCCCGGCGCCAACGTATACCCCGCCTCCTCGTGGAGTTCACGCAACCCCGTCGCACGAATGGCATCCGCCTCCTCATTTTGATCGATTTGCCCCGCAGGAAATTCCCAAATCGTCGCACGAATCGGCACGCGCTCTTGCCGCACGAGCAAAAATTTCCCCTCAGCAGTCAGCGGCGCGACCACCACCGCCCCCTTCCGATGCGTCACCGTCCAGTCAAACGGCGTCGCACGCGTCGGCGAAGTCACCGTGACCTGGTGAACTTCGAGATACGGATTCGCAAAAAGCGTGTCATCGCCAACTAAATGCCAGCCAGTCGAGTCGCGGATAAAATTATGAAAGCGCATGAGGAAAAAATTCGCGTGAAAATAGTCCGCGACTCCGCTCGGTCAAACCTTCCGCACACAAAAGAACATTACGCCAGCGGTGAGTTGTCGCTTTTGTAAAACAAACCGCATCCGCATCGCACGACAGATCGAATGAATCCACATTTGCCATTTGCCACGGGCGGACGGGATGTTTATTTCGAGGCCATGCCAAAGCTCCACATCACACTCCCCGACGGTTCGCAAATGGATCACGAACTCACCGACGAAAAAGTGACGGCGGGACGCGCGCCGGATAATACGTTTCGCCTCGACGATGTGAGCGTATCGAGCCACCACGCGCAGTTCTCGCCGAAGGAGGATGGTTTCATTTTGAAAGACCTCGGCTCCACCAACGGAACGAAGCTGAATGGCGCATTGGTGAAGGCCAACGAAGAGCACGTTTTGAATGCCGGTGACAAAATTCAATTCGGAAAAGTGGAGGCGGTCTTTGATCCGGACAGCGCAGGAAAAGATGCGCAGGAGTTGCCGAAGGTGGAGGATCATGTGCTGCCCGTGGGTAAGAGCAGCGCGAAGCCCTCGAACTTCATGAACGCTTCTCCGTTTCAAAAGAAGACGGCAAAGAAAGACCCGGTTGCGGCGGCTATTTTCACCCTGTCTGCCCTGGCGCTGATCGCCTCGCTTGTCGTGACCGTCATGGTGTTCGGGATGGGAATCAAACCGTAGCCGCCGCGCGAAATTGGCGCGCTGACAATCTGATTGCATTTAGATTTTCATGCCGCTCACCGCAATCATCGCCGATGAAATCTCCGCACATGGGCCGATGCCGTTTGCACGGTTCATGGCGCTGGCGCTCTACCATCCGGCGCACGGCTACTACTCGGGTGGTCGGGCGAGCGTAGGGAGAAATGGGGATTTTTTTACAAATGTGAGCGTGGGTTCGCTGTTCGGTCGGTTGCTCGCGGCGCAGTTTGCGGAAATGTGGGAGCGCATGGGCAGGCCGGCGGATTTCTCCATCGTGGAGCAGGGCGCGCATGGCGGGGAGTTTGCGGCGGATGTGCTGGACGCGCTGCGCGGGAGTGAGTTTTTTTTAGCAGTGACATATCGCATTGTGGAACCATCGCCGGTGCTCACGGCGCGGCAGCGCGAACGACTTTCGGAATTTGGCGGGAATGTGGTGTGGTGTGATTCGCTCGATGCGCTCGCGCCTTTCAGCGGCGTGCATTTCTCGAATGAGTTGCCGGATGCTTTTCCCGTCCATGTGGTGAAGTGGGACGGCGGCGCGTGGTGCGAGCGATGCGTGGCTGTGGATGGCGGGCGTTTTATTTTTGTGGATGCGCCGCTTTCCACTCCCACGCTCGCTGCGGCGTGCGCGCAAATCCCCCACCCTCTCCCGCCGGGCTATACGACGGAGGTAAATCTCGCCGCACGCGAATGGATCGCCGCCGTTGCCGCGAAACTTGTGCGCGGCTGCGTGCTCGTAGTGGACTACGGCCACGAGCGCGCGGAATATTACACGCCGGAACGCATCGAGGGGACGCTTTCCGCCTACGCAAATCACCGTCGCGAGCCGGATCCACTCGCACGACCGGGCGAGATCGATCTCACGGCGCACGTCGAATTCACCAGCCTCATCGAGAGCGCGGGAATGCGGCTCGCGGGCTTTACGGATCAGCATCACTTCATGGTCGGGCTGGGCGCGGATCATTTCGCCGACGGCGCAAATCCTGGCGACGTGCGCGCGTTTCAAACGCTGATGCACCCGCAGATGATGGGAATGGTGTTCAAGGTCGTGTGCTTTGCAAAAGGCGTGGAGTTCACGCCGCCTCTCTCGGGTTTTCGCTACGCTCGCTAAATCGTGCGCAGTGCGGCGGCGAGGGCGCTGATTTGCTGCGCGGTGTGGCGGGCGGAAATCGTGACACGCAGACGCGCTGCATCGCGCGGGACGGTGGGATAGCGGATCGCTGGGACGAAAAAACCGCGCTCGGCGAGGCGCTCGGCGGCTTCGAGGGCGCGATCACTTTCACCGAGGATGATGGGGATGATGGCGCTTTGGATTTTGCGTCCGTCGGCGAATACCTGCGGCATTTCATCGGCGAAGTGCGCGAGGTTTTTCCAGAGCTGCTCGCGACGGTTTTCGCCTTCGTCGGTGAGCATCCACTCGATGGCGGCGGTGGCGGCGGCGGCGATGGCGGGCGGCGGCGCGGTGCTGTAGATGAAGCTGCGCGCGCGGTTCACGAGCAAATCCACGAGCCGGCGTGATCCGGCGATGTAGCCCCCGGCGACGCCGAGCGCTTTGCTGAGCGTGCCCATCTGGATGTCCACTTCGCCTTCGAGTTGGAGCGCGTCGGCGAGGCCGCGACCGTTGCGACCGAGGACGCCGACGGCGTGCGCTTCATCCACGAGCAACAGTGCGCCGAGGCGATTTTTGATCTCCACGATTTCGGCGAGTGGAGCGCGGTCTCCGTCCATGCTGAAGATGGCCTCGGTGACAACGACGATGCGCCCGTCGGGATGATTCGTGCGCGCCCAGTCGAGATGGCTTTCGAGTTTACCTAGGTGATTGTGAGGAAAGACACGCAGCGTCGCGCCGCTGAGTCGCGCACCATCAATGAGCGAAGCGTGGCAGAGTTTGTCCAAAATGATCACGTCGCCCTCGCGGCAAAGCGCGCCGAGTGCGCCGACCGCCGCCGCATAGCCGCTGGAGAAACTGAGCGCGGCCTCGGTGCCTTTGAATTTCGCGAGCGTTTCCTCCAGCTTCGTGTGCGGCGCGAGCGTGCCGCAGATGAGCCGCGATGCGCCGCTGCCGACGCCGTAGCGATCAATCGCCGCCTTCGCCGCTTCGCGCAACGCAGGTTCGGTGGCGAGGCCGAGGTAATCGTTCGATGCAAAGTTGATCAGCGATTTGCCCGCCAACTCGATCTCGGGCTGCTGCGGCGAATCGAACGTGCGCAGTTTGCGAAGGAGCGAGCGCGAGCGGAGTTCGCTGAGGTCGTCGTCGAAGGTGGGCATGGCCGTGCGCGCGCCGGGCGTGTTTCAGTTTCCGGCGGGCTGCGTCTTCATTTGGTAGAGGCCCCAATTGAGCATCCGATAGCTGTCATTCCAAATGCCCTCGCGATGGTGCTCGCCGAGCACGACGCAGACGACGTGCTTGCTGCCTTCGTTCGCGCTGGAGACGAGGCAATGGCCCGCCGACTCGGTGTAGCCAGTCTTCATGCCGTTGCAGATGCTGAGGTATTTCAGAAGTTTGTTTGTGTTTTCAAAGACGAGATTTTTTCCAGCAGGCGTCGTCCATGTGAGTGTGCGCGTGGAGACGATGCCGCGGATGACTCGGTTGCGATAAGCGTGGAGTGCGAGGCGGGCCATGTCGCGTGCAGTGCTGTATTGGCCGGGTTCGGTGAGTCCGTTGGGATTTACAAAATGCGAGTGCTTCATGCCGATCTCGCGGGCCTTGGCGTTCATCTTTTCGGCGAATGCGTCGTAGCTTCCCGCGTTGTCGCGGGCGAGGCAGCGGGCGATGTCGTTCTCGCTTTTCACCAGCATGAGCCGGAGCAGATCGTAGCGTTTGTAAGTCTCGCCGGTGTGCAGGCCGAGCTTGGTCTGCTCGCACGCGGAGTCTGCGGATTCGGCGCGGACGTTGGCGTTGAGGTCGCCCTCTTCGGCGATGATGAGGCCGGTGAGAAGTTTTTGCGTGCTGGCGACTCCGCGCAGTTCATCGGCGTTTTTTTCATACAACACGCGACCGGTGACGGCATCACACAGCATCACGGCTTGCGCGGAGGTGCCGGGGAAGACGCTCGGATCATTCGCATCCGGCACGGCGAATGAACGTGCAACGCTGGGCTTCTCCGGCTTCACCGCAGTGGTGGTGTGCCGCGGTTTGGCGGTGGCCTTTTTCTCCGCGGAGTGCGCGGGTGAAATACTGACGATGAGTGCGAAAAGGATCGCGGCGAGTCGGCTCATGATTCGGGCGGTAGCTACGGTGAATGTCGCTGCGACGCAAGCGCGCGGGTCACTCGAATTTTTTTGCGAGCACGGCGTCGGGCGGAGCGCCGAGTTCGAGCGCTATTTGATAGTGACGTCGCGCAAGCTCGATGGATGCGGGCACGCGCTCCATGTAGATGACAGCGAGATTGTAGTGCGCGTCGGCGAATTTTGGATCGAGTTCGATGGCGCGGCGCAGTTCATCCTCGCCTGCGGAATACCAGCCTTTGCGACCGAAGATGACGCCGAGAAATTGGTGAGCCTGCGGATTTTTCGGCGCGTAAAGAATGGCCTGCGCGAGGTGCGCGTGTGCGGCGTCGAGTTTGTCCTGCTGGTAGGCGTTGATGCCGAGGATGAGCCACGCGGCGGCGTTCCCGGGATCGTTGCGGAGGATTTGTTTGAGGTGGCGCTCGGAGCTGTCGAATTGTTTCAGACGCTGCTCGACGAGGGCGAGGTTGAGAAGCGCGGGCGCGTTGTCGGGCGCGAGTTCGAGGACTTTTTGATAACCAAATTTCGCCGTGACGAGATCGCCTTTTTGAAATGCTGCGAGTGCTTCGTCATGGAGTTTCTGGGCATCTACTTTTTGCGCGGTGTCTTCTGGAGGTGCTGTTTTCGGAACAGTTGGAACGGCGTTCACCGATGGCGGATTTGGCTTTTGCGATGGCTTTCGTTTCTCCGCTGCAACTGCTGTGCAGCAGAGGGTGAAGATGAGCAGTCCTCGGAAAATCAAACTCGTCAGCGATGGGATCATTTCGTGGAACCAAGTTCACGCGCACGCTGGGTGGCGGCGCGGACGGCGGTGATGAGCGCGGAACGAAGGCCCGCTTTTTCCAACGCTTCGAGTCCTGCAATGGTGGTGCCGCCGGGGCTGGTAACTTGATCGCGTAGCGCGGCAGGATGCAGGCTGCTTTTCAAAACCATTTCGGCGGAACCGGCGACAGTTTGCGCGGCGAGTTGGAGCGCGAGATCGCGCGGCAATCCCATGAGCACGCCGCCGTCGGCGAGGGCTTCGATGATCGTGTAAATATACGCGGGGCCGCTGCCGCTGAGACCGGTGACGGCATCGAGCAACTCCTCTTTCACCTGCACGGCGAGGCCGACGCTGCCGAAAATTTTGCGGGCAACATCGGCGTCCTCGGTGGTGGCGGTGACACCGCAGGAAAAAGCGGCGGCACCTGCGCCGATGAGGGCGGGAGTGTTCGGCATCACGCGGATGATGCGAAGGCGGTCGCCGCCGACGGCTTCGAGTTTTGCAATGGGAAGACCGGCGACGATGGAGATGAGGAGCTTGGTTTGCTTGCCGCCTTCGCTGCGCCACGCCCAGCTCATCGAGCTTTCCATTTGCTGGCCGGGGATCTGTTGGATGGCGGCAAGTGCATCGCCGGGTTTCACAGCGAGCACGATGGTGTCGCTGGTGGCGAAGACTTCGGCGTTGTTGGTGGTGAAAGCGATGCCGGTGTCCTTCGCGAGTTTCTCCGCGATTTCGGGAATGCTGTCGCTCGCGAGAATGTCGCCGGGCTGGCACACGCCGGCTTTGATGACGCCGTGGACGAGTGCTGTGGTCATTTTACCTGAGCCGATGAAGCCGATTTTCATGGCCGCAGGAAATAGCGGACGCGCTGGGGAATGGAAGCAAATGCCGCCGGAGAATCAGGGCACCCAGACGGTGATGACGCCTTTGGTGTTGTCGGTGAAGACTGCGAGCGCTGCGTAGCCATTTACGAAATTTGTCGAGTGACTCTGCCCTATCGAGCCGAGGACGGCTCCGAGCATGGTGAATGATTTGAGGGTCTTCGTGCCGCCGCCGATTTGCACGGTCGCGCCTTCGCGCAGTGCGAGGTAAAGCATTCCGTTGCTGCCTTCGGCCCACAGGCCCGTGTCATTCGCGGCGGTGACGACGCCTTTTTTCAGCTTGAGTGTGGCGACGAATGCGACGCCGTTATTGCCGCTGCCCGTCCATGCGAAGGATTTGAAAATGTTGAATGCGGCACCGTTCGTGCCGGTCGCGGGCAGTCCTTTGCGGGCGAGGAGTTGCAGTGAGCCGAGTGGATTCACGCGCCAGAGAATCGTGTCGGTGGCGGAGGTGACGCCGCCGAGCTTTAGCTTCAATTTAGTGGTGAATGCGATGCGGTTTGAGTCTCCGCCGACCGGGTCGCTGAAGATGCCATGCGCTGCGCCGCCGAGGTTTGGAATTGCTGCGCCTTCGCGTGCGGTGACGCTGAGCGTGCCTGCCGCGCTGCGCGAAAGAATCACGCTGTCGCTGGTGGATGCGGCGACGAGTTTCGCCTGCACGGTGATGCTGCCGTCGTCCGCAAACGTGGGAAGATTGAACGATGCGATGGCTGTGCCGATTTCCACGTATCCAATTCCGGTGTGGAGAATCGTGTCCTTGCTGCCGTCGCTGTTGATGCGGATGATGGCGGAACTTTTGTCGGTGAAACTGACGCGCGCGAGCGTCGCGCCGGTGTTGTTAAAACCGCGCCGCTGATCGAGCGTGCCCTTTCCGCCGGGGCCGAAGACGGCGAAAGTTTTTACGGTTTTCTGCGAGCCAGCGACGTTGAGCATTTCACCTTCGCGGAGCAGAAGCGCGACGCTGCCAGCGCCGTCTTCGCGCCAGAGCGTGGAGTCACTCGTGATGCTGACTCCGCCGAGTGTGGCGGTGAAAATCACGCGCCCATCGTCGGGCAGCGCGATGTCGGAAAACTTGGAGAAAAACGCGCCGGTGATTCCGGGCGCGCTGTCTTTCTGCCGCGCCACGAGACGCATCGCATTTCCATCGTGCGCCCAGATGCCATTTGCAGTGCCCTTCGGTGCGGCGAGGAGGCTGGCTTTAAATGAGATGTCGCCAACGGAACTGACAATGGGATTTGCGAATTTGGAGAAACTCAGCGTGGTTCCTATGGCGGCGCTTCCTTCGTGGACGAGCACCGATGGCGTGACTCCGAAAAGAATCCCGCTGTGTTTCTTTTTGTCGAGCGAGCGATAGGTGGCGCTGAATGCAGTGCGCCCGTCGGCGGTGATGGAGGGCTGGCCGATGAGTGTGAATAAAGTGCCCGCAGGCTCGCCGGAGACAGCGCCATTTTTCAAAACGATGCCGTAGGCTGCGGGCTGTGCGATGCGGACGGTGACGTGGCCGATGGCCGTGCTGTTGGCTGCGTTCTTCACGGTGTAGGTGAAGTTGTCGCTGTTGAAAAAATTCAAGCCAGGCGCGTAGGTGAGTGTGGTTTTGTCCGCGCTGATCGTGACGGTGCCCCTTGCGCCATCGGTGACGGATTCGATGGTGAGCGGTGGTGTTCCATCGGGGTCAATGTCGTTGGCCAGCACGCTCGCCGCGACGCCGGGAGCGATGATGTCATCGGTTGCTGTGATTGGATCGAAGTCTGACGCGACGTTGATCGTGATGGTCGCGGCGGGTGATTGCAGAAGTCCGTCGTTGGCTTTGAAAGTGAAGGAATCCTGCCCGTTGAGATTGAGGTTCGGCGTGTAAGTGAGATTCGGCGGAGTGCCGCTGAGTGAGCCGCGCGTGGGCTGAGTGACCACGGTGTAGGTGAGCGGATCGTTGTCGGCATCCGTGCCGCTCAGTGCGATGCCGAGCGCGACGTCCTCGTTCGTGCTGACGGTCTGCGCGGTCGCTGTGGGTGCGGTGTTGAGCGTGAGGACGGCATCGTCGCTGGTGACGGGTGTGACGCCGTTGCTGATGACCACTGTATATGTGGCAAGGTCGTTGGCCGTGATGGCGGCGATGTTGTAGGACGCCGTGGTGGCGTTGTTGATCGGCGCGTTGCCCTTGAACCATTGGTAGGTGTAGGCACCGGGCGTCTGGATTTGGACGGTGAAAGTGACGGGCTGGCCGAGATTTTTATGCTGACTCTGCGGCTGTGTGGCGATGATGGCGGGAGGGAAGTTCGTGCTGTATTTCAGTGCGCCGTTTGCGATGGAGAATGCGCCGGTGACGCCGCTGGCGAGATTTGTCGCGGTGAAATCCGCAGCAGAAAATGTCGTCGAGTTGAAAGTCATCAGCGTGTAGGTGCGGCCCGCTTCGCCGCCGCCGCCGAAATCAAATGCCCATGTTCCGTTGGCGGGATTTTTTTCCAGCGAACCAGCACCCAAGGCGAGCGAGTCCGATTGCCCGGTAGCGCCGAGATCGAAGCGCGCCACGCCACCGCTACGCCACAACAATTTGCTCGCGGAGAGAATGCCCACGGCATTCACGCCGGGTTGCAGGCTGCCACCCGATTCGAGAACTATCGCAGCAACGGTGCCGTTGCCCGCGAGGACTGTTCCGTTTTTTACCACCGTGGCGAATGAAGAAGAGCTGTTCCCGGTCACAAGCAGCGTGCCTTCCTCGACGATGGTTGCGCCGAGGTAAGTGTTGCCGACGTTCGCAAGTTCGAGCGTGCCGCCGCCGGTTTTCAGCAGATCGTTATAGGCATTGCCGGAGACGATACCGGTGATGCGCGCGCTGTCTGCGGTGGCGTTCGGATTGTCCACGACGCGGATTTCGCGGGCGTTGTAAGTCGTCAATATAATGCTCGCGGCGGAGACCGCATCCGTGAGGGAAAGATTGTCGCTCCAAGTGACTCGATGGGTCGCCGTCTTGCTGCCGAATATGAGCGCGTGGCCCGCACGGACAAAGCCAATGTCCTCCCATTGAATGTTCGCAGGCCCCACGCCGTTGAAGTCGAGCGTGACGTCGGCTCCGAACGCCGCAAGGCCGCCGCTGCCACGGTCCGTGGTCACTTGCACATTTGCAGATGTCGTCGCATCGAGCACGACACCGGACCAATTAAGTGAGTTCGCACCGAAGCTGATGTTCCTGCTGAATGTGCCGCCACCCGCAATTTCGAGAGTGCCGCCGCGAAGGCGAATCTCGCTCGATGGCAGACTGCTGCCCGGCGTGGCGCGAACGATGCCTTCGTTAATGACGACAGGATTCGGCAGCGAAGCATTGCCAGCATTCGTGAGCACAAGAGTGCCTGCGCCGCTTTTCACGACGGGCTGGGCCGATGGACTCGGGGCAAGACTCGCACTCACGTTGAGCGTTGCTTTTTCCACATGGAAAAAACGCGCACTGCCGCCAGCAATCCCGCCGGTGCTGGCCGCGCTGATCGTGTAATCCGTCGCGCCGGCGAGAAGGAATGCCGTGCAGATGAGATTGCCCGCGCTTGCGATGCTGAGCGACTGACCCGGTGCGCTGGGAGCGATGCGGATAGAGTTCACCGTGTAATTCGCCGCAGGCGTGAGCGCGCTGTTGGTGAGCGACGCGTTGGAGTTGGCAGTCAAGCTCGCGCTCCACACGTTGGTGGACACCGCTTTCACGCCGAGCGTCGTGTCGTAGGTGGCGAAGTCCGTGCCGTTAACCGTGGCCCATCCGGTGGACGCAGTGCCCGATGTGGCATCGAGCAAACCGCCGCCGTTCGTCGGCACGAAAAACTGACCGTTGCTGAGAAAAATGTGCGGGTTGTTGCCTGCGTTGCCGAGCGTGAGCGGGCTGCCCGCGCCGTTCTTCGCGCTGAAATCCACAGTCGCAAATTGTTGCAGCGTGCTTTGGTCGCGCGCGTAGGATTGAAAGCGAAAATCCGTGGATGCGCTGCTACCGGCGTTGTGGGTGAGGCTGATATTGAGATGGCCCGAGCGCGGGTTGCTCTCGGTTCCGCCGGTCAATTTCGCATTCAGCGAGCCGAGTTGCAGGCGGCCCGTCATTTCACTCGTGCCGGATGCATTACCGATCAGACTCAGCGTGCCGCCGCCGATGGTCTCCGCCCCGGAACTGGTCGCCGACCCATCGCGCAGACGCCCCGCTCCGCCAAAATTGTTCGCAGTATTATCGAGAACAAACGTGCCTCCGTTGAAAATAATCGCTCCATTCGTCGTCTGACTGGCGAGGCTCGCATTGCCGGAAAACTTCAGCGTCGCACCGCGCCCGACGACCACATCTTTATTGATGTTCACCGTTCCGCTCAACGTCTGCGTGCCCGTGCCACGCACGGCCAGTTTTCCCGGATCGCTTCCCGTCCCGAATGCTCCCGGCAAAATCAGCAAACCATCAAACACACCGCTCGATTGCGGGTCCGACAGCGTCGTGATCAAGATGTCGTAGTTATCTATATTCTGCCCCGCCGTTCCCACCACCGTCGCCAGCACAGTGCCCGAGCCACTCAGCGCGCCAATGCGCAGCGACGTATCGTAATTGCCAACCTGATCCCCGTTGTCTCGCTTGATGGAAAGCACCGCCCCCGCGCTCAGCATCACGGGATTCGAGCGCAGCGCCGTCGAGCCAGACTGCGCATTGTTGTTAAAGCGCACCGTCCCCGCAGTAGCCTGCAAACGCCCGATCCAACGATTGCTCGACGAAGCAATCGTCGCCGGACTCACCGGCAGCGTCCCGAAACGCAACACTAAAGAACCCGATTTGAAAATATCCCCAAAACTCGTCACGCCACCATTCAGCGTCACCGTCCCCGACCCCGCGCCCGCCACCGTCAGCGTCGCATTATCCGCAAACTGCACCGGCGTGTTTAAAGTCACGCTGCCCGCGTCGTTGACTACAATCTGCGACGCCGGATTCATAAAGCGCAGCGCACTCCCCGCTATCGTATGGCTGGCTCCCGTCGCCCCCGGGTCCGTCGCATTGATGATCAGTTGATCGAGTTGAAACGGCGTCGCCGCGATGTCATTCGTGCTCAAATAAGGCGCCGCCACACTCCCGCCGAAAGTCAGCGAATCACTCGCATCCGTCCCGCTCGGAGCCGCGCCGCCCCAATTCGCCCCCGCGCTCCAATTTCCATTTGAATTGAACCAATTAAAATTCGCAGCCCACCCGGAATCGCACAACACAAACAGCGCAACGCAAACGGCAAATGCCTTCGATTTATAACGAGAAAACTTCATATACATCAGGTAAAATACGGGAAATGAGGCGGCGTCTTTAGTCGCAGCGCAACATTTGTCAGCAAAAACATGGCGCACTTTCCCGTGAAAGCAACAAGCCAGCCACGAGCGAAACATCAAATGTCTGCCTCAGATGGAACGATGCAGATGATTTTCACCGTAGCACACATGGAGAGCACCGAGCGCGCGATACGCGGCGCGGGAGTTTATCGGGCTGCGAGGCTGGCGAACTCTTCGACGCTGAGACCGCTGGCCCGGATGAGACTCCGCAAGGTGCCCTTGGCGACTTCCCGATGATCGGGAACGGAGAGCGTTGCCATCTGGCCTTCTTTCACGAGGATCATGTGGCTCCCGCGCTGCCGTGCCATCTGCCAGCCGCCGCGAGCGAAGGCTTTCACGACTTCACGTCCACTGAGTGTCGGCAGGACTGGCATTTTTCAGACGGCGACTTCGATCTGCCGGGTTTCGACAGTCAACGGCAGTCCGCGTTCGGCCCGGACTTCGAGGCAACCGGCGATGGCTTCACGAAGGTTTTCGAGGGCTTCTTCGCGGGAGCCGCCCTGACTGACGCAGCCGGGGATGGCCGGACATTCAGCGATCCAGACACCATCTTCGTCGCGGTCGAGCGTGGTGAGAAATTTCATGCGCAAAGGCTAGTCAGCTTGTCGGCTTTTGGAAGAGCGAATAATCTGTTTTACCGTTTTCGCGCTCCCTCAAATGCACTACCTCAGTGCGACAAACGCTACTTGCGGGTGTGGATGAAGACTCCGCGTTTGTTGCCGACGACGATGTCTATTTTTCCGTCGCCGTTCACGTCGGTCGCCATCACTTGGGTGCCGACGCCGCTGTTGTCGTCAATGATATGCGCGGTGTAGGTGGCCTTGCCGCCTGCGCGTTTCAGCTCGAACCAATAGAGCACGGCCCACGCATTCGGGTCGGGGTCGCCGGTCGGGCCGTGCGCCCAGAAGCGTTTGCCGGTGATGATGTCCTTGATGCCGTCGCCATTCATATCCACGAGGTCAATGGCGTGCGGCTCGGAAAAAATCACGGGCGTCTCGCCTTCGCCGGGCTTGGTGCCGACGATGAGATGTTTGCTCCAACCTTGCGCGCCGCCGTC
>JAYUIF010000230.1:0-3996 GCA_043766295.1 Spartobacteria bacterium | reverse complement strand
CCAGCATTTACACGGACTTGAAGCGCGTGCAGCTCACCCGCGACGGGAGGAACAGCACGCACAACGTCCAAGCCATCACGAAAGAGGGGCGCACCGACCTCGACATTATCTTACAGAACGGCGACCAAATTTACGTGGACGCAAAACCCATCGTCGGTTTCGGAAACTAAGTCATGGATGCAAAGCAGCCCACGCCCGCGACGGGCGGAGAGATCAGTTCCCGCATCGGAATCCGCTTTTACCGCTACCGTGGAATCATCAAGCGATACTGGTGGGTGCTGGCGATCACCGTGGGCCTCGGGCTCGCTTTTGAGGCATGGGTGTTGTTCAACAAGCCCACCCGTTTTGTTTCCTACGGAAAACTCAGCGTGCGCGAGACGGGCGGAGATCAGAACAGCTTGGCGCGCACCAACGATCCCAGTTGGTATGGCACCATCGTAAAGACCATCGAGAGTCCCGCCGTTCACGAGCGTGCGGTCAAAAACGTGGCGGTGCTCAGGCCGGACTACGAACCGCTCGCCAACAGCGCCGAAGTCACCGCCGAAAACGAAGCGAACACCTACTTTTTTAAAGTCACCGGTGTCGGGCCGAATCCTGAGTTCACCCAGTTTTTTACGGATCGTGCGATGGAGGCATTCATGGAGATGCGACGGGAGGAAAGCCGGGACACGATGAGTGAAAGCCTCAAGCTACTCGTCCAGCAGAGCGAATCCGAACGCGCGCGCATCGAGCAAGCGCAGTCGGAGATGAACAAATTTGTGGACGAAAACAACGTCCCGTTCATCGAGCAGCAAGCCGAGCAAATCGCCGCCGATCTCGCCGACGCCCGCAAGACGCGCGAGGCACTTTCACAGGAGGTGAATCTTTACCAGACGCTCGACAGCGGCGCGCTGCTGAACAACACCGGCGGTGGTGGGGGCGGCACGAGGCGCCCCGGCGGCGACAGCGACACGCGAGCCGACAAGCTCAGCGACAAGCAACAGGAACTCGCCATCAAGGAAGACGAACTCAAAGATCGCGCAGTCATTTGGAAGCCCGCGCACCCGCGCTACCAATTGCTCGTCGAGGAAATTGACAAGCTCAAGATCGCCATCCGCGTTCTGCAAGAGCAGGCCGAAAAGGGCCGTGCCGCCGCGCTCGCGCGTTTGAAACTCGAAGTCGTCGCGAAAGAAAAATCCATCGTGGATTTGGAGGAAAAGGCGCGCGCTTTCAGCAAAATCACGGCGAAATACAACACGCTCAAGCAGGAGGTTCACCGTCGCGAAGCCCTCTACAACCAAACGCGCGAGACCTACGATAAACTGCTTCTCACCAATGGCGTCCCCGAGATTCTCGCCTTCCAGCAAAAGGCCACGCTCGCCATCAAAGAAAATCGCGGCGTCGTGAAAGGATTACTCACCGGCATCATCGGTGGATTGCTGATCGGCCTTGCGATTCTCTTCGTCATGGATCGCGCCGATGATCGCTTCGCCAGCTCCACCGAGATGATCGAGCAATTCAGCGAACCCATCCTCGCCCAGCTCCCCGATGTCGCGGATAGCCGCATCAATACCGGCCTGCCCCTGCTGCTCGCCGAGGACGAGCGTTATATGTATGCCGAGGCCTATCGCAGCCTGCGCAGCTCCCTCATCTTCATGCCCAATCAGGCCGAGTTGAAAACCCTCATCGTCACCAGCGCCATCCCGAACGAAGGCAAGAGCACCATCGCCAGTAACCTCGCAATCACCATGTCCAACGCCGGCGCACGCGTCCTCCTCGTGGATGCCGACCTCCGCCGTGGCGACATCGCCGCGCTCTTCGACTCCGATGGCCGACAGGGCCTCTCGAACATCCTCCGCAGCGAAGTCCCGTGGCAGAGTTGCGTGAAAACACCGCGCGGCGACACACTCCACATCATCCCGCGCGGCCCCGTCACCAACCAAAGCAGCGAGCTTCTTCTCCTCCCCATCCTCTCGAAACTTCTCGAAGAATGGAAAGCCAACTTCGACCTCGTCATCTTCAACACCGCCCCCATCCTCGCCACCGACGACACCCCCACCATCGCCCCGAATTTCGACGGCACCCTCATGGTCATCCGCGCCAGCTTCACCAGCGCCCGCCTCACCCGCAACGCCCTCAACGCACTCTACCAGCGGCAAGTCAACGTCCTCGGCCTCATCCTCAACTGCGTGGATACCGACCTCCCCGACTACTACTACTACCGCTACCCCAAATACTACGCCGCTTGATCGCGCGGCCATGCCCGATAGCTTGCCGCCATGCTGAACATCACCGGCCCCGGCTCCGTCATCACCTGCGACAACGTCACCCGGCGCGACTTCCTGCAAGTCGGCACCCTCGGCGCACTCGGATTTTCGCTGGCGAAAATGCTCGGGGTTCAGGCGACAGCCGCCCCACTGAAATCGGAAAAGGCCTGCATCCTCATCTTTAATCTCGGCGCACCCTCGCAGCTCGACTGCTGGGACCCGAAGCCCGACGCACCCCGCGAAATACGCGGCCCCTTCAAACCCATCTCCACAAAAGGCGACTTCCAAATCAGCGAGATATTCCCGAAGCACGCAGCAGTCGCCGATAAATTCAGCATCGTCCGCAGCGTCTATCACACCGCCGCCGCCGTCCACGACACCGGGCATCAGATGATGCAGACAGGCCGCCTCTTCACCGGCGGCGTGAACACCCCGCACGCCGGCTGCGTCTATGAATTCCTCCGGGGCCGCCGCAACGAACTCCCCGCCCACGTCATCCTCCCCGAAGCCATGGGCCCCACCGGCGGGAATATGCCGCACGGCCAAGATGCCGGCTTTCTCGGCAAAAGCCGCGACCCCTTCGTCCTCAACGCCGACCCCTCGCTCAAAGACTTCAAAGTCCCCGACCTCCTACCGCCCGCCGAGATCGGCGAAGCCCGCCTGAGCCGCCGCCGCAAACTCCGCGAAGTCGTCGAGAGCAGCATGAAAAACTTTGAAGGCTCCGCCAACGCCGAATTGATGGACGCCAACTTTGAAGCCGCCTACCGCCTGATGACATCACCACTCGCGCGCGAAGCATTCGACCTCAGCCAGGAGCCAGCCCGAATCCGCGAGCGCTACGGCATGAACCGCTTCGGCCAATCCTGCCTCCTCGCCCGCCGCCTCGTCGAACGCGGCGTCCGCTTCGTCACCATCAACACCTTCATCACCGTCTTCAACGAAATCACCTGGGACACCCACGGCTCCAAACCCTTCACCAGCATCGCCGGCATGAAAGACATCGTCGCCCCCATGTATGACCAAGCCTACAGCGCCCTCATCGAAGACCTCGCCCAGCGCGGGATGCTCGAAATGACCCTCGTCACCAACCTCGCCGAATTTGGCCGCACCCCAAAAATCAACCCCGCCGGCGGGCGCGACCACTGGCCGCAATGCTGGAGCGTTTACTTCGCCGGCGGCGGAGTGAAAGGCGGACGCACCGTCGGCAAAAGCGACGAAATCGGCGCCTACCCCACCGAAAACCCCGTGCAGCCCAAAGAAATCGTCGCCACCATCTTCAAAGCCCTCGACCTCGACCTCGAAGCCCATCTCCCCGGCCCCCAAGGCCGCCCCTTCCCCCTAGTAGACGCAGGCACCAAGCCCATCACCGAATTGTTTTAGTTACAAAATGCTAACGCCTTTTGTAGCAGGAAGAGTGTGGAGCGGAATTTTGTGGAGTGGAGGAAAAATGCACAACACCACCGTGGACGGTGGACACGCTATTGTGTAGGGAACGCATAATGCCCCAGCGATCCTTCAAGCAGAACCGTGCAGAGCGGAGGCAGGAACCGCGTGGATTCAAATACGTCTCCATCACCTGCGCGCTTCTCTTCCTGATGGTGATGTCTGCCCTGGCCCTGTTTGAAATCATCCCGGCATGGGTCGCTGCCTCTTATGTAGGATTCAGCGCACTTTCCTACCTCGCATACGGCTATGACAAAAAGAAAGCCCGTCTTGGAATGTGGCGCACCGCGGAAGCCACACTGCATGT
>JAYUIF010000229.1:0-1552 GCA_043766295.1 Spartobacteria bacterium | reverse complement strand
GGCCGGCGCGAAATTGCGCCGGAGTCACGCCGACGACGGTGCGGAAGGCGCGGATGAAGGCGCTGTTATCGTAGAAGCCGCACTCGTGCGAGATCTCGGCAACGGAGCGATCGGTCTCGCGGAGATGGCGGCGAGGCGCGTTTTGGCAATGAGCTGGATCGGGGTGATGCCGAAGGTGCTTTAACGATGCGGGCGAATCTCGCAGCGCGAGGTTGCGCGCTCGTGACTGTAAAGAAACCAGAGCGAAACACTCGCCACAAAGCTGACAAAGGCACCGATCAGGAATGGTGGTCGATCTTGTGAAACAAGGGTAGTAGAAAAGCGCCTAAATGCGAACGGGGCTGGCGCTTGGAATCGCCAGCCCCGCACACAGAGCATTTTACGGAATAAGGACGGTGTCGATGACGTGGATGACGCCGTTGCTCGCGGCAATATCTGTCTTCACGACATTGGCGGCACCGACGGTCACTTTGCCTGCATCGACCTTGATGGCCACTTCTTTGCCATTCACAGTCTTGGCGCTCATGGTTTTCACATCCGCGGCCATGACTTTTCCGGCGAGAACGTGGTAAGTCAGGATCGCGGTAAGCTTGTCCTTGTTCTCAGGCTTGAGCAGGCTATCGACCGTGCCCGCGGGGAGCTTGGCGAAGGCTTCGTCGGTCGGTGCGAAAACGGTGAACGGCCCCTTGCCGCTAAGGGTATCGACCAAGCCGGCGGCTTTCACTGCGGCGACGAGAGTATTGAACTGGCCGGCGCCGGCAGCGACCCCGACGATGGTCTTTTCTTCCGCTGCGGAGAGGTTGGACGTGAGGAGGGTAGATACCGTTGCGAATGCCGCGGCGATGAAGGTCAGTTTTTTCATAGGTTTGTTGCTTTGAGTTATTTGTTAAGTTGCGACGAACGATGATTCGTTCTCGTGGTAAGCCAAACGCTTCAGGCCATTGAGCGGGTGCTTTTTAATGTTGTAAAAACTCGCGCTCTTCGTGCATCCATTTGGCGGTGCTGGACGTTCGCGCGCCCTGCGAGTTAGTCTGTCTCGCAGTCCTGGCGAACCTGCCCGGCTTGTTCGCGAATCGCGGCTTTCTACTCCATGGTGAGGCGTTGGAGATTCCGCACTTGCATGACGATGCGCGGGTTCTTTGCGAGCGCGACCTCGTGGCGCAGGAGAAAGTCCCAATACAGGGTCGTGAAGGGACAGGCGCGCGGGCCGGTGCGCTCGGCAGGGTCGAAGCGGCAGCCGGTGCAGTAGTTCGACATGCGCTGGATGTATTTGCCGCTCGCGATGTAGGGCTTCGAGGCCATCATGCCGCCGTCGGCGTATTGCGACATGCCGAGGGTGTTGGGTAGCTCCACCCATTCGATGGCATCGACATACACGGCGAGATACCACTCGTGGATTTCGCGCGGGCGCACGCCGACGAGCAGGGAGAAAAGTCCGGTGACCATGAGCCGATGGATGTGATGCGCGTAGCCGTGGTCGAGCGTCTGGCGGAGCGCGTGGCGCAGGCAGTTCATCTCCGTGTCGCCGGTCCAGTAGAATGGCGGCAGCGGC
>JAYUIF010000228.1:0-4015 GCA_043766295.1 Spartobacteria bacterium | reverse complement strand
GATGCAGATGGAAGCGTGTGACAGGATACGAACGGTGCGTGCGGGGTAGCGCCTGCGCCCTCGCAGGCTGCGTCCCCGGTGCCCTCGCCGGGGCGACGGTTGCGGGCGCACCATTTGGTGGGGGCAGCGTCCAGTCTTTCGGGCGTGGGTTCGCAGGCTGGCACGATCCATTGTCGGCGAGGGCGCCGGCAACAACACGCGAGGCGCGTGTGCTACCCCGCACACACCATCCGCAATTTCTAACTGCATCGTTCCGGCTCAATTCACGTAGGCGGATTCGTTGGAGAGCAGTAGCACTTGCGCGTAGGTTTCCCACGGGCTGAGCGGGCGGCGTGAGACGCGCAGGCCGTCGTTTTTGATCGCTGACATCGCGCCGCCGCGACCGCCGCCGCGACGGATTGCTCCTTCGTAAACGTAGTTATTTGCCTGCGAATCCTCCGCCTCGGCTTTTAGAAAATCGCGTCCCATTTTGTATTCCTCCTTCACCGGCATCCGCTGAAAAATGATCCGGTAGAGCGCGCCGATTTTCCCGGCCTCGCTGGGCGCGCTGGAAAATTCCGGGCGGTTCACGATGCGGCGCACCACGTCCACAGTCATCGGGCTGTTCATTAAAAATAGCGCCTGCTGCGGGACGACGGTGCTCGTGCGTTTGGAGTTCGCCATGTCGGGTTTGGAGAAATCGAAATGCGCCATCAGCTCGGGCAGATTGCCGCGATCCACGTAGCCATAGACGGAGCGGCGGAAGCTGTAGGGTTCGTCGGTGAGATTGACGGGCTTGCCGCCGACTTTCCGATCCAACTGTCCGCTAAATGTGAGCATCGAATCGCGCACGCTTTCAAAATCGAGACGCCGCACATTCGCGCGCCAGAGCAGTTTGTTGTAGGGATCTTTGTCTTCGTATTCGGCGATGACGTGCGTGCTTTCCTGATAAACACGCGAGAGCAGAATGAGGCGGTGCAGCTTCTTCATGCTCCATCCGCTCTCCATGAAATACGATGCGAGATAGTCGAGCAGTTCGGGGTGCGTGGGTTTTTCGCTCATCGTGCCGAGGTCGTCGGGCGTGGGGACGAAGCCTTCGCCGAAATGATGCATCCACACACGATTCACGAGCACGCGCGCGGTGAGCGGATTGTCTTTGCTAGCGATGTCCTTTGCGAGTTCGAGGCGGCCACTGCCTTGTGTAAATGGCGCGGCTTTTCCGCCGGGGCTGAGGATGTCAAGGTAGTGGCGCGGGACGAGTTCGCCTTTGTTGTCCGCCTGTCCACGGATGAGCACGGGCGAATTGTGCGGCTGGTTTTGATCGGCGACGACCATCGCGTGCGTGGGTGCGCCGGGGTGGGTGAGCAGCAGTTCGTTGTAATTGACGAGCGTCTGCTGAATCGCGCCCTGCAAGCGATTCGGGATGCGCTCCACTGCCGTGCGATAGTCGTTCATCGTCATGGCACAGCCGGGTTTGATTTCCAACGGCACTTGCATCACGTCCGCGAGCGAGGCGTCCACGCTTGCGATCACGCCGGTGCTGGTGATGGCCATTTCATCGAGCCAGATGGACGACTTCGGCGCGGCGGCTGCGAAGACTTTGTCGTAGAGTTGCCACACGTCTTTGATGTTCGCGGGCTTCGCGTTTTTGAAGACGCCGACGACGATGGGATTCACATTATTCTTCGAGCGTCCGAGCGTCCCGGTCTGAATCTCCGCGAGGAGCGCGGGAGTTTTCGCCGCCCAATTTTCCTGCTGGATTTCCGAGAAGCGCGCGAGCGGGCCGAAGATGGAGTCTTCACGCCGGTTCGCGCGGCGTTCGAGCACCTTTGCGATTTCTTCATCGAGTCCGTTGGTGCGGATGAATTGCCCGAACGGCGACAGTGCGCGCTGGGCTTTTGCTGCTCCGGGCTTTGGCGGGGCCTGACGCGACAACGTGAGCACTTCGAGATAGAGCGGAGATTTCAGTCGGAAGCTTTGGTTGATGCGGCCCAGCGCGCCGAAGTAGGTATCGCGGATGTTCTTCATCGCCTCGACTTCCTTTTTCACGAAGTCCTCCAGCTCCGCCTGCGGTGGGAGTTCGCCCACTTGCGGCTTCACGCGCGGCTCTACGATGCTCGAAAATACACCGTGTAGCGCATAGTAATCTTTCTGCGAAATCGGATCGAACATGTGGTCGTGGCAACGCGCGCACGCCACCGTCATCGCGAGGAAACCTTTGCTCACCGTATCAATGCGTTCGTTGATAAGGTCGTTCACATTTCCAAACCGCTCGCCGATGGTGATGAAGCCAAGCGCGGCGAGATTCTCCTGCTTTTTCCCCTGCATCTCCGCCGGCAATTGATCCGCCGCGAGCTGCTGCACGATGAACTGATCGTAGGGCATGTCCGCATTCAGCGCGCCGATGACCCAATCGCGATACCCCCATGCGTGCGGGAAGCGATATTCGAGCCCATTCACATTCGAGCCGGCGGTGTCCGAATAGCGCGCCGTGTCCAGCCAGTGACGGCCCCAGCGCTCGCCGTATTGCGGCATCGCGAGCAGACGATCCACCAACTTCTGCCACGCTTGCGGAGTGCTGTCGGAAAGAAACGCATCCACCTCCGCAGGCGACGGCGGCAGGCCGATGAGATCGTAAAAGGCCCGGCGAATGAGCGACTCCTTCGGCGCATCGGGCGAAGGGAACATCGTCGCCGCCTCCAGCTTTTGCAGGATGAAACAATCCACCGGCGTGCGGCACCACTGCTGGTTTTTATTCACGGGCACCTCCGGCTTTTTCACCGGCTGATAGGCCCAGTGCGAACGCGCCTTGTCCGTGAGCCCGCTGAGCTTGCTTTTGATCGCCCCGCCCATCGCCGGAACCGGCGCGCCCATGTTCACCCACGTAGTGAGATCGGCCACTTGCGCGGGCAAAAGTTTCTCGCCCTTCGGCGGCATTTGCAGGTCGTGATCTTTGTAGCCGACCGCCTTGATGAGCAGCGATTTTTGCGCATCGCCCGGCACGACAGCCGGCCCCGTGTCGCCGCCTTTCATCATGCCGTCGCGACTGTCGAGCGTGAGCCCGCCCTTGTCCTTCCCGCCCTCGGCGCTGTGGCAGCGGTAGCAATTCTCCGCAAAAATCGGCAGCACCTTATCCGTGTAAAAAGCCGCCTGCTCGGCAGTCGGTTCCGCCGCGAGCAATCGAACGGCAGGCAGCGTGGCGAGGATGAACAGGCGGAAATCCATGGTGGTAATTCGCGGGAAGGCTATCGAGAAACCCGCGAGGCTCTAGTGGTAATTTTGTTAGAAAGCATTCACCCATCCACCATCGCGCGCCGTCTCAAACCAAGCCGCTTCTCTCGACATGAAATTTGTTAGACGTTTTGGAGAATGCTGGCGAAAAGCTTCCCATTGCCGCGAGCGGGCGGGTAGGGAGTGCGCTTCTTTTTTTCATGCACCGCGAATTTTTTGCAAAGACGCACGACGGACAGACGGTCGAGCGATTCACCATCACAAACAAAAACGGGTTGCTCGCACGCATCATCACGTGGGGCGCGACGCTCACGGAATTGCACGCGCCGGATCGCGACGGGACGCTGGCGGGTGTGACGCTCGGTTTCGATTCGCCCGAGCTGTGGCTGGGGGTGCATCCGTATTTTGGCGTCATCGCCGGGCGCTACGCCAATCGCATCGCGGGCGGAAAGTTCACGCTGGACGGAAAAACTTTCACGCTGACGACGAATAACGGCGCGAATCATCTCCACGGAGGAAATGCGGGCTTTGACAAAAGGAACTGGCACGCCCAGCCCATCGGCGACAACGCGGTGCGCTTCACTTTGACCAGCGCGGACGGGGAGGAGGGCTATCCGGGGAAACTCGATGTCGCCGTGATTTACACGCTCACCGAAGACAACGAACTGCGGCTCGACTACGAAGCGACGACCGACCAGCCGACCGTGCTTAATCTCACCAATCACACGTATTGGAATCTCGGCTCAGCGCCCGACATCCTCGGCCACGAACTGACGTTGCACGCCAGTCGCTTCACCGCTGTGGA
>JAYUIF010000227.1:0-23183 GCA_043766295.1 Spartobacteria bacterium | reverse complement strand
AAACGTCGGGATCGAGATCGCCGCGAGCGCCCCGAACATCGCCGCCGCATCCACCCACGTATTCCGCCGCATCGCCGCGACGCAGCCCAGCCACACACCCGCCACCGTCGCGATCAGCAGCGCCGCCGCGCCGAGCGTCGCGGAAATCGGCAGCGTCTGCGCCAGCAATTCACCCACGCCGCGATCCTTGTATTTTAGGCACGGCTGAAAATCCCCCTGCAACAGCCCGCTGAACCGCTCCGGTGTCGGCGGCGATTCCACCGCGTGCTTGCGCGCCACGCCGATGTAGCGCGCACACTGCCACCACAGCGGCCCGTCGAGATTGAACTTCCTCTCCTCGCGCGCCACCGCCTCAGGCGTGTTCTGTTTTTCGTTCAGATTAAAAGGACTCCCCGGCGCTTTGCGCAGCAGGCAAAACGTAAACGTCACCGCAAAAAGCAGCACAAAGAAAAGCGAAACACAGCGCCGTGCGATAAAGCCAAACATGAATCGCGGAGTCCCGCAAAAACCAGCCTCACGTGCAAGCGCGGCGTTGCGCAATCGTCGGGCAGGAACGAATCAAAAATCAATCCCGTCCTTCTAATCGCGCTTTTTTTGAAAACACACAGCAGCGGGGCTGAGGAATAGCATCGCGAGGATGGCGCCTGTGATGAGCGAGGCGATGAGCACAATCGGCAACGCCGCGCGATTGATGATGCAACCTGTGTTTCCAAGAAGCAGGACGCAGCAGAGTGCGATGTGGAAAAGATACGCGATTCTTCCAATTCGCATGAGGCAGAAACAGGAAATCAGCACCAGGATTTCAACCGGGAAATTGCAGGATGAATAAGCGCGCTCAAGTCCGGTCAGCTTGTTGCGATTGTAGATTTCAAAGTTTTGGAAGACGGAATTTCCGGCAAACAGGAATCCGATCACGAGGAGACATTTGGCGACGAGCAAGCCACGGAGAATATCCACTGCACGACGAGCCTCACCTCGCGGGATGCTTCCGATGTTTGGAGCAGGCGGATTATGGATGGCGTTTAAAATCTCCATGGCTCTGTCGTAGTCGCCGTCATTTTCTACGAAGAGCGTCGGAAAAAGGATCGGCGCGGATAGTTCAGTGAGCGAATGATTGCTGAGTCCATTTCGGATGAAGGACGGGATGCCCTTGGAATCGAGGACGGATTTATAGTGGCTCACACTCGTGAAATCCTGATGAGTGAATATCTCGCGCATGGAGGCGATTGGGTGGGCGGCTTACGGTTTCGTCGGCTCGGGCTTGGGCGCGGTTTGTGGGCGGGGGATTTCTTTTCCGCTGAGGGTTTCCAATTTGATCACCGGCACTTTCACTTTCACTGGGCCGACGTTGCGTTCCTCCTCGGTGAGACGCGAGCGCACGTCTTCGACTTTGAAAATCTCGCCGTCCGAGTGACGGAGGAATTTCTGCATTTCATCCACATGAAACGGGCGGCTGCCGCGGCGGCCAAAGACGACGGTTTGTCCGCCGGTTTCATCCACCACGCGGTCGCGATCTAGGCCGCGACTCACGGCGAGCGCGGGGTCTTTCGTGCGGTAGGTGGCGATGAGGCGCGGCGCGGGGCGCGGCGTGAAACCGTAGGCGGTGGGCACGGTGTCCGGCGAAATCATCTGCAACACGCGCAGGCCGTTTTTCCCATCGGCCACGAGCGCATACATGCTCGCGGCGACGCTGCCGATTTGCACGGCGCGCACGTCGTTCAGCGCGCCGTCGGCGGTGAAGAGTTGTTCGAGCTTCGGGTGCTCGGGATTTTCCACGTCCACGATGGCGAGGCCGTCCGCGCCGTCAGCCACGTAGGCGTAGGTGCGCGCCACGTAGAGCTTGCCGGCGTGGCGGAGTTTCACGGTCGCGCCGCGCACGGGGCGCGGCTTCGTCGGCTCCGAGATGTCGAGCACTTTGAGGCCGTCGGCATCCGTCACGAACGCGTAGCGGAACTGAATCGCGACGGCGCGCGGCGCGCGCAGGAAGTCGCCCGCGTATTCGCCCGCGAGGCGCGGCTTGAGCGGGTCGCGCACGTCCACGACCGCGAGGCCGCGCGGCGTGCAGACATACACGCGCTCGCCCGCGCACACGGCGAATTCCGCGCCGGTGAGTTTGCCGTCGGGATTAAAGACCGCGTCCTTTTTCAAGAAATTGTTGTCCGGGTCGCCGTCGAAGAGGCACGTGACATCCACGATGACGAGGCCCTCTTTCCGATCCGTCGCGAAGATGTAGCCATAGACGGCGTGGATGGGCTGCTCGTCGTTTTCCGGCAGGTGCGTGCGCTTGGGATCGTTCAGCAGCGTGCTCGGCAGCGCGACGCTCGTGCAGTCGGCGAGCGCGATGTGCGTGCTCTGCCCGAGCGGCGAGACGGGCGAGGTGAGGAAGCGTTCGCTGAATCCTTTGTTGTCAATGTTCGCCACGTCATACACCTGCAAGCCCTCCTTGCCGCACGCGGCGTAGAGATACTCCTGCCGCAGCGTGATGTCGTGGACTTCGCCCGCGTGATGCTCGTAGCCGACTTTCAATTCGCGCCCGGCTTTCTCGTGCTCGGCGAAGTTGCGCGGATACGCGAGCTTCTGGAAGGAAGAGCCGATTGGCGATTGCGGCTCGTCGGCCTCGGTCCAGATCGCGGCGTGGACGCTGCCCTCCGCGCCGATCCATGCGTAGCGGCCAAAGAAATTTACGCTGCCAGTGCCGAAGCCGAGTAGCGACGCGATCCACGCGTTGTTGTCGTTCGCCTTGCTGAGATGGCACTCGGTGCAGTTCTTCGTGGTGCCGACGCTGCTTGTGGTGTGGGCAAAGTGCGGGTTGTAAGCCTGCCCCGCGTAGCCCTCGGCGCTCACCGTCTGCTGCAGCGAATAGACCCACTCGCGATTCGCATTTTGCGAACTCACGACAACTGCGCTCGATGAACGCAGCAACGCGAGGCGATGATTTTTCACGGTCGAATCCACGCCGAGTTGGAACACATCGTCGCGCACGACTTGCGGGTTGTAGGTCGTGTAGTTGCGATCCAGCACGCCCTCGAATTTGTTTTGCGGCACGCGCTGATTCGCCTTCATCGGCAAGTGGCAGCCGTAGCACGAGGTCGCCCAACTCGTGTGGCAGATCTGGCAGTCAAATTTCTCGTTCGAGTGCGCGAGTTTTTCCGGGCAGTCCTTTTTATCCGGCACCGTGCCCCACGTTTCGCCGTCGCGATGCATCGTTTTTGCGTAGGCGGCCTTGGCGTTGTAGCGCGGGTGCGAAGGATCAATGATGTCTTTCGTCTGCGGGATTTCCCAGCGCGTATCGGGAGACATTACCGAGTTTTGGAATAGACGCGGCTGCGGCGTATCGAGGCCCTCCCACTGGAAGCGCGGCTTCCACGATGTGACCGATTTCGACAAGTCCACCGGCTCGGTCTTGCGCGATTTGCCGTCCCACGTTCCGCCCGCGCCGCTCGTCTTGAGCGTGGGGCGCGCGTTGATCGTGCCATGGCAATCTATGCACATGATCGTCGTCGCGTTGCGCGGCTCGCCGTAGAGCAGTCCGTTGCCGTGAACGTCCACGTCGAAGTGACAATCCGCGCACTGCATCCCTTTTTTCAAATGCACATCGTTGAGATGCACGCCGTGTTTGAAGTCGCCCTCCGGCAGTTTATTTCCGTCGAGGTCGAGCATGTTGCCTTTTTTATCGCGCTTGAAAATCGCGCGGAAAACCCAGCCGTGACCGTGGTAGTCGGCGAACTGCGTGTGCTTCAACTTCGGGTTCAGTTCACTCACTTTTTCGAGGAAATCCAAATTGCCCCACAGCCCGCGCGCCGCCGCCGCTTCGGGGTTTGCCCGCGTTGCCTGCACGAGTTCCCCGTCGGTCGGGTCGTGCTGCTCCTTCGGCCACATGTGCTCGCCGTCGGTTTCCTGATCCCACCATGTGAAACCGAGGTAGGGATTCACGAAAAGATTCCCTTGGTGCATGTGGCAGTTCATGCACATCGCGCTCGGGATTGCGCGGGAGAAGACGTGTTTGATTGGGTGTCCGCGTTCGTCCTTCGGGATCGTCGGGTCTGTTGAAAACGAAAGTCCTTGGTGACCGTATTTGCTCCACCAGCCGGAGTTCGTCGGCGAGCGATCATTTGCATACACGACGTGGCACGCGGTGCAGCCGCTGCTGCGGTAATCGCCGGGGCGATCATTGCTGCCGAGGAAGCCGAGCATCGGATCGTGCAATCGCGTTTTCTGCGCGCCGAGGATGACGGGGTCGGTGCGATTGAGCGTGCCGAGTCCGCGCTCGCTCAAGCGTCTGCCGGGTTTGCCGGGCGGCTCATCGAGCGTGGGCGTGCCGAGCGAGAGCGGCGGCTCGGTGCCTTTTTCGAAGATGCGGAAAAGATTTCCAGGCTGTGAAAGATTGAATCGCGGCAGCGGATAAATCGCGGCGAGCCATCCATACTTGTGCGTCTCTTCCGCTGTCGGCGCGAAGGGCGCTTCGAGTTTCAGCGGGATGCCGTCCGCGCCATACGACTGACCGACAAACGGATTTTTCAACGGGATCGCGCCGTTGTTGTAGCCCGCCGCATTCCACAGCATTGCGCCGTGGTTCATCATCGAGTGGCCGACGCGATGAGTGATGTCGCCATGGCAAAGTCCGCATGTTTTTTCCGCCACGCGCAAATCGCCGGGGTTCACAAATTGAATCCACTCCGGCGACTCTTGGTTGAGCAGCACGGTGGAGTTCGGCGGATTCGCGGACGTCGGCCAATACTCAGGATTCATCGGCTTCGGGTGCGCCTCTTCGATCTTCAGCCCGCGTTTGGGATTTCCCGTATGGCAATCGGTGCAGCCGAGCACGACGTTTGGCGAAGCGTGCATCGAGTGCGCGTCGGTCGTCTTGTGGCATTCGATGCAGCCTGCGGATTTTCGCGCGACCTCCGCATCGCTCTGATCGATCCGGTTGCGCTGTGGTCGCATCACATTTCCCGGCACCATCGGCGGGACGGAAATTTCGGGCCCCACTCCAGCGTCCGGCACAGCGGGCAATGCCTCGGTTTTCGCTGGTGGCGTCGGCGTCGGCTCTCCGAGCAACCACGCGAGCGGATACGCAAACGCGAGATAGAGCGCGACCCACATCAACCACGAATACGCACGCTGGCGGAGAATCTTTGGCATAAGCAACGTGTGCTTCTAACGCATACGCACGCAGAACGGGGAGAAAATTTTCAGCCCTTATTTCAAACGCACGATGCCGGTGCCGCGTTCGATTTTTCCAATCACGCGGGCTTTGAGTTTGGCTTGCACGGCTTTTGCATCGCGGGGGGCGACGACGATGGTCATGCCGATACCCATGTTGAAAACTTGGAACATCTCGGCGTGATCCACGCCGCCACCGCGCTCGATGTGTTTGTAGATGGCGGGGATTTTCCAGCTCGCGGTGTCCACGATGGCGTCGCAATTTTTCGGGAGCACGCGCGGGAAATTGTCCACAAGTCCGCCGCCGGTGATGTGTGCGAGACCTTTCACGATGCCGGGTGGCAGCGTGGCGAGAAGAGGCTGATAGTTTTTGTGAACGCGCAGCAACTCGTCGCCGAGCGTGCCGGTGACGCCTTCGAGTTTGGCGGAAAGTTTGAGGCCCATTTGCTCGAAGAGAACTTTGCGGGCGAGCGTGTAGCCGTTCGTGTGGAGGCCGCTCGATGCGAGGCCGAGGATGATGTCGCCGGGGCGGATGCCGGAGCCGTCAATCATGCGCGGACGATCCACGACGCCGACGATGGTGCCGACGAGGTCATACTCGCCGGGCTGATACATGCCGGGCATCTGCGCAGTTTCGCCGCCGATGATGGCGCACTTCGCAGCTTTGCACGCTTTGGAAAAACCTTTGAGGAGTTGTTGAAAAACTTTGGGTTCGAGTTTTTCCGCGCCGATGTAGTCGAGAAAGAAGAGCGGCTTTGCGCCGATGACGGCGATGTCGTTGATGCAGTGATTGACGAGGCACTGGCCGACGGTGTCGTGGCGGCCCGTCATAAATGCGAGCTTCAGCTTCGTGCCGACGCCATCCACGCTGGAGACGAGGACGGGGTCTTTCATCCCGCGAAAGTTTGGACGGAAGAGGCCGCCGAAGCCGCCAATTTTTCCGAGCACCTCGGGGCCGTGTGTTTTTTTCACGAGGGCCTGGATGCCGCTTTTCACGCGGTTACCGAGGTCCACATCCACGCCAGCGGAGGCGTAGGCTTTCTTGGATTTCGGATTTCGGATTTCGGATTTCGGATTTGCGGACATTGGAAAAATCAGTGGGAGCTATTTGAGTTTGCCGAACATCTCCGTCTGCGGGCTGCTCTCAGACACGAGGCCGGCGCGCTGTTTGCCCATGACGTATTTGCCCGCGCCATCGGGAATCGGGACGGGGTATTCGCCGTTGAAGCACGCGAGGCAAAGTGAGCCGAGCGCTTGTTGCGTGGCTTTCACCATGCCCTCGATGCTGAGGTAGCCGACGCTATCCGCGCCGAGGTAGCCGGCGATTTCCGCAGGCGTGTGCTGGTTGGCGAGGAGTTTTTTCGGATCAGGAAAATCAATGCCGTAGTGGCAGGCGTGTTTGTGCGGCGGGCAGCTCACGCGGACGTGGACTTCGGTCGCGCCAGCTTCGCGGAGGTGATTGACGCGGGCGAGCGCGGTGGTGCCGCGCACGATGCTGTCATCCACGACGACCACGCGCTTTCCCTCGACGAGTTCGCGGATGAGGTTGAGCTTCACGCGCACATTGAAATCTCGGATGAGCTGCGAGGGCTGGAGAAAAGTGCGACCGATGTAGTGATTGCGGACGAATGCCTGCACGTAGGGAATATTCATCTCTTCGCCAAAACCCATCGCCGCGTAGATGCCGCTATCCGGCACGGGGATCACGAGGTCGGCCTCGACGCCGGTTTCGCGTGCGAGCTGGCGACCCATTTCGGTGCGGACGCGGGCGACGTTGATGTCGTTGAGCATCGAATCCGGGCGCGCAAAATAGACGTATTCAAAAACGCAGAACGCACGACGCGTTTCATTGAAAGGATGCTCGGAGCGGATGCCGTCGTTGTTGATGATGACGACTTCGCCGGGCTCGATGTCGCGGATAAACTTCGCGCCGATGAGGTCGAAAGCGCACGTCTCGCTGGCGAGCACGTAGGCTCCATCGAGCATCCCGAGCGAGAGCGGGCGGAAGCCGTTCGGATCGCGCACGCCGATGATTTCGGACTCGGTCATGATCACGAGCGAGAACGCGCCATGCACACGGCGAAGTGCGGAGAGGACGTTACCCGCTTCGTTCGGCTGCGCGAGAAGGTGGAGGATGATCTCGCTGTCCACCGTCGTTCCGAAAATGGAACCTTTCGCCTCCAACTCCGCACGGAGCAGTCCGGCGTTCACGAGATTGCCATTGTGGCCGATGGCGATTTGGCCGCGCGCGCAATCCACCATCAGCGGCTGCGCATTTGCGAGGATGCTGCTGCCGGTCGTCGAGTAGCGGACGTGGCCGATGGCGCGCGTGCCTTTGAGTTTCTCCAAGTCGTGCGGCTTGATGGCCTGCGAGACGAGGCCCATTTCAACGTGCCGCTGAAAAGCCGTGCCGGGGCCGTTGGCAGTCACGATGCCCGCGCTCTCCTGACCGCGATGCTGCAATGCGAACAGACCGTAGTAGGTCAGCATGGCTGCGTTTGGATGTCCGTGGACAGCGAAGACGCCGCACTCGTCTTTCGGGCGATAGTTTGGATTCACGCGAGGGAGGCGGAGATACGTGGCGCGACAGCGAGCGTCAAGCGATGCCGCGAAAATCGCGCAGATTCCTTCGTATTGGAGTTCATTTAGTATTCATCCGCAGGCGGCGGGCCTTCGTATTCCTCGCGCAGCGCCGCGCTGATGCTGCCCTCGAAAAACAAAAATCGCTTGGTCACAAAAAGCGGATCCTTCTGCTCGCGCTGATCCAGAAACTTCTCGATGAGTTCCTCCAGCGTCAGCTCCTCGTGCTCCTCCAGTGGCGTCTTCCAAAACACTTCCTTGATCGCGACCCGGTGCGTCGCCTCCAAACACGTCAGCGACAGTTCAAAATCGAGATCATCGAAATCGTCGCTGAACAATTCCCCAATCGTCGTCCCCGAATCACAGTGCAGCAAATCATCGCTGACATAGTGAAGGATTTCGATGAGTGCGCTGACGTAGAAGCTCGTGGGCATCGGATAACGTGAGTGGTGATTTCTACTTCTTCACCGCGCTTTTCACCATCTCGATGAAAGACTCGCGGCTCGCTTTCACCAGCGCAACCGGGCCGGTCATTTTCGCAAATACAGGCCCGTCCGCGTGCTCCAAAATCGCGCCGAGCAACGCAAAGCCCGCCTGCTCCTCCGTCACGCCCGAGATGGGGCTCGCCTTCATCGTGCCCTCGGTCGAAACGAGCGTCACCTTCACTCCGCCGAAATCCTGCGGCTCCACTTTCTGCGCGCCCTCCGCCGAGGTGAACTGCCCCAGCCAGCGCTGCACATTCGCCTGCACATCGCCGCCCTGTCCTTCGCCAAAAAAGAAAAACACCACCTCCGCCGACTTGCCGCCGTCCTTCGCAGGCACTTCGAGTTGCGCCTTGCGCATCGGCGATTTCGGCTGCGCCTGCTTCCACTCCGCCGGGCGCGTAAAAGTGAACGCGCTCACCGCAAACGTCGCCGCATCATCGGCGAGGAGAGTGACAGCAGCGGCGAGCGAGCAGAAAAAAATGGCGAGACGTTTCATAAGCGCAGCGTCCTTACCCGCCCGACGCAACGGGCGCAAGTGCGTCCACGATCTCACGCGAACGCGGCTGCCATTTCGCGGATGCGGGCGCGGACGGCGGCTAGGCCGTGGAGGCGCGTGGGTGTGACCATTTTTGTGAAACCCAACTCGTCGAAAATCGTAGGCTCGATGGCGAGCGCGTCGGCGGGGGTGGCGCCGTCATAGACTTCACAGAGGAGGGCGACGAGGCCCTTCACCATCGGCGCGTCACACTCCATGCGCAGGCGCAACGCACCATCCTCCAGCGCGCCCGTCACCCACACGCGGGACTGGCAGCCGTGGACGCGGTTTGCGTCGGTGAGTTGATCGGCGGGCGGTGCGGGCCATTTCTTTGAACGCGACATGAGCGCGGCGAGGCGCTCGTGCGGGTCTTCGATGATGCGCAGCTTTGCGACGAGCTGACTTTGATTTTCGGCGACGCTCACTTTTTCGCCAGCGCGTCCTCGATGGCCTTGGTCAGTTTCGCATCGCTCGGCTGCACGCCGGGTTCGAAGCGCGCGGCGACCGTGCCATCGCGTGCGATGAGAAATTTCCCGAAGTTCCATTTCACATCGCCGGGGAATGCCGCGCCCGCGCCCGTGAGTTCTTTATACAGCGCGTGCTGCTCGGCGCCTTTGACGTGGAGCTTGTCCATCATCGGAAACGTGACGCTGTATTTCGTCGTGCAAAATTCCTTCACGTCCGCATTCGTGCCCGGCTCCTGCGCGCCGAAATCGTTGCACGGAAAGCCGACGACGACGAGGCCCTGCGCTTTGTATTTCTCGAAGAGCGCCTGCAAGCCCGCGTATTGCGGCGTGTTCCCGCAGCGCGACGCCACGTTCACCGCGAGCACGACTTTGCCGGCAAACGCCTTCAGCGAAGTCTCCTTTCCATCAATGTCTTTGAGCGGGATGGCGGAGAGTTTTGCATCGTCGGCGTGCGATGCGGTGGCGGTGAGTGCGAGGGCGAGCAGGATGTTTTTCATAGTGTGGAAATGTCGGCCCGCACGAGTAGCAGGCGGCGTTAGAAATTCAACGACTCACGCGCCGAGGAGTTTTTCGTAGATGCCGCCGAAGCCGCCGGAACTGAAGACGGCGATGACATCACCGGCGCGGGTCATTTCGCGAATGCGTGAGACGATGGAGGGGACATCGGGCTCGGCGAAGACGGGGCGGCCTTGCTCGGTGAGTTCGGCGGCGAGTCGGGCGGGGTCGAGTGCTTCGCCGGGCTGGAATCGCTCGGGGCGTTCGATCGGGCCGATGAGTGCGCCGTGGGCGAAGGTGAGGGCGACGGCGAGCGGGGCGTGCGTCTCGGCGCGGCACATGGTGTTGGCCTTTGGATCCACGATGGCCCACACGCGTGCGCCGGGGAATCGCTGTGCGAGGGCCTTGAGTGTTTCGCGGATGTTGGTGGGATGTTTGCCGAAGTCCTCGATGACTTTCACCCCGTCGCGCTCGCCGCGCAGCACTTGGCGGCGGCGCACGCCTTTGAATGTAGCGACGGCGTTTTCGATGTCGGAAAATGCGACGCCGTAGTGGCGCGCGGCGGTGATGGCCATGGCGGCGTTGCGCACGTTGAAGTCGCCGAAGAGCGGGAGCGTGAAGCGTGTATTGAAGAGCGTGAAGACGCTGCCGTGCGGGCCGACTTCGACGTGCGTGGCGCGGATGTCGGCGTGCTCGCTGAAGCCGACGGCGAGGCGCGTGGTGGTGCGCGATTGCGTGGCGACTTCGCGGGTGTCCGCACAGTCGGCGCTGAAAAGGAGCACGCCGTTCGCGGGGAGCACGCGCAGGAGCAGGCCGAAGGCGCGCTTCACGGCGGCGAGGTCGGGGTAGATGTCCATTTGATCCAGCTCGACGGCGTTGAGGATCACCAGCTCGGGCAGGTAGTGCGCGAACTTCGGGCCCTTGTCGAAAAAGCAGGTGTCGTATTCATCGCCCTCGATGACGACGTGCTCCGCGTCGTGCAGACTCGCGCCCTGTTCGAGATCATCGGCGATGCCGCCAATCATCCACGCGGGATTTAATTTCCCCACGCGCAGGATGTGCGTGAGCAGCGCGGCGGTGGTCGTTTTTCCATGCGTGCCCGCGACGACGAGATTGCGCCGCCCGCGCAGGAAAAAGTGCCGCAGCGTCTCCGGCAGTGAGGCGTAGGACAGCCGCCGATCCAGCACGGCCTCCAGCTCCGCGTTGCCGCGCCCGATGGCGTTGCCGACGACGACGAGGTCGGGCGACGCGAGATTTTCCGCACGAAATCCCTCCGCGATGGCGATGCCGCGCTCGCGCAGAAAGTCGGACATCGGCGGGAACACATTCGCATCCGAGCCGGTGACGATGTAGCCCTGCTCCCGCATCGCGGCGGCGACCGCGCCCATCGCAGTGCCGCAAATACCGATGAAGTGGATGTGCCGGATATCGTGTTTCATTTCGAGAAAGTGCGGACGCTAGCGAACGCACGATGCGCGTGTCGAGAATGCTGGATTCTCGGCAGTGTCCTATTTTGAATTTGGAAGCCATGAAGCCATGAAGGCAAAGTTGTCACACCTATGAAATTGGCCGACTTCAATTCTTTCCTGGTTTCATGGCTTCCAAATTAGGACACCATCGGATTCTCACACTCAGTGCTTCGGTGCGCGCACGGTATTTTCGTCCATGTCGCGCTGGCGGCGAGAGACGATCTTGTCCGCGATTTCGCAGGCCATTTGCTCGATGAGCAAACGGAGGTGACCGCCAGCACGGTAGTCGGCGGGCGCGATGTGGCGGACGCGATCCGACGGGCCGACGAGCTGGTAGCTTTTGCGGAAGCTGGTGCGCGATTCGTCGCTGGGATTATAGACGGCGATGGCTTGGCCGCCCTGCTGGCGCACGACGGTGAAGCACGGCACATCGGTGGGGCCATCGCCGATGTAGATCATGTGATCGAAGGGCACGGGGCGAAGGTCGGGCGGCATGTGGTCGTTCACATCCTGCGTGTAATCGAGCAGCCCTTTGTTGATGCGGAAAAGGAACTGCGTCTTTTGCGTGTGGCTGATGACGCGACGCGGGAAAGTGATGCGGCCCTCGCGGTCTTCCGCAAATTCGCAGCCGAATACCGCTCGCACGTAGGGCGCGAGCCGCGAGCCATCAATGAGCGCCTTCAGCCCGCTGCTGATGATGTAGTGCTCGACCTTGATGCCGAGCGCTTGGTGTTCCGGGCGAAGCAGGCACGTTTTGAATTCTTCAAACATCTCCGGCAGGCCGGGAAAAAAGTTCAGCCCTGCGCCGAGTTCGCGCAGGCGTTTGTTGGTGGGGCGATCCAATTCGAGGCAGTCGAGCAGTGCTTTGAGATAGGCGAGTTCGTTGTCGTAGTAATCGTTGCGCACGAGCGTCTGGCAACGCAGCCAGAATTTCCCGGAATCAATGCCGAACGCGGGGAAGAGCACTTCGTCCTGCATGTAGTTTGGCGAGAGCGTCTGATCGTAATCATAGACGAGGGCGATGGTGTTTTGTGGGACGGACATGGCGGGGTTGTAGCTTGGTTCCTGCGAACTTGGAAACTTGTTTCGAGCTTCAACTCACCATAAGAAACCGCTGAATGAAACGGATGAGAGCCCGCGAAAAACGCGAAAGAACGCGAAAGCCAAAATGAGGGCAGTGGAGCGACGGAGTCACAAAAAAACTTTCGCGACCTTTCGCGTTTTTCGCGGGCTATAATCAGCGTTTCCTCAGTGGACGATGTCGTTCAGTGCGGGAGCGAGTTCGGAAAAGCGGAATCCAAATCCATGCTCAGTCGCTGCGGCAGGAAGCACGCGTTTGCTGGCGAGCATTTCGGCGGCGAACTGCCGGAGCACGAGGCGCAGCGCCCACGCGGGTGCGTGCAGGAGTGCGGGGCGATGGAGCGCGCGTGCGAAGGCGCGAGTGAAGTCGGCGTTGCGCACGGGCCACGGCGCGGTGGCGTTGAGCGGGCCGCGCACATCGAGATTTCCTATGGCGAAAAGGAGCAGCTCGGCGAGATCCTCGACGTGAATCCAAGGCATCCACTGCCGCCCATTTCCCAAGCGTCCACCAAGGCAGAGCCGGAAAATCGGGCGCATGAGTCCGAGCATTCCTCCATCGCCGAGCACATGGCCGATGCGCGTGTTCACGACGCGGCAGAGTGGTGTTGCGGCTTCGCGTTCCCACGCAATGCAGGTCTCGGCCAGGAAGTCTGCGCCCGCTGGCGATTGCTCGGTGAGTTCGGCGTCGCCGCTGT
Organism: Spartobacteria bacterium; assembly: GCA_043766295.1. Lineage (GTDB taxonomy): Bacteria > Verrucomicrobiota > Verrucomicrobiia > Chthoniobacterales > Chthoniobacteraceae > SXWH01. The sequence continues at coordinate 10,214 of JAYUIF010000227.1, read as the reverse complement.
CGGCGTAATATCCAACGGCGCTCGCGCTGACGAAAACTTCGGGCGGCTGCGCGAGAGCGCGGATGCCTTCGAGGACTCGCCGCGTGCCGAGGACGCGACTATCGCGGATGCGTCGCATTTTCCCGCGCGTCCAAATGCCAGCGACATTTTCGCCAGCGAGGTGGATGACGGCTTCGCAGCCGCGCAAGTCGAGCGGCGCATCGAGCGAAAAGCGGCGCGTCTCCACGCAATCGCCTACGCTGCGCGATGGATCGCGGGTGAAAGCGATGACTTCGTAGCCTCGGCGGACAGCGGCGCGAATGACATGGCGACCGACAAAACCCGTGGCACCGGTGAGAGCGAGGATCACGCGGGGCGTGCTAAAATTTACTGCTCAGCCAGCGGAACGGGAAATCGTTGCCGGGGCAGTCGGTGGGCCATTGCGGAGGGTTGATGTCGCGGTGGGCTTTGACGATGGCTTGTTGTCCGCCGATGCGCCCCACGCGATGGCGCAGGTATTTGATCAACTCTTCGAGCGAATCGAGCTGCGCTTGTGTGGGCTTGCCGTTGTTGAAATCGCCGACGAGGCAAATGCCGAGCGCGATGTTGTTGAGGTAGTCGCTGTGGACATGGCCGCCTTGAAGCTGCGCGTGCCAGCGATTGCCGATTTCCACCGCGCCGTTTTTTGATGATGAGCCATTGCCGATTACGAAGTGATACGCGAGGCCGTTGGGCATTTTGCGAACGTAACGGTGGTAGTGCTCGAACGCGGCGGCGTTGCCCTGGCGCGTGCCGCTGTTGTGGACGACGATGTAGCGCCAGCGGCCTTTGGTGACCGATGCGTGGTCAATGGCGCGGCGCACGGAAGGCGTGAGGTAAGTGTAGTTCCCGCCACCACCAAACATGCGCGACCAGATGCTCTCGGTCTGCTTCGGCGGCGCAGGTTCTTCGTCCGCTTTTCCCACGCCACTTTCATGGACGACGATGCTGGCCTGCGGTTCCACGGGACGCAACGGCACCGGCGGCGGCGTAATTTTCACCGGCGCTGGCGTGGGGCGCGGCGTCTCTGCGACTGGGCGAGGGGCATTGATCGCTGGTGGAGTTGGCGCGGTGTGCGGCTTGGGTTTGGGCGTCGCTGTGGAGGGCGGCGGGGAATAGGGGATCGTCGTCATCTCCTCGCGGGCTTTGAGGAAGAGGCGTTTCTTTTCTTCATCCGACGGCGATTGCTGCGCAGGGATGCGGGATGAGGTAACGAAAAACAGGAAAGCGAGGAGAGCGTAACGGCGCACGGCTCGCGATCTAGCGGGTGCGTGTGCTCACGGCAAGAAGACGCGTGGAAAATGTGATGCGCGTTTTCGATGAAACCGCTTTGCCGCTCCGTGCGCTTTGTTTATGGTCGCGACGAATGAGCATCGCCCTGCCTGCCGGTCGAGTCGCCGTGAAAATTTGCGGCATCACCAACGAAGACGACGCCCGCGCAGCCATCGAGGCTGGCGCGGATTTGCTCGGTTTCAACACATGGCCGGGCACGAAACGCCACATCATTTTGGAAGATCACGCGGCGTGGATCGCCACTTTGCCCGTGGTGAAAATTGCACTGCTCGTGAACGCAACGCCCGCCGAGATGGCGGCGACTGCGGCGCTGCCATTTATAGACGCGCTGCAATTTCACGGTGACGAAGACGCCGCCGAATGTTCGCGCGCTGCTGCGTTCGGCAAGCCGCTGGTGAAGGCGATCCGAGCGCGCGATGCGGCAGCTTTTGCAAATGCGGATGCGTTTTCCACCGGGCACATCCTGCTCGATGCCCACGTGCCGGGCGCGTTCGGCGGCACGGGTGCGCGGGTGGATTTTGCGCTCGTGCGCGAGTTTCAATCGCAGCATCCAAAGCTCACGCTCTGGCTCGCCGGAGGTCTCTCGCCGGAGAATGTTGCCGACGCGGTAAGGGCTGTCCGCCCGCGTGTGGTGGACGTATCGAGTGGCGTCGAGACAGCGCCGGGGCGAAAAGATTTCGCAAAGATGCGCGCGTTTGTAGAGGCTGTGAGAGAAGCGAGCATATAGCCCGCGAGCCGCTATTTTACAGGGTTTGCGGGCTGACTTGCGTTTTTATCGGGAGGGTTGTGGCTTGAAAATTTGGTGCCGATGCTGGGTTGGCCCACGTATTGCTAACTAGCACTCGCCATCATGAAACTCTCAGCCCAAACCCTTGCTATACTCCAACGAACACTCGGCGCGCTCATCGTCTCGATGAGTGCTGCCATCGCACAGACGCCGATAGCGCCTGCGCCCATCGAGCCGCCCACAGCGCCAGCATTGCCCGCCGACTTGGGCAAAGCCGCCGCGCCGGTCGTGCCATCCACGATTGATCCACCGTTGCAGACACCCGTAGTGGGTGGCACTGCGCCAACGACCGTGCCAGCACCCAATGGCACCGTCCCGCCTGTGGATGTAAATGCGCCGAAGGTGAGTGAGTTTCAAGGCGACGAAATCTCGCTGGTGATTCGCTCGCTTGCGCGTCAGGCGGGGATGAACGTCGTCGTCAGCCCGCAGGTGACGGGACTGATCACACTGCGCGTGGAAGGAAAACCTCCAGCCGATGTGATTCGGATCATCTGTCAGGCAAATGGTCTGATCATTGATGAACTCGAAGGTGTTTCTTACATCAAGACGCAGGCTGAAAAGGCAAAGGAACCCACCGAGAGCCGCCAATATACTTTCAGCTACGCAGTCGCGGAAAAAGCCGCCGGTCTGCTGCAAACCCAGCTCACTAGCGGTGTCGCGCCGCAGGTGGACACACGCACGAACACCATCTTTTACCGCGAGACGAAATCGAACCTCGATAAAGTTCACCAATTTCTCGAATCCATTGATCGTCCGACCCAGCAGGTGATGATCGAAGCCCGTCTCGTCGAAGTGACCGCGAATCCTAAGCAAGCTTACGGCATCAACTGGGCCGGTGTCGTCGGCAGTTCCAGCACGCCGCAGTCTATAAAATACGGCGGCTCCAGTGCGATTGCAGAAGGTGCATCATCGCTGAATTCCATCGTCCTCGACAAATCCACTGGCAAACTCAAGCCCGCTGACTTCGTGATGGACGGTGCGACACGCGGTGGCTTCGGCAATGCGCTCGCCGGGCAGTTTGCCATCCTCAGTCTCCCGCAACTTTCCGTCACACTGCGAATGTTGAATGAAGACAGCGATGCGGAGTTTCTCGCAAACCCGCGCATCGTCGCCGCGAACAATCAGAAGGCGGAAATCAAAATCATCCGCAACCAACCGGTGCCGCAGTTGAACTTCAACGAGCAGACGGCGCAGGCAGTCTTTGGCGGTTTCCAGGACAAGGAATTTGGCAACACGCTCTCGGTCACGCCGAGCATCAACAAGGACAACTTCATCACCCTCCAAGTGAAACCTGAGATTAGCAACAAGGTCGGCGACGCCACATTCGTCTTCGGCGGTGCAAGCGTTGCCAGCCCGATTATTGACAAGCGCTCGTTCGACTCGAACGTGCTCATCAAGAGCGGCGACACCCTCGCCATCGGCGGTCTGTTGCAGGATGAAACATCGAAGGCGCGCACCAAGGTCCCGATTGCAGGTGACATCCCGCTCTTCGGTCGTCTCTTCCAGGAGAAAATCACGCAACGCACCAAGCGCAACCTGCTCGTGTTCGTCACGCCCACTGTCATCAAGCAGGGCTACGGAACTGGTCTGGAAAGTCAGGTCAGCGGCCTCAACAATAGCGGCGAGGAATACGCCGATCCGAACGGCTGGCGCAACAACGCCAAGGGAGCCATCCGTGTTGTGCCCACTTCAAACCGTCAGGTCGTTGCCGATTATCCGAAGCCCGGCATCCCGCCTGTGCCGAAGAAAATCGGAGCCACGAATTACAAAGTCAGCGCGCAGACTCGCGAATAGCGCAGACTCAAAAAAAACAGCCCATGCAAACGCCAGCCTTCACAGGCTGGCGTTTTTGCATTTTCGGAACTTGGCAAAAGCTGCGCGCCCACTAGCGTCCCGCGCCCTATGTCGTCTTACAAAATTGCCGTCCTCGCGGGCGACGGCATCGGCCCCGAAGTGATGGCCGAAGCCCGCCGCGTCCTCGCAGTCATCGCCACGAAATTCTCGCTCGAATTTCAACTCACAGACGCACGCGTCGGCGGCATCGCCATTGATGTGGATGGTCGCGCACTTCCCGACGCCACCGTCGCGCTGTGCCGCGAGAGTGATGCGATTCTTTTCGGCAGCGTCGGCGGGCCAAAATGGGAAACGCTCCCGCCCAACGAACAGCCCGAGCGCGGCGCACTCCTCCCGCTGCGAAAACACTTCGGCCTTTTTGCAAACCTCCGCCCCGGCATCTGCTATCCGCAGCTCACGCACGCATCGCCAGTCCGCCACGATCTTGTCGCTGGCGGCTTCGATATGCTGTGCATCCGCGAACTCACCGGCGGCCTTTATTTCGGCCAGCCAAAAGGCACGCGTGAGGAAAATGGCGAGACTATCGCCGTGGACACGATGGTTTACAAAAAGAGCGAAATCGAACGTATCACCCACGTCGCATTTCTCGCCGCGCAGACGCGCCGTGGGAAAGTCACTTCGATTGACAAAGCCAACGTCCTCGAAAATTCCGTGCTCTGGCGAAAGACCGTCAACGAAATCGCAAAGCAATATCCCGGCGTCGCGCTCAACCACCTCTACGTGGACAACGCGGCCATGCAGCTCATCAAAGCGCCGCGCGACTTCGATGTGATCCTCGCGGAAAATCTTTTTGGCGACATCCTCAGCGATGAGATGGCCGCCATCACCGGCAGCATCGGCATGTTGCCCAGCGCCAGCCTCGGTGCCAGCAAGCCCGGCGGACTTTTCTTCGGACTCTTTGAACCCGGCGGCGGCTCCGCGCCCGACATCGCCGGCAAAGGCATCGCCAACCCCATCGCGCAAATCCTCTCCACCGCCATGATGCTCCGCTTCGCCTTCGGAAAAAACGACGCCGCCATCGCCATCGAACGCGCCGTCCTGAAAGTCATCGAGAGCGGACTCCGCACCGGCGACATTCACAGCGAAGGCACCCGCCGCATCGGCACCGTCGAAATGGGCCAGGCCATCGCAGCCGCGATCTGACCTCGCATTTTCCAAAGCAGCAAAGAGAGGCGACGCTGCAAGAAGCATGATGGTAAAAAAATCGCGCGAGGTTTTTGGCCTCGCGCGTTTTTTGAAAAGCTATCTGCTCTTGTCGGCTACGGGCTGACAGGATTGAGTTGAGTGCGAGGCGGGAAGCCGAGGCTTCCGGTCTTGTAGCCGGGGCCGGATGCGACTGGGGGCGGGCCTTCGCCGATTGGCTCCTTCACGTCTTTTCCTTCGCCGATGGGGGCTTTCACGTCTTTGCCGTCGCCGCTTTTGGCCATGACGACTGTATCCTCGGGGCCCTGTGCGATGGCTGTAGGCGCACCGCTCACTTCATACTCGGCGAGCGAGAGGTCTGTGAAGACGTTGAGTTCGCGGACGTTCAATGCCGCCTCGCCGCTCTCGGGGCGCCAACGGAGCACCATGGCGGTGGCGTTGGTTTCCGCGAAATCGGCGCTGCTGCGGGCGCTGCTGCCGTCGAAGGTGAGGGTGACGGAAGGCGCGAGACCTTCCACGCTTACGGGCTGGCCCATCGCAGGTGCTTGGGCGAGCAGAAAGATGTCGGCTTTTCCGCGTGCATTTTGATCCGCGAGGAGCGCGAGGCGTGAGATGGGATGCACGGCATCAAATTTCACCACCATGCCGGATTCGGTGGTGCTGGGTGCGATGCTGATGAAGCTCTCGGGATTATCATCAATCGCGCGCTGCCATGCGGTGTTTCCGCCTTGCGTGTTTGCGAAGGTGACACGGCTGTTTGCGTAGAGGCTGGAGATGCTGAATGCGGTCTGGTTGTTGACGAATTCACCAACGGTGCTGCGCACATCCACCGTTTGTGCGCGATGGACGATGGATTCTGTGGAGGCGGATTTTGTGCCGTAAAGGTAAAGGCTGTAGATCGGGGCGGGGTTGGTGATGTTCGTCTCAATCAGAAGATATTTGGCTTCGACGTTGAGTGCGTTGCCGAGTTTCTTTTGGTTGATGGATTCGATGGTCAGGTCCTTGGCGACTGCCTGCCATGCTTTATCGCCGGGGGCGGCGGCTTGCTGGCCGACGTAGATGGTGATGCTGCCCGTGGAGGCTTTGGCCGAGAGGCTGAAATTGGTGATCATCTGCGACTCGGTGAGTTGCAGTAAATAGTGTTGCTTGCCAGCGAGGGCGGGCCAGCCAGTGGTCACGTCATCGTCGAGCCATGCGGCGGCTGCCTCGGTGGCGATGTAGCGCTGCGCGGTGGCGTCGTAGAGAAAGAGGTTTGTTGCGTAGTGCTGGCGGGCGATATTTTTAGGAAATGCCGCGAGTTGCTTTGCGCTCGGCGCTTCCTGATTGGCAGCGATGACGACTGCTGAACAAGCGATTGTGAGGATGCTTGCGAGGTTCTTGGTTTTCATACGTTTGGTTGTTTAACGAGTTTTCAGTTGGTGTGACAGAAATTTTTTCGCCGCCTGCGGTGTTTTTCAGTGGCGCGTATTTCGTTATGATAATTACGGAGAATTGCGAGAATTGAGTGCTGCGCAAGGAGATTTCCCAATAAATTTTACACGGACGGCAAGGTTTCTGTTTCATTCTGACTTTCATATTTGATAAACGATCTGCTCCAAGCGTGCTGCATTGACGTTCGCTATGGATGCAGATTTATCTCAGCCCAAGTAAATACCAACCGTGCAAACTTCACCGAACTCCGACTCCAACGACCAGACATCAACACTCGCCGAGGGACAAAAACTCGCTGGCTGCTACGTTCTAAAAAACGACCTTTCGTCGCCCGAATGCGGCACCATCTGGCTCGCGCATGATGAAGTGCTTGGCAAGGACGTGTCGCTCCATTTTGTGCCATCTGCGATCCTGAAGGATCAGCGTGCGCTCGCAGAACTGCGGCAGGAGGTGAAACGCAACCGCCAGCTCATTCACCCAAATATTCTGAGGGTCTATGATTTCGTGGAGGACGGCCCGATCGCTGCCATATCTATGGAACGTTTCGAGGGCGAGTCGCTGGCGGCTTTGCTGAAAGCGAAGGGGCACTTTGAACCGCAGGAAGTGCAGCCCTGGCTCGTGCAACTCGCCGAGACATTGAGCGACGCACACCGCATCCAGTTGATCCATCGCGACCTCTCGCCGTCGAATCTTTACCTACGCCCGACGGGTGGGATTCTCGTCGCCAATTTTGGCCTCTCCCGCGCAGTGCGTGATGCGATGGAGCGCGTCGGTATGGCAAAGGGTGCTGAGGCGCACCTCGCTTACACCAGCCCGCAGCAGCTTGATGGCGACAAGGCGGTGATTGCTGACGACGTGTATGGCATGGGTGCCCTCGCGTTTGAACTGATCACAGGACGCTCGGTTTTTGGCGGCGACGACATCGTGTCGCAGATTCGCAAAATCACGCCGCCCTCAATCGCCGAGTCGCGTGGCGGCACAGCGGTTTCGCCGGCTTTGGAAAACATTGTCGCTTCGTGTCTGGCAAAAACTGTCGAGCAACGCCCGAAGACATGCGGCGAAGTTGCGTCACTTCTTTCGCAGGTAAAATCGGATGCTGTCGCGCCGGCGGCACCGGAAGTTCGCGAGACCGTCGCAGCGCAGCCCGCGAAACCAGCCGAGCAAGTTTCGCAATTTGAAAGGAGAGAGGTGGAGAATGTCACTTCGTCCTCCGTGAAATCCACGCTCCCGCCGCTTCCTCCCGCCAGTCCGGCGAAGAAGCCTCCGCTGAATTTGTCGTCCAGCTTTCCCGATCTCGAACGTCCGCGCTCGAAAGCGCCAGTCATACTAGTAACCCTCGCAGCGGTCGCGCTCGGCGTTGGAATTTACGTGCGCAATCAGCCGGATGAAGTGGTGCCCGGAGACGGTGCCGTATCGCAAGTGGAGGGAGTGCCGACCGAGGCAGGAACGAAACCTCTGCCGAAGGAAAAACCGCCCGAGGACGCTGTGGTGGCGCACGTTCCTCAGGAAAATCCAAATGTCGTGGCGCAAATAAATCCTGTGAAACCCGTGAAGCCGGGAATCATCGGCGCTGATCCGCAACAACAGCCGGAGGTCGTGAAGCCCGAACCGGTAAAGCCTACGCCCAAACCCGTAGTCGCAGTGACTCAGCCGGTGAAGCCCGAGCCAGTGCACAAGCCCGATGTAGATGTCGCATTTTCACTCCCTACAGCACCTGCGCCTTTGCCGAAACTGAGCATCCCAACCGGAGCCACAGCCGCCCAGATCGAGCAACTTCTCGCCGAGCGTCAGGCTGCTGCGGACAAACAGCGCGACGCCGCGCAGACCGCCGATATCATTCATCAAAAGGCATCCGCAGTTCGCGAAACGAAGCAGACGGAAAACGAGCAGGTCAAAAAAGCGCTCGAAGAAAAACGCAAAATTCTCATGCCCATCATCGCGCAAGCCGCCGCGCTCGATGCGGAACATAAGAGGCTCGATGAGGCGATGCAGAAAACAAAGGCAGCCATGGCCGAAGCCATCAAGGCATCCGAGTCTGCCGAAAAAGCCTTCGCTGACCACACCGCTTCGACGGGAGACAAACTTGCAGTGCGTCAAAAGGCCGACACCGAATTGCGCGACATCGCCCAGCAGGCAGCCGACCGCGCCAAGGCGCTCGATGAAATCAACAAGCAAATCACGCAGGCCGAATCGCTCCGCCAGCAGATGCAGCTCGCGATGCGTCAAACGGAGCAGGATAAAACCGCGCTGACCGCTGCTCTCGTAAAAATCTATGCCACCGAAGAAGCCGCGATGGCAAAGGCGAAGATCGCCGAGGAAGCAGCGCAGGCGAAAGCCAAAGCCGCAGCGGAGGAGGAAGGCCGCAAGCTTGCCCGCGAACAAATCGCCAAGCTCGAAGAGCAGGCCAAATCACTCGATGCGCAGACCGTGAAATTCAAAGCCGCGCTCTCCAGCCTCGCGGAACTTGGCGAAGCGGGCGTCGAGCCGACCAAGCAGATTCAAGCAAAGTTGGATGCCGTCACCGCGCAAGCCGCCGATATTCGTGCGCAGATCAAAAAGCTCGCGACTCCCGGCAGTGTTGTCGTTCCAAATGTGCCGAAGCCGCCGACTCCAACACCAGTGCCAGTAAAAAACACCGCCGTCACGGAACCCAAAGTTCAGGTCGAGTCCACGCCACCTGCTGAAGTCGTCGCGCCCACGCAGCCCGGCGTAAATTCCCTCGGCATGAAATTCGCCCCGGTTGGCGATGTGCAATTCGCAGTGTATCCCACCACGCGCAAAGACTTCGAGGCTTTCGCCAAAGCCACCTCGCTCAAAAGCAAAGCGTGGCAGTCGCCTTCATTTGAGCAGAGCCCCGAGCATCCCGTCGTCAACGTCACATGGCGCGAGGCGGATGCGTTTTGCAAATGGCTCACGGAAAAAGAGCGCAAGGCCGGACTGCTGAAAGCCAACGAATCCTATCGCCTCCCGTATGATCTCGAATGGAGCAAAGCCCTCGGTCTTCCAGCGGAAACTGGCAAGACGCCCGAGGATCGCGACATGGATGTGCCCGATGTTTATCCGTGGGGAACTCAATGGCCGCCGCCCGTGGGCGCAGGTAATTTCGCAGGCGAGGAAACCAAGAGCGAAACTCCCATCGAAGGCTATAACGACGGCTATATGCACACTTCGCCAGTCGGGAAATTCAAGCCCACCGCAACCGGCCTTTACGACATGAGCGGCAACGTCTGGCAATGGCTCGGCGACGATTGGAACGCCGATCACACCAACAAAACCCTGCGCGGCAGTTCGTGGTATAACGGTGCCCTTGCGCTCAGCCTCCTCTCCTCGTGCCGCATCGGTTCATCACCCGACAGGCCGAACGACACCTACGGTTTCCGCATCGTAAAGGCCGCCGAGTTGGCAAAAGGAAAGCGCTAATCGCGGCGGCGATTACTTCCGCCCTTCGTCCGCGTCAATGTAATCGAAGAAAGTCTGAATCTCGTCGCGTGCCGTGAAGCCGCCTTCGACTTTACGCTGCGCGAGTCGCTCGCTTCCCGAGTCATTCCAGCCGCGTTTGCGGAGGAACTCGTTGAAAAAATGTTGGTCCTGATCCGTGACCTTGCGGCCATTGGCGAAGCACCACGCGAGCAGTTCCTCGTCGGTGCCGCCCGCATTCACACGCTCGGTGATCGCTTCGTAGCTGATG